>SBEK01000143.1 GCA_009668925.1 Deltaproteobacteria bacterium
GCTTTATTGCCGGGCGAAATTATTATATAGAGACGGAAACGACTGATATGGGAAATAACAGGTATTTTCATGCCGCAAGGACCCTTTGATCGAAAAACAGGAATGGATGTCCGAGAGCCCTGGCTGTTGATCATGATGTTCTTTCTGGTGACATCCGTGTTCTTACCTTGTGCAGGGCATGCCGGCGGCGCGGCGCAAAGTCAGTTTCGCCTGTTTGCTCTGCTGAAGACCAGAGCTCCGATAATGTCTGCAAAAGTTAAACATATTTACCCGCATGATTCCAGCGCCTTCACGCAGGGTTTGTTTTTTCATGAGGATTATCTTTACGAATCGACCGGGCTGAATGGGAAATCTTTGTTGTCAAAAAAGGAGCTCCGGACGGGAAAGACGTTGCAGGAGGTAAAAATCGATCAATACTATTTCGGCGAAGGAGCTGCCGTTCTAAAAAATAGAATTTATCAATTGACATGGAGGAATGAAACCCTCCTGGTCTATGATGCCGGCTCTCTCCAATCCATCCGCCAAATGAAGTATCGTGGAGAGGGGTGGGGACTGGCCACCGACGGCAAATATCTGCTGATGAGTAATGGCTCGTCAATCATTACGGTTCGCAAACCCGATACGTTTGGAGTCGTTCGGGAAATTCATGTTCATGACGGAGATGCCCCCGTTGACGGCCTGAATGAACTCGAATTTATCAAGGGTGAAATATGGGCGAACATATTTGCCGAAGACGTGATCGTGAAAATTTCTCCCCGAAGCGGAAAAGTCACAGGCTGGGTAGATTTATCCGTTCTTCGTACTTATCTTTCGCATGATGTCCCGGTTGATGTTCTAAATGGTATCGCTTATGATGCGGGAAGAGACCGAATCTTTGTAACCGGCAAATACTGGCCGAAGATATTCGAAATTCAACTGGACCCGCCCAAAGGCGGAAAGCCTTAATTAGCTTGACCATCAATAGATTTTGCATTATAAGCCCGGCAGCTTACAGTATTTGATCATCATAGAGCTTTGGGAGGATAATAAGATGAGGATAATTTTATTGGGTGCGCCGGGGGCCGGCAAGGGCACGGTAGCCAAGTTGCTTACGGAATTTGACGGATCCGTCCAGATATCCACGGGCGATATTTTGCGGTCCGCAGTCAAAGAAGGCACCGCCCTTGGAAAAAAGGCCAAATCATATATGGATCGGGGGGATCTGGTTCCAGATTCTCTGATCATGGAAATCATGGAAGCAAGGCTTCAGGAACCGGATTGCCGGAAGGGATTCATCCTGGATGGATTTCCGCGGACGATCCCGCAGGCGGAGGACCTTAAGAAACTGCTTGCCAAATTGAAAATCAAACTGGATTTTGTGGCCAATCTGGATGTGCCGCGCGATGTCATCCTGGACCGCCTGACGACCAGAAGGACCTGCTGCAATCCGGCTTGTCAGGCTATTTACAACATTAAGAGCAATCCCCCGAAAGAAGACGGCACGTGCAAACTCTGTGATCATCAGACGATTCAGCGGGATGACGAAACGGAAGAGGCCATTACCAACCGTCTGGAAACATACAATCTGAAGACGGCGCCGCTGATCGGGTTTTACGAAAAAGAGGGATTATTGAAAACATTCCTGTCTCTTTCGTCCCAGTCCACCGTTGACGAAATAAAGAAGGCGCTGAAAGCCTGAACCCTCAATAATTAAATGATTGAGTATGAAAAAGAGCTGAACCCGGAACAATACCAAGTGGTCATGGAAGAAGGCGGGCCGCTTCTCGTTCTTGCGGGAGCGGGAAGCGGCAAGACGCGGACCTTGACCTACCGGGTGGCGCATCTTTTGGAATCGGGATATCGTCCGGAAAATATTCTCCTCGCGACATTTACGAACAAGGCGTCCCGCTCCATGTTAAATCGGGTGGAGAGTCTTGCCCATTGCTTCACCGGGAAAATCGTCGGCGGCACATTTCACTCCATCGCCCATCGTTTTCTCCGCAGCTACGCTTTTCGTCTGGGATATCAAAACAGCTTCTCGATCGTCGACAGTGAAGATGCGCGGCAGATTATTGCCTCGGCAATGGCCGAATTGAAAATTGATACGAAACTCACCAAATTCCCCAAGAACAATATCATCGCCGAAATGATCAGCCTGGCGCTGAACACGGAGATGACGCTGGAAGACGTGATTGCCTCACGATACCCGTTTTTTCTGCACCTGAGCCCGGAGCTTCATGAAATCGCCTGTCGCTATGAGCAGAAGAAGAGAGATCTCTGCGTCATGGATTTCGACGATCTGCTGATCAACTTCCGCCGTGTGCTTCGGGAACATCCCGACGTTCAGCAAACGCTGGGACATCGTTTTCAGCAGGTCCTGGTCGATGAGTACCAGGATACCAATATCATTCAGGCCGACATCATCGATCTGCTCGCGTCGGAGAACCGCAATTTGATGGTTGTAGGGGACGATTCACAAAGCATTTATTCTTTTCGCGGCGCCAACTTCGAGAACATTATCCATTTCCCCGAACGGTATCCCGATTGCAAAATTTTCAAGCTGGAAATCAATTACCGCAGCACGCCGGAAATTCTGCATCTCGCGAATTTGAGCATCAATAATAACGAAAACCAGTTTCCCAAGTCCTTGAAGGCCGTCCGCCACGCGGGCATGCGGCCGGTTATGGTTTCCGCTGAGAACGTCTTGAAACAGGCGGACTTTGTCGCTCAACGCATTGCCGAATTGTCGCGAAGCGGCGTACCTTTCAGTGAGATGGCCGTTCTCTATCGCGCCCATTATCATTCGATGGAAGTGCAGATGGAGTTCGTCAGACGCGATATTCCGTTTGACATTCGCTCCGGCATCCGTTTTTTTGAGCAGGCGCATATCAAGGATGTGACATCTTACATGAGGATTTTGATCAATTTCCGGGATGAACTCGCCTGGCGTCGTATTCTCACGATGTATCCCAAAATTGGCAAGGCGACGTTTGAAAAGATCTGGAGCCGGATTGCCGATCAGGATAATCCGCTGGAGTCATTCTTGACGGACGCATTTGTGAAAGCCGTACCTAAAACAGCGCAACAAGGTGTTCTCCAGTGCCGGAAAATATTGATAACATTACTTTCGCTGGATGTCCCGGATCGCACACCGGAAGAAATCATCGATCTGCTGTTAAACAAAGGAGACTACCGGACGTATCTTCAGGATACCTATTCCGACGCATCGGCGCGCGAAGAAGATTTAATCCAGCTGGGGAATTTTGCGGCGAAGTTCGAGCGGATGGATGATTTTCTGAACGAACTGGCGCTGCTCACCAATATGTCCAAAGAGGAAGAGGTGGAAGAGCAGCAGGCCGATAAGGTTATCTTATCCACGATCCATCAGGCCAAGGGATTGGAATGGTCCTATGTCTTTCTGATCTGGTGCGCCGACGGCATGATTCCGCTTTCGCGCGCGCTCAAGGAACCGGGAGGCGAAGAAGAGGAAAGAAGGCTCTTCTATGTCGCTGTGACGCGCGCCAAGGATCAGCTCTATCTTTCTTCACCCGTTCTGGACTATACCCGTTCCGCGGGCACCCTGACGCTCAGCCCTTCGCGTTTTATAAGCGAAATAGCGCCCCTGTCCTCAAAAGACGAACAGCGCCCATTTGAACAATGGACGCTGTTTGATGATTACTGAAAGACTCGTCGGATTTCAGACAATCTTTAAAGAAAGTTCCATCAGCTGTTCGATGCTGACTCTGGATGGGGCATCCGACATGAGATCCGCGGCCTTTTGTGTTTTCGGGAAGGCAATGACATCGCGAATCGATTCCGCCTTGGTCATGATCATGGTGAGCCGGTCCAAACCGAAGGCCAGTCCTCCGTGAGGGGGGGCGCCGCACTCGAGTGCATCCAGCAGGAATCCGAATTTTACCCGGGCATCTTCGTCGCTCAATCCCAATGCACTGAAGACCTGTGACTGCACGTCTTTGCGGTGGATACGAATACTGCCGCCGCCGATTTCGGAGCCGTTCAGGACCAGGTCGTAGGCTTTGGCCCTGACTTTGCCAGGATCGGAGGTCATGAGCGGAATATCTTCGATAAACGGCGACGTGAACGGATGGTGCGTGGACATGAAGCGCTTTTCGGTTTCAGAATATTCCATCAGCGGAAATTCCGTGATCCACGTGAAAGCCAGGGCATCCGGATCGATCAAATTGAGCTTCTTGCCCAGGTTCAGGCGGAGATTTCCTAAAGAATCGCTTGCGACCTTCGGCGTATCGGCGACAAAGAAAATGATATCTCCCTCTTTGGCGTCCATGGCCTGGCCTATAGCGGATACCTCTTCGGGTTTAAGGAATTTGAAGATGGGCGACGTCCAGTCGGCGGCATTGACTTTGGCCCAGGCCAGTCCCTTGGCGCCGTATATGGCCACGAAATCCTTGAGGCCGTCCAGGTCTTTGCGCGACAGGGTGGAGGCCTGCTCGGCTTTGATGGCTTTGATGACGCCGCCGGACGCTGCAACTTCCGCAAACAGCTTGAAACCCGAGTCTTTCACAATGGCCGTCAGGTCGATAATTTCCATTCCGAAACGGATATCCGGATTATCCTTTCCGTAACGGCTGATGGCGTCGGCATATTTCAGCCGGGGGAAGGGAAGGGTCAGGTCTTTATTAAGGCAGGCCTTGAAGATGGCTTTCATCAGGCCTTCCATCATCTGCATGATGTCTTCCTCCGTGATGAAGGACATTTCCACGTCGATCTGCGTGAACTCGGGCTGGCGGTCGGCGCGCAGATCCTCGTCGCGGAAGCATTTCGCAATCTGAAAATAGCGGTCGAAGCCGGAAACCATCAGGAGTTGTTTGAAGATTTGTGGGGATTGCGGCAGAGCATAGAAGGTTCCCTTGTTGACGCGGCTGGGGACCAGATAATCGCGGGCTCCCTCCGGCGTACTTTTGCCCAGGAAGGGCGTTTCGACTTCGATAAATCCGTTGTCGTTAAAATACTGCCGGGTGGCGATGGCCAGCTTGCTGCGCAGGAACAAGTTCTTCTGAATGGCCGGACGGCGCAAATCCAGATAGCGGTATTTGAGACGGACATTTTCAGAAATGTCCTCTTCATCAAAAGAGAAGGGCGGCGTTTTGGATTCATTGAGAATCTCGAGTTCCGAGATAATGACTTCGATCTGACCGGTGGAGATGGCCGGGTTGTCCATGCCCTCCGGCCTCTTGCGCACTTTGCCTTTCACCGCCAGAACGTATTCGCTTCTGATTTTGTGCGCTTCGCCGTGAACGGACTCTCCCGCTTCAGGATTGAAGACAATCTGAACAATGCCCTCCCGGTCCCGCAAATCGATGAAGATGACGCCGCCATGATCTCTGCGGCGCTGCGCCCAGCCGAACAAGATCACTTCACTGCCGACATCGGCAATACTAACATTTCCGCAATAATGTGTCCTTTTGTCTTTTGCAATAAACTGGCTCACAAACCTGATACCTCTCTTTTAAAAATATTCGTAACGGCCTCCAGGACATAGTCCAGAGGCAAGCTCTGCTGATTCTTGGTTTTCATATCACGCAACTCGGCCCGGCTTTCGTCGAGTTCCTGATCACCGAAAATCAATGTATACGCGCTGTTTAATTTATCCGCGCGCTTCATCTGGCTCTTCAGGCCCCTGTTGGAGTAGTCCATGACGGCGCAAATCCCGCGTCGACGCAGCTCCTGAGTCAGACCGAAGCCCATTTTCTGCGCGCGCTCTCCGAGAGCAGCGATGAAGATGTCGGTTCGACGGGGAGATGGGTCGGACGACGAAAGGCAGGCGATGAGCCTTTCCATCCCGATTCCAAAACCGATCCCGGGTACATCGGGCCCCCCCAAAAAACTCACCAGACCGTCATAACGACCGCCTCCGGCCAGAGAGTTTTGTGCCCCCAGGGCGCCTGATTTCACCTCAAAGGCCGTCTTGGTGTAATAATCGAGACCGCGCACCATTTTGGCATTGATTTCATAGGGGAGCTTCAGATCATTCAGATATGTTTTTACCGCGGAAAAATGTTCCGAGCAATCCGAACAAAGATAATTCAGGATGAGGGGCGCACCGGCAATGACGGCGGCGCAGGTTTCCACTTTGCAGTCAAACACGCGCAAGGGATTCGTATAAATGCGCCTCTGACAATCGGGGCAAAGAGCACTCTCCGATCCTTTCAGGTATTCGACCACGGCCTGGGAAAAGACCGGACGGCAGGCTCTGCATCCCAACGAATTGATTTCGAGAGACAATTTCTCGACGCCGATTTTTGCAAGGAAGTGCATCAACATGAAAATGACTTCAGCATCGCAGGCCGGCTGATCATCCCCGAACAGTTCGACATCGATCTGGTGAAACTGGCGGAAACGGCCTTTCTGCGGACGTTCCCGGCGGAACATCGGCCCCATGGTGTAAAGCTTGGTTATCGGATCGGATGACAGAAGATTATGTTCAATGTAGGCGCGGATGACGGACGCTGTGGCCTCCGGGCGCAGCGTCAGGAGTTCATCGTCCCGGTCACGGAAAGTGTACATTTCCTTCTCTACGATATCCGTCGTTTCTCCGATGCTGCGCTGAAATAAAGCGGTTTTTTCCATAATGGGCACGCGTATTTCACAAAAGCCAAAACATTCAAAAACTGCGCGGGCCGTTACTTCCACCTGATACCAGGCGGGGGAATCCTTAGGCAGGATATCCTTAATACCTTTGATCGCTGTGATTTTTTCCATATCTGTTTTCCAAAATCTTGGCGCCGGCCCAATGAATATCCCGTTTTCGGAGGTCTCCGGAAGGGCGTTCGGTTGCTTCCCCGTGCGGATCTCTCACGTTGACCGTTCCGTTGCGATCCGGTACGGCGTCGGGCGCATCTTAAGGAATCCGGGCTCCGATCGACGCGCTTTCCCGCGGCGTTTGAGTTCCACAAATAAATCGGTAGCTTCTAGCATATCGGCCGGTGCTTGGCAATTAAATATTATTGGCTCTCGGCCGGTTGATTGGGAGTTTCCATCCAGGGGGTGACCTGAAGGGTTTTACCGTCGGAATATATGAAAATCGCTCCATTTCTATCGGTGCGAAAGATTTTCGTGCCGGCATGTTTGTAGCGCTCGATGACCGCGGGGTGAGGGTGGCTGAAGACGTTGCTTCTTCCGGCGCTGATGATTGCAAAGCGACTGGATGCGGCGTGTATGAAGGCGATGGAATTAGAATGGATTGAACCGTGATGCGGCACGAATAGCAGATCGCTCCCCAGGTCATGTCGCGAATCCAGCAACAATGCTTCAACGCGCGCGGAGATATCACCGGTCAACAGAAACCTGTTGGTTCCGTGCGTCATTTTCATGACCAGCGAAGAATCATTGACATCGTGATACGATATCAGGTTTCGTCTGTCGATCGGCGGAGGCAGAGGCCACAAGAACTGGACACGAATACCGGATATTTCTTCGGGCGGTGATTGAGCGGACAGGACTTTAATATCCAGCGCGCGTTCACGGATTAATTTTGCCCAGGTTTGATAGAGCTCGTCGTCGGCGACCGCATGTGTACACCACACTTCCCGGACATCGAAATTCTTTATGATATGGATCAAACCTTGAAGATGGTCCGGATGCGGATGCGTGAGGGCAACGATATCAATTCGCTTGATTCTCTGGGCATAGAGAAATGGCGCGATGACCGCTTTTCCCATGTCGAATGAACTGTCATGAAAACCGCCGCCGTCGACCAGCATCTTGACGCCGTGTGGGAATTGAAGGAGTGTGGCCGACCCTTGTCCCACGTCTATAGCCGTAATTCTCAAACCGGAAGCATATTTATCTTTCAGGGCAAGATAAGCGGAATCACCGATGATCAGGATCAGCGAGATAATGAGCAGTATTCTGATTAGCATAGGATGGCGCGCCGGGAATGCCTTGCCGTTTCTTTTGTCCGCGGGAACCCATGTTTCGACCAGGAGAAAGAGAAAGACATAGAACACTATCATTTCAGCCATGTTTGGCTTTGTAAAGGTGTAGGTCGACCACGATAAATCTGCCAGCCGATGAATGATCGCCACGGAAACACCTACTAAACATGAGGCGGCTGAAATGAGAAGACCGGCCATCCAGGGTGAGAACAGAGCAACGATAATAAAGCCCATAGCCGGAATGAGTGCCAGCATTCCCAACAGCGGAACAGCGACCAGGTTGGCGATTAACGTGACGGTGGATGCCCGGTTAAAATAAAACACAATTATGGGAAGCGTACCCAGGGTGGCGGCGGCAGAAACCAGCAGGAATAGATAAACCCGTCGGCAGAGGGTTTGCAGCCAATGGGGCGTATAGATCGGCAACCCTATCGGGAGATCTCTGAATTTGGGAACGATATACAATATCGCAAACACTGCGCCGAAGGACAATTGGAACGAAATATCAAAAAGAGACTCGGGCGCGATGATCAAAATGATCAAGGCCGCGGCAAAGAGGACGTTATAGAGGTCTCTTTGCTTTTCGATGAGCAACGCCGCCAGAACAGCGACAGTCATGAGGGTTGACCGCATGACCGTTGTTCCCATCCCGGCAACCAGAGCATAGATAATGACCGGTCCCAGAGACGCAGCCGTGGCGATTTTGACAATATTGAATCTCAGCATCAGATACTCTGAAAATTTCGTGAGAAAAAATATCAGCAAGAAACTTCCTGCCGCGACCATGCCGACATGCAAGCCGGAAATGGAGAGAATATGAGACGTGCCGGTTTTGGCAAAATCGTCACGAACGTCCGGCGGAATGGATTTTTGATTGCCGAGCGTCATGGCCTCGATGATCTCTCTTTGGGGGGAGGGGGCATTCATATAAATCAGATTTCGCAGGTACAATCGAAATGTTTCCAATCTCCAGTAAATGCCGCTGCCTGAATTGCGCCTTATCAGGACAATGCCGGCGCGGTTGGCCACGAATCCGGACACATAAATTCCCCGATGGTTGAGATGCCGTTTGTAATCGAAACTGCCCGGGTTATGAAAACGATGAATCGTCTTGAGGGCACAATGAAAGCGGACAAAATCACCATACTGAAAATTGAGGCCCCCGGGTACGACCAGTCGAATATTTCCTGTTGCAGAAATATAAGAATTATTCTTAATCAATCTTCGGCAATTGACCACCAGAATATCGCCGGACGGTGAAACGGCTTCGGCCGATTGGACGACACCTTCAACCGTTATGCGGCCCTGGCCTGCCTGATGGATAATATGCTGCTCGTTCTCCGTCAGATAGTGCGGTCTCTGGATATCGAATAAACCGACGATGAGCATCAGCAGCATAAGGAGAACGAAGGATGCCCTGTCCCATCGCCGTCTGACACTGATGAGCAGAAGGAACAGGACGGCCCCTGCTCCGGCGATTAGGAGACACGGCGGCGTGTTAATATTGTCGCCGATCAAAATGCCGATGATCAGGCCGATAAGAGGATAGAACATGGGTCTGCGCATAACAAAAAATATTCTTTCAGCTGGAAACGACTCAAATGATTGGCTAAAAACCGTAAAATGTAATAATATTTAAAAAGAATCTTCATGGATCATGATTCGGAATCACACTATGCATCAAAATAGAGAAGAAGACGCCAGAACCTGGCAGCGACTCAAGTTACTGATCATCATCAGGCTGATCGTCATTTCCATATTTCTGGCGGTCGCATTCTTCCTGGAAATGATGAAGAACGTGCTTCCCGTTTCGCCCACCGTCATAAATCTGATTTATGTTGTTATTCTTGTGATGTGTGTTCTGTCTCTCTTTTATACACTGCTTTTAAGAAAAGAAAAGTATTTTCGGCTGAATATTTACACGCAACTTATTGCCGATATTGTCCTGGTTTCCTTACTGGTCTATTTGACCGGAAGCATTGGAAGCAATTATTCGCTGCTCTATACACTGGTTATCATCTATTCTTCGATATTCCTGGGCCGAAAGGGCGCGCTCATCATTGCTTCCGTTTCCAGCGTTGTCTTCGGGTTGGTTCTGGAGCTTGAATACTTTAACATCATCTCCACGATCTATTCCACTGGTCGGGATTATTCTGTGGAGGCGAGTGATGTATTCGTCAGGATTGCCGTGCATCTTTTATCTTTCTATATTGTCGCTTTCCTGGCCAGTTTTGTCGTTGAGCAGGAAAAGAAAACAAGGTCGCTTCTGGAGGAAAGGGAATCAGCCTTTGATCAATTGGATGTTCTTTTCCGCAG
>SBEK01000144.1 GCA_009668925.1 Deltaproteobacteria bacterium
CGAGGTATTCCAGGCAATCCGTTTCATCGACATCGCACATATTGCCCAGATCAATAACTTTATTGATCCCGGGTTCATATTCATTCCAGGCCATGGCCTGCGGGCTGTACATGCCTGTCTGGGTGATGATGGAAAGCCTTCCCTGCCGGTCGTATGCATAGCCGCGATCGTAGGGAACCGTGGTGAACCGGCTCTCGGAGTTGAAAACCCCGATCGTGTTGGGCCCCATAACGCGGATCTTGCAGGATCGGGCAATCCGGAGCACTTCTTCCTGCCTGATGATGCCCTCCGGTCCCGCTTCGCCGAAGCCGTCGGAGACAACGACGGCGGCCCGCACGCCCTTTGCTCCGCACTGGTGCAGGATGCCGGGCACATGTTTAAAGGAAGTGGCGATAATGGCCAGTTCGGGAGCGGCTTCCACCTCGCTCAGGTCTTTATGGACCCGAATGCCGTAAACGGTCTCGGCGCTGGGATGAATCGGATAGATTTTCCCTGTGTAGTTCCATTTCAACAGGTCGCCGATAATGACGCTTGCGCCGAAAAACCGGTTTTCCTGCACGCTGCCGAAGAGCACGATACTCTGCGGGTTGAAAAATGCATCCAGCCAGTGAGCCTTTCCTGCCATTTTGGTTTGATCCTCCTCATGCGGCCCGGGTCTGTTCGTTTGAATCGGTCCGCCACCCCTTCGCAGCGATAAGATAGTTGTTTCGTCTCCAGAGTTCAATAAAAAATTCATTCGGGAATAGGAGGACTCCGTCGCCGGGTTTTTCTCGGGCTCCGAACGGCCCCGGGCGCAAGACGGCGGAAAAAACCAAAGCGTCGGCTTTGCAGCAGCATCCTCGCCGAAAGACGGAGCCAGGGGGCACTCTTCGGTTGACAACTCCTCCCAGGCGTGAGAAAATTTTTGTGTTTCAGGGCACCTAGTATCTCGTCTCATTAAAGAACCATACCGGAAAGAACCATACCGGCGAATAAAGTAAGACGCCAAAACAATGAAAATGTCATTACCGAAACCCGCCGCAAATACCGACGGAGGACGCGATCAATGCCGACCATCAAGGTCCGTGACATCAATATATATTATGAAACATACGGAACGGGAGAACCCCTCGTCCTCATCATGGGGCTCAGGCGAAACCTTACCTGGTGGTACCGGCAGATTCCCGAACTGTCGCGGCATTATCGCGTGGTTGTCTTCGACAACCGCGGTGCGGGACGATCCGACAAACCGGTTATGGAGTATTCCATCAGTCTGTTTGCCGATGATACGGCGGGGCTGATGGATGCCCTGGGCATTCCGAAGGCTCATATTCTGGGCATCTCCATGGGCGGATATATTGCTCAGGAACTGGCGCTTCGCCATCCCGACAAAGTGAGAAGCCTGCTTCTGGGCTGCACGAGCTGCGGAGGAAGCCGCGCCGTCCTGATGAGCGAAGAACGCACGAAAAAATTTACGGCCAATGAGGGGCTCACGCCGGCGGAAATTCTGCGCAAGGATATGGACATTTATTTTTCGGACGGCTTCATCGCGAATCATCCGGACGAGGTGAAAGAATTCATTGAGATCTCCCTGCAATATTACCAGCCCGCCGATGCGTTTTTAAGACAGTTCGCGGCTTGCCTGAAGCACAACACGGCGGACCGCGCAGGCGGCATCAGGGTCCCGGTTCTGATTGCCACGGGAGATGACGACCCGCTGGTGCCGCAGGCAAACTCGCTCGTCCTCACGGAACTGCTTCCCGAAGCAAAGCTCGTCGTCTTTCCCGGGCGCCGGCATTGCTTTTTTATCGAAGAGGCGGAAACCTTCAACCGCCAGGCGCTGGAATTTTTCCAAACGGTAAAAGACGCAGAACATCCCGGCGGCACGCCTTGATGCAAGGAGCATGATCCCATGAAATGGCAAGAACACTACAGGCAAAAACTGACCACTGCCGGCGATGCAGTCAAGCATATCAAGTCCGGCGACCGGGTAGTCGTGGGACACGCCTGCGGCTCTCCGGAAACGCTGATCAAAGCGATGATTGCGAATAAGGAGGCATACCGGAATGTGGAAATTGTCCACATGGTGGCCATGGGGCCGTCGGAATATTGCCTTCCCGAAAACAAACCGTTCTTTACCCATAATTCTTTTTTTGCGGGCGCTGCCACCCGAAAAGCCATTCACGAAGACCGGGCCGATTTCACGCCCTGCCATTTCAGCCAGATTCCCCGCATCTTCAAACAAAATATTCTGCCCGTCGATGTCGTCCTGTGCATGCTCTCCATGCCGGACGAGCATGGGTTTTGCTCCTTCGGCATTTCCGTCGATTACACCAAGCCGGCGGCCGAGTCGGCGAAGCTGGTGATCGCCGAGGTCTCGCCGCACATGCCGAGGACCATGGGGCACTCCTTTATTCATATTTCCAAAATCGACCATGTGGTGGAATGCAACGCGCGCCCCATCGTCATTCCCCCCTCCGCGATTTCACCGGAAGACGAAACCATCGGGCACTACTGCGCGGATTTGATCGATGACGGGGACTGCCTGCAGCTCGGGATCGGGGCTCTTCCGGATGCCGTTCTCGCCTGTCTTAAGGAGAAAAAGCATCTGGGAATTCACACGGAAATGTTTTCGGACGGCGTCGTCGATCTGGTGAACGAATCGGTTATCGATTGCGCCGGCAAGAATTTTCATCCGGGCAAAATGGTGGCCACGTTTTTCATGGGCACGGAGAAGCTTTACAAATTCGTTCATAATAACCCGATGGTCGAAATGTTCAGCGTGGACTTCACCAATAATCCGTCGATCATTGCGCAAAACGACAATATGGTATCCATCAACTCCGCTCTGGAGGTGGACCTCACGGGGCAGGTTGTCGCCGACACCATCGGCTTCAAACAATACAGCGGCGCGGGCGGCCAGCCGGATTTTGTCCGGGGAACGGCCTGGTCCCGAGGCGGAAGGTCGATCATTGCGTTGCACGCGACGGCCGACAAGGGAACCATCTCGCGGATCCGTCCGCTGATTACGGAAGGCGCTGCGGTGACCACCGACCGCATGGATGTCCGCTACGTCGTCACCGAATACGGTGTCGCGGATTTGCTGGGAAAGACGATCGGCGAGAGGGCGAAGGCGCTGATCGGCATCGCCCATCCCGACTTCAGAGCGGATCTGAAAAAAGAGTTCGATCGGAAATATTATGGCAAATAGAAAGAGCTCAGTCCTCAAGGCCGGCCTTTTGCTCGTAGGTGGGTTTGGAAACGTTGTACAGGATGCCGATGGGGATTCGCTCGCCCCATTCGAGGGATTTCTGAAACGCCAGGCCCAGATCGGCGGGATTATAGGAGGCGTCCAGCTTGTAGACGCGCTCGGCATACCATTCATAGGTGTTCTTCCTGTTGAAGGTGACGCAGGGCTGGAGAACATCGATTAAAGCAAATCCTTTATAATGGATGCCGGCCAGAATGAGGTCGGTTAAATGGTCGGTGTCCTGGGCGAAGCCGCGGGACACAAAGCCGCAGCCGGCGGATAAGGCGAGCGACAAGGGCGACAGGTGCTCCAGGATCACGCCCCGGGGCGTAAGTTTGGTGACCATGTGCTCATCCGTTGTCGGAGAGGCCTGCCCTTTGGTCAGGCCGTAAATTTGATTGTTGCAGACGATGACCGTGATGTCGGGGTTGCGGCGGATGTTGTGGATAAAATGATTGCCGCCTTCGCCGTAGCAATCGCCGTCGCCGGTGGTCACGATGATGGTCAGATCCCGATTGGCAACCCGGGCGCCGAAGGCCGCGGGAAGCGCCCGCCCGTGGAGGCCGTTAAAGCAGTTGGCTTTGACATAATGCGGCATTTTGGCCGCCTGGCCGATGCCGGAGACGAGCAGGATATCAGAGGGCCTTCTGCCCAGCCCGGCCAGCGCCCGCTTGAGGCTGTTCAGGATGCCGAAATTGCCGCAGCGGGGGCACCAGGTGATCGGATCGGAACTCTTGAAATCGTTTGCTTCCATAAATAATTCACTCTCTTGTTAACTATTCCAGTTCCTGTCTGACAAGGTCGATGACCGAATCGACGTCGAACGGACGGCCGTCGTATTTCAAAATGGATTTAGCAGCCTGGATGCCTGTTTCCCGGCGCAAAAGCTCGGCCAGCTGACCGCGGGCGTTGTTTTCGACGGTGATGATCCGGCAGTCGCCGGGCAGCAGCTTCACAATTTCAGCGGATGGGAAAGGCCAGACCTGCGGCAGGTGAACGAAGCCCACTTTCTTGTCCTGAAGCGCTTCAGCCGTTTCCTGAAGGACGCCCAGCGTAGAACCAAATCCCAGCAGGATGATCCGGGCGCGAGCGGTGTTGAATGACGTCGGTGTTTCCAGCTCTCCTTGCAGACCGCGCATTTTTTTGTGCAGGCGTTTCTGAACCATCTGCTTGCGGATTTCCGCATCTTCACTGATGTGTCCCCACTCGTCGTGTTCGTGGCTGTCCACATACATCACATCGGGAATCCACGACGGGATCGCCCGCGGAGAAATCCCGGAGTCCGTGAGCGCATAGCGTTTATAGGAAGTGATCCCGGCGGATTCCTCTTTGGAAATGATGAAACGCCCGGGAGCGGCCGCGCTCTCGTCTTGCGCCCCGACATCCGTTGCCGAATCCTGCAGGTACTGGTCCGTCAGGATCAAAACCGGAATCTGATATTTTTCGGCGATGTCGAAGGCCTTGAGCGTCAGGGCGTAGGCCTGCTCGGCAGACCCCGGCGCATACACGGCCCTGGCGAATTCGCCGTGGCCCGCCGCAATGACAAATTCCAGGTCGGCCTGTTCCGTGCGCGTGGCCAAACCGGTCGCCGGACCGGGGCGCTGCGCGTCCACGATCACCACCGGCGTCTCCGAGTTGCCGGCAAGGCTCACCCCTTCCACCATCAGACAGAATCCGCCGCCCGAGGTGGAGGTCATGGCGCGGCTGCCGGCAAAGGATGCGCCGATCGCCATGTTGATGGCCGCGATCTCATCCTCCGCCTGTTCCACGACAATGTGCTCCCGGGCTGCGTGTTCGGCGACGATGTTCATGATCCCGGTCGACGGGGACATGGGGTAGGCGGTGTAAAATTTACAGCCGGCCCGGATGGCGCCCAGCGCTATGGCATTTGAGCCATCGAGCAGCGTTATTCCGGAAACAGCCGCCAGTCTGTCTTTGCCGACCTCGGGCAGCAGAAATTTATCTCGATGCGGATTTTCCCGGCCCAGTTCGAAGCCGGCGCGCGCAGCGGCGACATTGTTTTGAATAATGTCCTGCGCTTTACTGACAAAGACCTCTTGCAGACCCTGTGCGACGAAGGCAAAATCCAGGCCCATGAGGCCGGCGATCAGGCCGCAGGCCACGGAGTTCGAATACAGGGCGTCATGCGCGACGGCGATGGCGATTTCGTTCAGAGCCGCATCCACCATGAATTCCTCAAGCTGACGCATGCCGAACTTTGCTTTGTCCACGACCAGCAGGCCATGAGCCGCCAGATTTTTTTTGTGGATGTCCACGCTGGATCGGGAAAGACAGATGATGATGTCCGGATTGCGCCGCGGCGCATGCACGGGTTTGGCGGCGACGCGAATCTCGGAAAAGTTGTTGCCGCCGCGGATGCGCGACATGAAGTCCTGGTAGGCGAATAAATGATAGCCGGCGGATTTAAAGATCCGGGAAAGCGCATCGCCGATCGTCTGCGTCCCCTGTCCTGCTTCACCGGTTATCCGGATCGAGATTTCATCGGGCATCATTCACACTCGCTCTTTCCGCGGCTGGAATTAAGAGAACACCTTCTCTCGCCATCAATATAAGAAGAGCGGCCGGATATGTCAATTCCGGAGCGGCTGCTAAAATCATATTGCAAAGGTCCGCATCCTGGGCTATGAAAATCGTCATGCGCAGACCTTCTTATGGTGTTATTTTAGTGTTGATGATCATGGCGATCGCCGCTTGCGGCAAGTCGCCGCAGACCGAAAACGCCCAAACCCGGGCCGACAAACCGCCGGCCTACGGTGATATTCTGGTCGAAGGCGCAATCGGCGACGCGAGCAACCTGATTCCGATTCTCGCATCCGATTCGGCGTCGCACGCCGTCGGCGGCATGGTTTTTAACGGTCTTGTCAAATACGACAAGGATATGAAAATTATCGGCGACCTCGCCAAGTCCTGGGATATCTCACCCGACGGCCTGGTCATCACCTTTCACCTGCGCCAGGGCGTCACCTGGCATGACGGCAAACCCTTCACCGCGGCCGACGTGCTTTATACCTATCAGGTCACCACCGATCCCCAAACGCCCACGGCGTATGCCGGTGATTTTTTGAAAATCAAAAAAGCCGAGGTGCTCGACGATCATACGTTTCGCGTCACGTACGACAAGCCTTTTGCTCCGGCGCTCATCAGCTGGGCGTCCGCGATCATGCCCAGACACCTGCTTTACGGAAAAGATATCACCAAAAGCCCGCTGACCCGCCATCCCGTCGGGACCGGGCCTTACAAATTCAAAGAATGGGTTGCCGGGCAAAAAATTGTCCTCGTATCCAATGAGAATTACTTCGACGGGCGTCCCTACATCGACGGCCGGATCACCCGCATCATCCCGGACACCGCAACGATGTTTCTGGAACTGCGCGCGCAAAACATCGGCATGATGACACTCACGCCTTTGCAGTACACGCGCCAGACGGACAACAATCTCTTCAAAGAAAACTTCAACAAGTATCGGTATCTCGCTTTCGCTTACACGTACCTGGGCTACAATCTGAAAAATCCGCTCTTCACGGACAAGCGGGTGAGGCAGGCCATTTCTTACGCCATCAAGAAGGACGAAATCGTAAGCGGCGTGCTCCTGGGTCTGGGCAAACCCGCGACCGGTCCTTACAAGCCGGGGACCTGGGCCTATACCGACAAAGTCAAACTCTACAATTATGATCCGGCGAAAGCCCGCGACCTGCTTCGCGAGGCCGGGTGGGCGGATCGAAACGGCGACGGCATTCTGGAGAAAGACGGCAAGCCTTTTGAATTTGAAATTCTCACCAATCAGGGCAACGAGACGAGGCAGAAATGCGCGGAGATTATTCAGCGGCAGCTCAAGGAAGTCGGCATCACGGCCAAAATCCGCATTATCGAGTGGTCGGCCTTTGTAACGGATTTTATCACGAAGCGGCGCTTCGACGCCGTGATCCTCGGCTGGACGATTCCGCTCGACCCCGATGCCTATGATGTGTGGCACTCGAGCAAAACCAGGCCCGAAGAGCTGAACTTTGTTTCTTACAGCAACAAGGAAGTCGACGAGATGCTGGAGAAGGGCCGCAGCACCTTCGATCAGGCCCAGCGCAAAAAATATTATGACCGGTTCCAGGAGATCCTGGCCGAAGATCAGCCCTACACCTTTCTATATGTTCCCGACGAACTCATCATGATCACCAACCGCATCCGCGGCATCAAGCCCGCTCCGCTGGGCATCGGCTACAATTTCGACAAGTGGTATGTCCCCAAGGATGAACAGAAGTATACGATGACCAGGTAGAACGCTTTATTGCCGAAAATCCTTTAAGTGCTTAATATAATATCACTTGACAGCTCTAATGGTCTGGGGCAAAAAGGTAAGAAAGCTTTGGTGCAACAAGCGGAAGAAATCTATTGTCAATCCGGGAGGATGATTTAAATGCATAGAGAATTTAGTGTCGTTATCGAAAGGATGAAGACGGATTTTTTGTAGCTTCAGTTCCATCTTTGCGGGGATGTCACACTCAGGCGAAGTCTCTTGATCTTCTGATGAAACGAGTGAAAGAGGCAATTGAACTGTGTCTAGAGGAAGAAGATCCGGTCTGTACCGAATTTATCGGGGTTCAACGAGTGGCGGTTAACGCATGAGCCGCATTTCTGCCGTTACGGGTCAGCGTCTTATTAAAGCTCTGAGAAAAGCGGGCTTTGAAGTCATTCGAAGTAAAGGCAGTCACCATTGTTAAAAGCATAATGATGGCAGATGGACCGTTGTGCCTGTGCATGCGGGTGAAACAATAGGCCGTGGGCTACTCGCTCAAATTATCCGAGACTGCGAACTTTCGGCAGAAGATTTACAAAAATTGCTCTGAACAGGTCACTAGCCATATTTTCAATCATTTGATCTAATCCTGCCCATCAAGAAATTCGTGGAGAAAAAAGTCCTTGACAATAGAACGTACGTTCTATATATAAGGAGCCATGAAAAAAACCCGCGACATAAAGTCCGTTGAACAGAGTCTGGTTTCTTTTTACCGCAACCAGAAACGCATGCCGACCTACACCGAGATGATGGACCTGTTTGACGTGCGCTCCAAAAGCGTCGTTTCTTACTGGGTTGACAAACTCATCGAAAAAGGAATTCTCGAAAAAGACGCCCAGGGATATCTCAAGCTGTCGGGGATTTCCTTCGGCATTCCGCTGGTCGGCAGCATTGCCGCCGGCCTTCCCGCCTCCGCCGAAGAAAACGCCCATGACATTGTATCCATGGACGACTACCTGGTCGACAAACCCGAATCTTCCTTTCTCCTGACCGTTACCGGAGATTCGATGATCGGTGCCGGCATTATGGACGGCGATCTGGTCGTGGTTGACCGCAACCGCCAGCCCCAAAACGGGGACATTGTTCTGGCCGAAGTCGACGGCCAGTGGACGATGAAATATTTCCGCAGACGGGGCAGAGAGGTTGTTCTGGAGGCGGCCAATCCGGCCTATCCCACGATCTATCCCCGGGAAGAACTCAAAATAGGCGGCGTGATCACCGCCTCCGTCAGAAAATATCTGATGTAACCCGGATCAGAAGAAAAGGAGCACAGAGACCATGCAGACCGCAAGCGGCATTTCCACCTTGCAGATAACGATCAACGAAAACCGGACCAGACCTACCGACCGGGAACTGTTCCGGGAAAAGATGCGCCGGGCCGAGGAGACGGACTGGGATCAGGTGATCGCCCGGATCGATACCTACACCGCCCGGGCCGGTGCTGCTTTGCTGGCGCTGTCCATCCTGTATTTCGCGCCGATTCTCGTTTCCATACTATTGAGGTAAACGGCATCCCGGCAGTCGGGAAGGATCTGCCGGGAATGATCTAGTTAATCCTGGAGGCAAAGCCATGAATATCGGGATTGTTTTGGAGAAAAGTCCGGAGGGAGGCTACACGGCGGTCGTTCCCTCTCTGCCGGGCTGTATAAGCGAGGGAGGCAGCAGAGAGGAAGCGCTCAGGCGCATCAGGGAAGCGGTTGAACGTTATCTGGAGCGCATCGAAGATGATGACGTATTTGCCGCCAATTCCGAAATGATCGAAATGGTTATCTGATCGTCCTGTCCGGTGTGCTCCTTCCCAAGTTCAAGAGGTGTGTAAAAAAGCAGAGCCTCTCCCCGACGTTTTGCCCTTCGGCCGTTTCACCAGGCGGTGCGCCGCAAATCCCTTGGCGCAGTTTATGAAGAACCGGGCTGCCACCCCTTGTTCTAGGGAGATTTACGATCATTCACGGTCAGGCAACACAACCAAAATAGGCAAAGAAGCGTTGGACGCGCTGCACAGGGTGCTAGTCTTTTTTATCAATACTCCATTTTACCCCGCCGCGGCAGGCGATGTAGAGAAAAGCCAGACAGAACATGATCGCCAGTTCCCCCTTGTTGATGGCCGGAAAGATCTGCGCGCCCAGCTGGAATTTCCAGTGGTACTGGATATAAGCCACAGCCATCATGCCGCTGCAAATGAAAGCCGCTCCGCGAGTCAGCAGCCCCAGCATGATGAGCAATCCTCCGACAAGCTCGATAATTCCGCCGATCCAGAGTTGGGACCCAACCGGAGGTCTGAATTCGGAAAGGAAGCCTAAAATTTTCTGCGAACCGTGAAAGGCTAACATAAATCCGGCAACAATCCTTAACAGGGCGTAAGCATAATCCGCATACTTCTCTAACCATTTCATCATCGTATCCTCCTATCATGTAATGAGTGCTGCTTTTTGCCTTGCGGGCCGGTATCGTTTCTAATCTCACGTGAGGCCTGCATGAATTGCACTGTGAAATCTTAAGGGAAAAAGGCCGATAAACAATGGTAGTTAAATAGTAGAATCATGTCAGGCAAATCCTATCTATTTTGATACGGAGAAATCACGCCGTGTATTGATTGAGGCGCTCCGCGGTGA
>SBEK01000145.1 GCA_009668925.1 Deltaproteobacteria bacterium
GTTGAAAAAGGCTCATCTGCGGCGTTACGCTTCGGCTCTCGCTGCTCACGTACCTAAAAGTACGCTCCGCTGCTCGACCCTCGCGATGCCTTGCAGCTAAACCTTTTTGAACAGCCTACAAAACAGGGGCTTTTCAACACCATGCTGGTGTCCAAGGGGGACGCCCTTAAGTTATTAAGTTGTCAGTCACTGATCGATATTTATCACCCTTTCCGTGTAGTGACCTGAAAAAAAAATGGGGAACACTTTGAATTTATTAATTTTATCGAACATACAAGGCGATCACATTCTGATCGGTTAGTCAAAAAGACGCGGCGATTGAATCGGGGAATGACTTAAGCGAATATGACCGAGATGTTACGGCGCTTGACGAACCACGGCGAAAAAAAATAATACTTCTTCATTGCCTCCGCCTTACTGGCTTGCGTGATCACCTAACGCGGGCCGCTGATGCCGAACCAATCCAGAATCATGGCGTTGGCTTCCCGCGGGTAGGCGTGCGAGAGATCTTCGATCATTTTAAGTTTGATGTCCGCTCCCGCTTGCTGGAGATACCGGCAGGACTGAACCGTTCTCTTGGCGGGGAAAATCCAATCCTGAGCGCCGTGCACCCATAGAATGCGTTTTGATTTGGCCCGTTCCGGATCGAACGGCGGCAGAGCGGAAGACACCGGGGCAATAGCAGGATAAGCTGAGCCCCCGGATAATCCCAGCGCCAGGGCAAACGTCCCGCCGTCGGACATCCCGGTGAGAAAAATGCGGGAATGGTCGATATGGACCATCGAATAGATTTTTTCCAAATGACGGTTCAAGACTTCTCCGTCGACATCGACGTTGCCAATCGACCAGGTCATGCCCTGCGACGTCGGAGCAAAAACAACAAAGCCGCGGCTCCTCGCCTCGCGAAGCCACGTCCAGATAAAATCCCGCCCATGGCTGTAGCCGCCGTGCAGAGCGACCACCAGCGGCCGGGCACGATCCGGCGTACAGTCCTCCGGAATATAGAGCGAATAGCCGCCCCGTTCATGCGGATGCCCGGACGAACCCACATGGATAATGCCGGTTTCACCCGCAGGCGTCCTGTCCGGGGAAGGCGACGGCGCAACCGCGCCCGGCTCCAGGAAATACCGGTCTATTTCCGGAAACACGCCGCACAAGGGATAGAGCGCTTCGAGCGCGCGGCAATGTTTGCGGGCTGCCCGCAGCGCCGCAATGTAAGCCGCCTGAAGATCTTCTTCATCCGCAAAATTCCGGATAGCGTGGTGCAGGAAATCGCAGGCGCGCAAAAGTCCGGCTCGCACATCCTGGTCATCACCGTCTGATCCGTCATCGCGAAGAGAGCGCCGCGCCTCACGGAGCGGATCCAGATGAACAAGCAGGTGCTTTCTGATTTCGGCAAGCGCGATTGGATTCAGCCTGCGCATTACCGCATCAAATTCCTGCGACGCGCGGATGAGTGCGGTCGAAACTTGTTCCAACGTCATCTTTTTTAACCTCGCCTCCATCAATGCCGGTCGATACATTTCATCTCTTTTTTACATGCTTCGTCCCAAAATAGACATGAAAATTTTTGCCCTCTTCCTGTCGCGGGAACTGCGCACAATGGATTAAAATTTCACAGAACCATCTGTCGGACCGACATCCGGCTTGTCTTCATGATTCACTTTCCGATTTCAAACATGTCGGGCTGATTTTTTCATTTTCACCCGTTTTCCCGGCATGTCTCTTTCCGCTGCTGAATATGCGGACCACCTAAGACCCTAATTTTCACATCCGGACGGAAAACGCAGGCATCGAATCAGTGAATATGATTGGAGCAATGGGTCCCCGAAGCCCGCATTCACGGCCATGCTCTATTGCCGAAACGCGAACCATACCGAAACCCGCTCAAATCAAAGGAACTGTTTTGCTGAAGTGCAATTATGAAGGATAGCCGCGGCTTGCCTGATCCGCAAAACGGATGGCGCAGGCGGTTCAAGGCGGAAATCCAGGAAGGACGTCAGACGAAGGGCCCAACAGGGTCGGGCTTTCTGCCGGACCCTTCGTCTTGTTCATGTTGAGGGTTTAATCACCCCATTCGTTTTTCCCTTTGCAGCGATCCAACTTCTGGTCCATCGGGGGAAGGATCTTGCCGGCCGGAATGAGCCAGGCGGGACCCACCGACGATGTGCCCTGGAACCAGTAATAAGGGGGAATAATCATGGATATCTTCTGCTCCGCCGGCGCCACGTACTCGCCGACTCTCAGGGGCTGGATGGTCTTGTGGTCGCAGGCCCGCATTTTCACAATTTTGCCGTTGGGGTATTGATAGACATCATTCTCCCAGACTTTGATGATTTTCTCAGGGTCTAAACTCTTTGCCCGCTCGATGACGCTGAAAAGCCAGTAGCCGGTATGCCCGTATAAACCGATCCCGCCGGTCCCATGTTCATACAGCCTGGTATTGAAAGGCGCCGGCCAGCCTTTCTTCCAGCCGTCGTTCCATGTTTTGTAAAATTTTATATAGTCGGGGTGATCCTTGAAGGAATTGGGCATATCATAGACATCGATGTTCATCAGGCCTTTTGTTCCTTCCACGCCCACTTCATGCAGAAAATTGGGCTCGTTCATGAAGAGATTGGCAAAGGGAATCTTTATGCCCATCTGACGGGCCTGCTTCAAAAGATTGGCGGCGTCCGGAATCCAGTCGCCTGTGTAGATGACCTCAGCGCCGGAGGCCTTGATCTTTTCCAGATAGGGAGCAAAGTCCGTGAGGAAGAGCTTGTGGTAATCTTCGCCGACAATCACGGCCTCCGGAAAATATTCCTTGAGCCCCGCTTTGAATGAATCCGCCAACCCGTGGCCAAATGAATAATCCTGGCACAGGATGTAGAATTTCTTTTCCTTCTTCCGGATCTGACCGTAGAAATAGGCCATGCCCCGTCCGATCTGATCGGTTGTGGGCGAGGGCATGAAAGAATAACGCCCGAAATTCGTGGCATCCTGGAGTTCATCGGCCAGAGAGCCTTCATTCATGGAGATGACCTTGTATTTGTTGCCCACCTCGTTGATGATCTTCTGCAGATTGCTGCCGGAGGTGCCCACCAGAAAATGAACTTTCTCCTGGAGAACCATCCGTTCGCAGATTTTTTTGGTCTGGTCGGGCTTGGACATATGATCGGCCTGGAAAATTTCGATCATTCTTTTTTTACCGTCCACCCAGATCCCGCCACGCTTGTTGATGTCATGGGCGGCAAACTGAAGCGGCATCATGTGGATGGGTCCATTCGCCCCGCCCGGCCCGGAGAAAGTATTCACATAGGCAATCTTGATGGTTTCGCCCTTAACGGTGCCCGCCATTGCCGATTTTGTGGGATCGAAGTCGGACATGTCCCCCATCTTGTTGACATCAAACCTGGCCTTCGGCGGACCTATTTTGTCATCCACCACTGCGGCTTTTTCGACTTTATCTGCTTTATCCATTTTTTTTACTTTTGCCGCCGGGGCTGAGGAAGGACTTAAGACCAGCAAGGTTAAAAGGAACATACAACACATGAGAACCGTAGTTCTTTTCCCGATCATTGTTTTCATTGTTCATCTCCCTTCATTTGATTATATCTGAATTTAGGATATCGCAAAATGCAACTGAAACAATGTCAACTGTGTGAATAAAGTGGGTTATCGATAAACCACCTCCTCCTGATATTCCCACACAAAACGAAGGTCTGAAATATTTTGTTTGCTGCTTGAACGATCAAAACATAAAATATCCATCCATTTTTACAGTAACATAGTGTTTGCTCAAATGTCAAATAAGCGCGCGGCCCGAAGGGCGCGTCCGCCGCGTCATGACGGCGGGCACAAGGCGGGATGCATTTCAAGGGTTTTATTTTTTCCGGCGCGGCTACTTGGGAAAATTTCTGTTTGGGGGGCATTCTCTTTTCCGCGCTGCCGCTTATGAAGAGGATCACGCCCATCCGCGGTTTCTTCATGACCGGGGCGGACGCCGTCGCCATCAAAAGATCCCGACAACCCCTTGACCCCGTTTTCTCCTTTGTGCTAAAGCCCAGACAAAATTTTTTTTGGAGACTTCTTCGATGTTCTGTCTGCCGCCCCCTCCCGATGTTCCCTACGGCGATCCCGGACCTTCCCTGGGGATCAGGCTCCTGACCCGTCTGCGTGATTCCCGGCGGGTCTGGGACATGATGGGTTTCCTTTATAACCGGGGCATCAACGGCATTCTCACGCCGCTTACTCATTTCATTGCCGGCGAGATCAAAACATCAGGCCGGGCGCTCATTCTCGACATCGGGGCGGGCCGGGGGTATCTGTCGCTGGTCGTCGCGGCGAAAAATCCGGAGGCCCACGTCATCGGCATCGACTACTCCATCAATCAGGTCCGCGAAGCCCAGCGGTATGGTGCGCAAAGAAAGGTTGTCAACTGTTCGTTTACACGGTGCGACGCCATGGACATCCCGTTTCAAAATGAAAATTTTGATGCGGCCGTAAGCGTTGGATCGATTAAGCACTGGCCGGATGCAAGGCGGGGGCTTCTCGAAATCCATCGTGTGCTCAAACCGGGCAGCTGTCTGATGATCGCGGAAACCGACCGGGAAGCAACAGATGACGCTCTTAAGGATTTTGTGAAACGCTTCCGGCTGCGCTTCGTTCCAGACCGGCTCCATTTTTGGGGGCTGCGCCACGTGATTTTCGGACAAAGTTTTTCGAAAGAAGAGCTTGCCGGAGAAGTGGTTGCCGCCGGGTTTCGCGACGTCCAGTGCCTCAGGGTCCCGGCCTGCCCCTACGTCATCGTCAAGGCCCGGAAATAGGAAATCAATTTCCGCTAAACGCCAGCAAATCCGCGTTCCAGATCGGCGATGATGTCGCCTGCATCCTCAATACCCACCGCGAGGCGGAAGAGATTGTCCACAATGCCGAGTTCATAGCGCTGTTCCCGGGTGTACCGGTAGTAGGTCACCGTGGCGGGATGCGTGATCAGGGTCTCCACGCCGCCCAGGCTCGGGGCGATATAAATCATCTCGAGTGAATCCATAAAGCGCTTGGCCGCGTCCAGATCCCCTTTGACGGTAAAAGTCACGACGCCGCCGCCGCCTTTCATCTGATCTTTGGCGATTGGATAATGGGCGTGGCTCGGAAGAAAGGGATAATAGGCTTTTTCAACTTTCGGATGCGCCTCCAGGTACTGGGCGATCGCGAGCGCGGTTTCATTTTGCGCTTTCATGCGCAGCGGAAACGTTTTGAGGCCGCGCAGGAGCAGATAGCAGCAGTGCGGATCGATCACTCCGCCCATGGATTTGTGCAGTTCGCGGACTTTGCTCACCAGTTCTTTTCTCCCCAGGAGCACGCCGGCCAGAATGTCGTTGTGGCCGGCCAGATATTTGGTGGCGCTGTGGATCACCAGGTCGATGCCGTAGTCGAGCGGCCGCTGGTTGAACGGCGTGGCGAAGGTGGAATCGATAATGGTAATGACCTTGTGCTTGTCGCCGATTTGCTTGAATTTGACCATATCAAACACATTGAGGTACGGGTTCGTCGGCGACTCTGAAAAAATGAAGCGTGTATTTTTCTTAATGGCGGCGTCCATCACTTCGTAGTCGCCGAAAGGAACGATCGTACATTCGATGCCGAATCGCTTGAGATAAGACCTGCAGAATTCCAGCGTTTTCCCGTAGCAGTCGTCGGTAATGACGATATGGTCGCCGGATTGCACGAGCGCCAGGATGGTGGTGGTAATGGCCATCATGCCGGACGAAAACATCAGCGCTTCTTCGGCCCCATCGAGCTCCGCCAGACGTCTTTCGGCGACTTTTTCCGTCGGATTCCCGTATCTCCCGTATTCATAGCGCTTTTTGTCATTCTTGGTGTAGGCTTCAATTTCCTTGCTGTCCTTGAAGGAATAGGTCGACGACTGGACAATCGGTGTGGTGATGGAATCGGCATAGCGCGCCCGGTCTTCCCCCGCATGGATGGACTTCGTAAAAATGGATTTGGGTTTATCTTCTACCGTCATGGGATCCTTTCCTTTAAGCAAATGATTTTGCTTTTGAATCATGCTTTCGATGGGGGGCAGTATAAGAAGAAGGCGCCTCCATGTCAATGGACAATTTCAGCG
This sequence comes from Deltaproteobacteria bacterium, assembly GCA_009668925.1. Next base: position 6,113 of record SBEK01000145.1, read on the forward strand.
AAGCGCCTTCCGGCTATTGACTTTTTCCAATTAAATCTCTAAATTGCAGCAAATACATCTAAGGAATAAAGCTATGCCGATTTATGAGTACCAGTGCGATAAATGCAAAAAACAATTCGAGGTGGTCACGCTGAGCCTCAGTGAAAAGCCTAATGCCGTTTGCCCGAAGTGCAAATCAAAGAAGACCAGTAAAATGATGTCCAAAGTCAGCAAAGGTAAATACGGATCCCTGGGGGCGGGAAGTTCCCTCTCGACAAGCTCGCCTTCGAGTTCCGGCTGTTCGTCCTGCTCATCATCGAACTGCTCATCCTGCGGGCATTGATTTTCATCGGGAAGCGGGGCGGAATTTTATAATTTTTCGGAGAGATTGCCCCCTTCCGGCGCGGACCATCTCTTTGTCCCGCTTAAGCAGGCCACAGCGGCTTTCGCCGGAGCGGCTGGCCGTTTCTCTTCGTGAATGGATGCTCCGTTATGGAGCTGTAATACAACTGCCTGAATCCTCGCGGTCTCTTTCTCCGGCAGACTGAATGCTGATCGGCTGTCGCTAATCCGGTTTCCTCACGTATTTTCCTTCGGACCTTCCTTTTGACGCTTCCTTTGCGCCATGAACTGCTCTTTCTCCATCGTTATCCGCTTTTGCGTTTGCGGACTGATCTTTTGCGGCGGTCCTTTGATATCTGGCGTTGCCGGGCTTAAATGCCGGTGTGTAGCGTTTTGAGTCCTAAAACCATGAAGCAGAAAGGAGCAGGATCATGAGCAGCATCTACAAGGTCATTGAAATCATCGGCGGCAGTGAAAAATCGTGGGAAGACGCAGCCAAAAAGGCGGTGGAAACCGCGTCCAAAAGCCTGAAAGAAATCCGCGTCGCGGAAGTCAAGGAACTGGACATGAGAATTGAAGAGGGCAAGGTGTGTGAATACCGCGTGAAGCTGAGGGTGTCCTTCAAGTATACGCCGTAAACCCTTTTAACCTGCGCGAGCCGGAACCGCGGGACCGGATTGCACATCCCGTCGCCGCGGCCGGCAAGAGGCGCCTCAAGCAATTTCCCACGGACATCCGTCCCCGGTCAAAAGTGCAGCCCCTGATCGATAAAGATCGCAATGCCCCGGCGGACAATCATGACGCCGATCGCCGCGAGAAGCAGGCTGACGATTTTGGATATAGCCTTTGAGCCCGTCTTGCCCAGCACCCGGTAAATGAAGGGCGCCAGCATAAACATCCCGCCCGCAATCCCAATATTCGCGGCGATGGCCAGCGACGTAATGACCGCACTGTGCTCGTTGACAAGCAAAAGGGATGTCGTCAGCACTGCCGGACCGGTGATCAGCGGCACACCGATCGGCACGGCGCCGACGCTGTCCGCGTCCACATCCGCGAGCTTCTTCTCCGAAGACAGGATGTCGCGGACGGAAATGCCGAAGAGAAGCGTTCCGCCGGCAATCATAAAATCGGCAACCGAGATATTCAGGAAGCGGAAAATGCCGGTGCCGACGGCAATAAACACAATCGCCACCGCCAGCGCTGTAATCATGGACTGCAGAATGATTTTCCGGACGATTTTCTTCCCCATGCCGCAGGTAAGGTTGACAAACAGCGGCAAAAGCCCGATGGCATCCACGGCGACAAACAGCGGCACAAAACACAGCCAGAACGATTTCATGAACGACGACCCTTTCTCCTTCTTCAGATATTCGTTATTGTAACGACGGAAACGGCATTAGGCAAGCCCTGCCTGCGAACGCTCAGCAGCCGGAAAGCCGGATGATCGGGACGAATGCCGGAGGAAGGCCATTAGAAATAGTATCCCACTCGCAGCTCAATGCGGTAGTCGTTTTGTTTTTCGCCGAAATCCGAATTTCTGGCCCCGGCAATCAAACCCGCGCGCAGCCGGAATTCCCAGTTGGTTATGCCCGTGTAAAGCAGCTCCGGCGTCACCGAGAAGCTCTGGTCGTCGGTATTCAGCATACCGGTGATGGAGGGTGTGAAATAAAGAATGTCGAAAGGCTCCTTCTGGCTCAGGCGGACATACAGATAATTCTGCATGGCGTTGGCGCGGGCGTAACCGGTATCAGCCAGAAGCTGCGCCTGAAGAAGCCCGGCCGCGCTGCCCGTCGTCTGATAGACGGCGTAGCTGCGGTTAATCAGTCCGAAATAGCCCGTAATTTCATCCACGCTGAACCCGGCGTCGTTGTGGTAAAATTCGACGATCGCGGTCAGATCGAAAGCCGTCAGATAGCGCAGGCCGACCAGAAAACTATGCGTTCCTTTCTCGATCGGCCGGATCACGCCTGCCGGCCCGACGACATTCTTCATGCTGTTTGTCGCATAGGCATATTCGCCGTGGATTTCCAGATTGGTGGTGATGTTGCGGGAAAAATCGAAGCCGTAGCGGTCCGGCCTGCTCCCCCCGTGCATGAACATCAGGTCGATGTCCGTGTCATACAGCAGAAAATAAATGCGGCCCGCAACGTTCATCTTATAGGTATTGCCGAAATCGCCGTTCACATGATCATAAACGGGAAAGAGAACGGGCGTCACGGAAAATGTCTTGAGCGGCCCCTCAAAGCTTTTGATATAGTCCGCCGTCAGAACAACATATCCCTCCAACGCCTGCTCCGGATCATCCGGATCTTTCGGTCTGTCGACAAATGCGGCGGGATTCCAGGCATAACCCTTCCCCCACTTCATGGTTTTCTTGCCTGCATCGACTTTCAGACCCGCCTGCGGCTTCACGGAGCCGTACAATTCATAGAAGGTTGATCTTTCCGATTCCCCTGAATAGGACGACTTCAGATCCGTGTTGGTTTTGGTATAGATCCGGAAGATATTCTTCTCATAGCTGCCCTCGAGTTGAATTCGGCCGTTGGCTTCGACAAGGGCCCGGCCCCGGGGATTGTCGTAAAACCGCAGTTTATAAAAGGCGGCGTCGTGGTCGAGGCCGAAGAGGAGGGGCTTGAACTCGAGATAGCCGCCGACATGATACGGCTTCTTTTCGATTTCCCCGGGCTCGAAGGAGTAGGAATCCTCCGCCTGCACCGGCGGCGAGGCCAGGCAGATTAAAACAAAGACGATGATCCATCGCAGTTTCATCAGCGCAGCGATTCCAGATTCGGCATGAAGGTCAGCGTAAAAACCTCGTCCTTGAATATCTTCTTTTTGACCTTCGCGAAAATCATGACGGATTTATAGTTTTTGTAAAGGGGGCTGTCCGTTTCAATGACGGCCGGACGGACGATGCCGCCGCCGAAATCTTTTACATCCTTGAAGTAGAGGGTTTTGATGAGCATGTCTTTCTCCGTCAGGCACTCAATCTTCGTCGGCAGCTTTTTGTCTTTGTCCGCCCAGATTTTAAGCTTGTCATAGGCCACGGTTTTGGTTTTAGCCTTGAGATAGAGAAGATATTCCCTACCCTGCTCATCCACTTTTTCCACATCATATTCCGCGGCGTAATCCAGCTGCAGAATATCGGCATTGTTGAAGACCCCGCCGACGACGGATTGCAAACTGGTAATGCGCACCGGTTTGCCGACATTGGGGATATTGAGCCACATGTTATCGCCCAGACGCAGCGTGCTGCGGCCTTTCTCGCTGGCCGGGGCAACAAACAGGGAGGCAACCTTATCAACGCCCTTCTTCACGGTGAAAAGCGTAAATTCTTTCTTCCGGCCGTCGGGTTCGATGTTGATCAGCTTGCGATACGACTCGTAGGATTCGGGCGAAAGGTTTCTGTCGACCTGCACGAGCAGCGCCTTGCCGTCGATGGCCAGAACGGGGCAAGCCGCGGATACAATCAACAGACAAATGAGTAATATTTTTTTAATCATATTATTCTCCCTTTAAATTTCGCCAATTCTAAATCAAAGATGATATCGCGGCGGCCAGGCGGAGGCGACGAGGCGTATTAAAGATACGTTGAGGA
>SBEK01000331.1 GCA_009668925.1 Deltaproteobacteria bacterium
CGCCGCAAAGTATATAGAGAAGTTGGCCGGGCGTGTCAATTGGATTTCTTCTGTTTGCTGATTTCCGGGAATCACCTGCTGGGCGTAAAAATTTTGAGTGACGCTTTGTGAAGTTCGCCGGCCAGGCTGACGCGGTCTTTTCCTGCAATCGGATTGGGGCCGAAGCGAATCACCATGTCGCAGTGGGGCAGGGCGAGCAGATGCATCAGATGTAAAAACAGCGGACGCGGAGGGCCCCAGACCTCGAGTTCCGACGCCAGGAGAAGGCCTGAATCATCGACCATGTAAGGGTCCGGCCCGTAGAAGACCGATTTCGACGGAGGCAGGCAGTCTTCCGGCGTGCGCCAGTGCACAGTCGCGTAATAGACCGGCGTGGCGGTGACGACGGCGGATTCCAGCAATGCCGCGTGATAGCGGCGGATCATGTGCCCCGGAGATACCCTCCCTTCCGGAGCGATGATCACGCTCTCCCCGCGGCCGATGGCGGCGATCAGCTCCTGGTTTACGGCAGGCACGCTATCGCTTTTGCGGTTGGAAGGGAGCGGCGCGATTCCCCGCAGCAGAATGCCCACAAAAGGCAAAAAAAGGCTCTTATCCAGGGTGACGGTCCGGGCGTTCATAACGCTGTGCAATCCGAAATAGCCTACCCAGGCGTGGTGATTAATGACCAGGAAAAAAGGAGGTTTCGGCATGTTCCCCACAAAAAACATGCGGATGCCAAAGAGACCGCGCATGGTGCTGATCCACCGCTGCGCAACCCTGTGGCTGGCGCGCTTCCTCGCCTCCGGTCGGCCCAGCGTGGCGAGCTGCACGGCGCGTATGGCCAGATAGCAGACGAAGGTCCACGAGGGAATGGTAAGCGAACGCAAAAGGACCCGGAGCGGTTTCGGAACGCGGTCTCCCGCAAAGACCCGGTCGGCCGCGGCGTATTCCTGATGCTGTTGTTTCTGACAATGAGACATCGATTGTACGGTTTCCTTTCCGGCTGGGACGGCATGCTAAGAAAAAAACAGGCTTCTGTCAACGGACTTATGAAATCAGAACGGCAGGGGGAATGTTCTTCCCGATCCTCAGGCACTGGGAATAAAAATTTTCAGAGAGGCCGCATGCAGGGCATTGGCAAGGCTGATCCGGTCGTTTCCGGAAAGCGGAGCCGGCCCGAAACGGAAGGTCAGATCGCTGCAGGGCAGGGCGAGCATGCGCCGCAGATGAGGCAGCAGGGAGCGTTTGGGACCCCATAGTTCGATTTCCGAAGCCGCGAGAAGGCCGGAGGCGTCGCGCACATTCGGATCCGGTCCATAAATGATGGATTGCGAAGGCGGCAGGCAGCCTTCCGGAGTCCGCCAGTGGACCGTGGCGTAGTGGACGGGCGAACCGGTGGCAATGGCCGTTTCCAGCAATGCGGCCCGGTACCGGCGGATCATGTGCCCCGGCGTGACGGCTCCTTCCGGTGCGATCATCACACTTTCTCCGCGCCGGATGGACGAAACGATCTCCCGATTGACCGCGGGAACATTTTCGCGGGTGCGTTCCGTGAAGATGGGATCGAGTCCGCGTGTGAG
>SBEK01000006.1 GCA_009668925.1 Deltaproteobacteria bacterium
AGATTATGTTCCATGGCCAGATACAGATTGGCCAGCGTCTGCGCCTGCACGCCCTGGGCGGCGTCGATCAGGAGCAAGACGCCCTCGCAGGAGGCCAGCGAACGGGAAACTTCGTAAGAAAAATCCACATGACCGGGCGTGTCGATCAGATTCAGGATATATTCTTTTCCGTCCGCGGCGCGGTAGGGCAGGGAGATGGCATTGCTCTTGATGGTGATCCCCCGCTCGCGCTCGATGTCCATATTATCCAAGAGCTGGTCCTGAAAATTTCGTTCGTTGCAGACGCCGGTGAATTGAATGAGCCGGTCGGCCAGTGTGGACTTGCCGTGATCGATATGGGCGATAATGCTGAAGTTTCTGATATTTTCCATAAGTCTGTTAAAAAAAGCCCTCCGCGTATCGGGGGGCTTTCCAGATGAATCTTTCCTTTTAGCTTAAACCAATTTCTTCATCAGATCTTCGGACACTTCTTTCACACCGGCGCGTCCGTCAACCACGATAACCTTGGTTCTTTCCTTGAAATAATTGACGCCGGCCAGCGTGCCGGTTTTCGTGTCATAGTAAATGCCGTGCCGTTTGTCGATCGCGGCCGTGTCCTGATCATCGGCGCGGGTGGATAACTCTTCGCAACCGCACACGCGGCAGACGGGCTGGCCGTTCTTTTCAGCCGGTTTGATGGCATCGATGTAGATATTGTTGGGATGATTGTTGTCCGTCTTGCATAAACGGCGTCCCATGATGCGTTTCTTCGCCGTCTCGCGATCCAGGTCAATTTCAATGACGAAATCGAGTTTAATATTTTCTTTTTGCAGAGCTTTCCAGAGAGCCTCAGCCTGCGCCAGATTGCGGGGGAACCCGTCGAGCAGCCAGCCCTTCTTCGCATCATCTTCTTTCAAACGATCCAGGATCATCGGAATCGTGATGTCATCGGGAACCAGTTCGCCGCGGTCAATGAACGCTTTAGCCTTTTCTCCGAGCGGGGTTTTTTTTGAAATATTTTGACGGAAAATAACGCCGGTTTCAATGTGCGGAACTCCATATTTCTTCTGAACGATCGCGCCTTGTGTTCCTTTTCCACTGCCGTTTGGGCCAAATATTAGAATGTTCACTTTGTTGAAACTCCTTTCGTAAAAGAATATTAAAGTAAGTGCCTTATAATGTATTGTATCTTTTTTCGCAACGACAAAGATTGACCGGTGGTGTTACATTAATAATCCGTTTTTAAAGGACATTTTTTCAGAATCATCCTGTTGTCTGTCTGGTTTTTTCTCGGGCTTTTTTGGTTTTCCGGCGGTCAATTCTTTTATCGCATCAGAAATGGCGATTGCCCGGGGCGTTCCCTGGGGGAAGAACTCAAGCGCCTTGTGGAAATGAAAAAGAGCGCTTTCTTTCTTTTGCTCTTTTTTAAAATACAGACCAAAATAGTAATGGGATTCTCCCTGATTATTCAGTCTGCCATAGGACATGGCGATGTGATAGGTGATATCCACGGCATCCGCAATCTTCTTGTCCTGCAGCGGGAGAAAACAATTCAAGGCGCTTTTGAAATCACCGGCGGCATAATGCGCCTTGCCTAAAGCGAGGGCGATATCTTCGCGTTGGGGATCGATTTTGGACGCTCGCAGCAGATACGTGCGCGCCTGCGCCGCGTCGCCTGTTTTCAGGTATATCAAGCCGATATGCGTCAAAATATCTGCATCTTCAGGTGCGAATCTCAGGGCCTTATTCAGGTTTTCCAGCGCGGCATTCGTGTGGCCAAGCTGATCTTCCGTCAAGGCCAGTGTATAGAGAAGATCAACGTTGTGCGGATCTTTTTGCAGCGAATTGGTGATCTGCTTGCGGTGTTTATTGAGATCGTCGGTGTCCTGAGTGATTAAAGCCTGCATCCTGATGAAATTGCCGACGATATTTGCAGCACCGCGGGTTTGGCGATACTGCGTTTGCAGAAGGCTGTCGAGGTAAAAGATACGATCATCCGTGCCGGGATGCGTCCGAAGATAGGTTGGCACGGTCTTGGATAAGAACTCATATTGTTTAATGATCTTGAGAAAATCAACCATGGCTCCCGGATAATAGCCGGCATTGACGAGATACCCTATGCCTAAACGATCCGCTTCCTCCTCGTGTTCCCGCTGATATTTGAGGGACATCGATTGAGCGCCGGCAACGGAAAAAGCGGCGATAGCCGCCGTCGCATCACCGCCGCCGCCGAGGAAGGCGCCGGCGATAATTGCCGCCAGCATGGCAATATTGAGCTTTTGAGATTTTTCGATAATGCTGGCCACGTGGCGGGCATTGGCATGCGCGATTTCATGAGCCATGACTCCGGCCAGCTGCGCCTCGTTTTCAACTGCAGAAATCAGCCCCTTGTTGATGTAAATATAGCCGCCCGGCGTGGCAAAAGCATTGATCCCGGTGCTGTTAAATATGGAGAAAGTGAACTGAAACGGAACCTTATTGCTCTGGGCCAGAATTCGGTTGCCGACACCTGAAACATAAGCGCTGAGTCTCTTGTCCTGGAGCAGGAAATTGTTTTTTTCGAGCTTGTCATAAATCTCCTTGCCCAGTTTTCTTTCGTCATCCAGTGTAAAAGCGGCTGATACGTTATGCACTCCGAAAAGGATCAGGAGCAAAATTAAGGCAAAAGAAAAGAATTGCTTTTGAATAAATTTACGCATAGTCAGAAAATCAGTCCGTGTTTTATGTTGTTGTCATGCTACCCGTTTTACGAAGATTAGGCAAGTTTTCCTTGTTTAGAGAAATGAAAGCCGCAAGAGGGAGATAGTCGAGACATGGAAAAAGTGATCGCCATTGATGGTCCGGCAGGCGCGGGGAAAAGCACGGTCAGTAAAGCCTTGGCGGATCGTCTGCATTATTTATATTTGGACACCGGAGCGCTTTACCGCGCGCTGGCTTATAAAGCATGGACGAACAGAATCAATTTACATGATCCGGATGAACTCGCGAATTTGTGTTCGACAACAAACATTACATTGAAAAATATCGATGGGAAAATGGCCGTCTTTGTTGACGGCGAGGATGTCGGCGACAGAATCCGCACGGAAGAAGTCGGCCTGGCTGCATCCACGATATCGGCTTTTCCCGTGGTCAGGCAAAAATTACTTTCCCTGCAGCGGGAAGTTGGCGCCGAAGGCGGAGTCGTGGCGGAAGGACGGGACATGGGATCGGTCGTTTTTCCGGATGCGGAGTTCAAATTTTTTCTGGATGCAAACAGGGAAGAGCGGGTCAGAAGGCGCCACGTGGAGCTCATCGAAAAAAACGGTTCGGCGGGGCTCGCGGCGGTCTCCAAGGATTTACAGGCCAGAGACGATCAGGATTCACAGCGAAAGATCGCGCCCTTGACGGCTGCTCCGGATGCCGTCATCATCGATTCGACTCACATGAACGTTGCACAGGTTGTGGAAGAGATTTTGAAATACATCACAGGACGCATCGGCAAGCAGGCATTGTAACTAAAGCGGGGCTGGAATTGTCTTGCTATTTAATTTTCGGTATGTTAGGCAATAAAGATTAAAAAAGTCTTATTAAAACTAGGGGGTATTGGTTAAATGGTTAACAATAACAACACAAACTTAAAAAACGAAAAGGAGGTTAATGCCGACTCTTCAATTCCCAGTGCATTCAATACGTCTGGACAGTCCAAAGAAGAAGATATGGGCTTTAAAGAGCTTTATGAACAGAGTCTGAACCAATTACAATACGGCGATATTGCACGCGGAAAAGTTGTCCAGGTGACAGCGGATATTGTCATGGTGGACGTCGGTTGGAAAACGGAAGGGTTTATTCCGATCAAGGAACTCAAAGACGCTCAAGGAAACGTTAATATTTCCGTAGGCGATGATATAGAAGTCTTTATCGATAAGCGGGATTCTGAAGGAAACCTCGTCTTATCAAGGGAAAAAGCAGCCAAACTTAAAGTATGGGATGAGATTAAAAACATCAGTGACAACAATCTTACTATCAAGGGAACGGTTGTGGAGAAAGTTAAAGGCGGGCTCTCCGTGGATATCGGGATTATCGCCTTCCTGCCGGGGTCGCAAATCGACATTCGTCCGATTAAAGATTTGGATCAGTTCATCGGCCAGACACTGCCCTTTAATATCTTAAAATACGACCGTAAACGCAATAATGTTGTTTTATCCAGAAGATCCATTGTGGCCGTGGAAAGAGAAAGTGAAAAGAAGGACACGCTGAATAATATCGTGGAAGGGAGCGTCATCGAAGGGATCATCAAGAATATCACCGATTATGGAATTTTCATCGACCTGGGCGGCATTGACGGGCTCTTGCATGTTACGGATATCTCCTGGGGAAGAATAGCTAAGCCGTCTGAGATATTCCATAAAGGAGAGAAAATTGCGGTTAAGGTCCTTTCCTTTGACCGTGAAAAAGAAAGAGTTTCGCTGGGTCTGAAGCAGCTTCATGAAAATCCCTGGGAGCATATTTCGGAAAAATATCCTGTCGGCGCTCTCGTTCAGGGAAAAGTTGTCAATCTTACGGATTACGGCGTTTTTATCGAATTGGAGCCCGGTGTGGAAGGATTGGTTCATATTTCCGAGATGTACTGGACTCGCGAGATCAAACATCCGTCCAAAGTGCTGAACGTCGGTAATTCAGTGAATGTAGTGGTGCTGGAAGTTAATCCGGAAGCCAAGCGGGTATCACTCAGTCTGAAGCAGACCACGGCTAATCCCTGGGAAAAATTAAAAGAAAAATACCCGATCGGGACGATTGTGAAAGGTCTCGTCCGCAACATCACTAACTTTGGCGTGTTTATCGGGATCGAAGACGGCATCGACGGTCTTGTTCATGTATCGGATATATCCTGGAAGCACCGGGTTACCCATCCTTCCGAGTACTTTAAGAAAGGTCAGGAAGTCGAAGCGGTTGTTTTGAATATTGATGTCGAGAACGAGAAATTCTCGCTGGGGATTAAACAAATCGAAAAGAACCCCTGGGAAGAATTACCGCAAAAATATGCTCCCGGAAGTGTGGTAACCGGTAAAATTACGAATTTCACTGATTTTGGAATCTTTGTGGAAATTGAGGACGGCATTGAAGGTCTGGTTCATATTTCCGAGATCAGTCAGAAGCGCGTTAAATCATCGGCCGAACTGTATAATGTTGGCGATGTCGTTTCCGCGATCGTAAAAAGTATTGACACGAAAACGAAAAAGATTCGTCTGAGTATTAAGGAAATGGAAGCTCCCGCGTCCGCTCCGACGCCGTCTTCGAGCCAGTACATCAATAATCGTGAAAACATCGGTTCGAATCTTGCCCAGGCACTGGCCGATGTGAAGATTGGAAGCCCAACGAAGGAATAGATGCGCATGAGAAAACATCCTGTAGCTTGGGGATTGGTTTTGCTGATTGCTCTCGGCGTTGTTTTATATTTCTTCTTTTATAGAACCGGCGCCCAGTCCGGGACTGCCGGTAGCCAGAGATTTTCTTTGAGTGACAAAATCGGTGTGGTGCCCATTGAGGGCATCATCACCGATTCTCTTGAAATTATCGAAAATATTGATGAATTTTCAAAAGACAGCTCGATAGCCGCCGTCGTGCTGCGCATTGATTCTCCGGGGGGCGGTGTCGCCGCTTCACAGGAAATCTATGACGCGGTCGTTGCCCTTAAGAAGAAGAAGAAAGTCGTTGTATCCATGGGGTCGGTGGCCGCGTCGGGAGGCCTGCTCATCGCTTGTGCGGGTGATAAGATCGTGGCGAATCCCGGGACCATCACGGGCAGCATATCGGCAATCATGCAATTTGCCAATGTGGAAGAATTGCTGAAAAAGGTCGGCGTAAAATCGTCCGTGGTCAAGAGCGGCCAATACAAAGATATCGGTTCGCCCATGCGCGAAATGACGCCGGAAGAACGGCTCATCATACAGGAACTGGTTGATGATATTTATAATCAGTTCATTGACGTTATCGTGAAAGATCGCAAACTGACGCGTGAACAGGTCATTGCGATAGGAGACGGCCGCGTCTTTTCCGGGCGCAAAGCAAAGGAGTATGGTCTGGTTGATCAATTGGGCGATATGGCCTCGGCCGCGAAACTGGCCAGTCAGCTGGCCGGCAAGGATGGAACGTACGATCTTGTTTATCCGAAAAAAAAGCATCCATCTTTTTTTGATTTAATGTTTGAAAGTGCAGCCAATCAACTCAGCCGGTCCGTGAAAGCAACAGCTGAAAAACAAGGTGGGGTAAGTTATTTATATCGTCCATAACTTCGACCGGCGATACCGATATGACCAAGAATGAATTAATCAAGAAGACTCAGGAAAAATTTAAGAATTACTCTCAAAAAGATATCGCCTTAGCGGTTTCGGTCATCCTGGATTCTCTGGTCGGCGCTCTGAAGAGGAACGAGCGGGTCGAAATAAGAGGATTCGGCACGTTTACGATTCGCGAGCGCAAACCCAGGATCGGCCGCAATCCAAAGTCAGGAGCGGAGGTCTCTTTGGCCGAAAGAAGAGTTCCTTTTTTTAAGACCGGCAGGGATCTCCGATCAAAGGTAGATAATATAAAATGACGTATAAGAATATCATTATCGATAAGAAGAAGAATTACGCGATCATTCAATTCAACCGCGCGCATGAAATGAACGCTCTGTCCAAGGAAATGAGATTGGAGTTTAATGATGCGCTTCTGGACGTTGAAAACGATCCTCTGATGAGATCGCTGGTCATCACCGGAGGAGAATACGTCTTCTCGGCCGGTATGGATATCAAGGAAATGTCTTCTCTGTCCAATGTCGAAATTGATGACTATTTCGAATCGATGAAGAGATATCTGAAGAAAATTTATTCTTATCCGAAGCCTGTAATTGCCGCGGTAGGCGGTATTGCTCTGGGTGGCGGTTTCAATATCGTTACGGTATGCGATTTGATTGTCGCTTCGGAAAGCGCGATCTTCTGTCACCCGGAGTTGAAATTCGGGCTAAGTCCTCTTTTCTATCCCTTGAGCCAGATTGTGGGTGTGACCAAAGCAAAAGAAATTGCCATGCTGGGAGAACCGATCGGCGCCAATGAAGCGGAAAGAATCGGCCTCGTGAACAAAGTAGCGCCCCCTGAGAAGTTCATGCAGGAAGCGGAGAAAATGGCCCAGACCTTATCCACAAGGTCCGTGAAGGCTATTGAAGAGCTGAAAAATATTTGTTCAGTCGTCCCGAGAATGGATAAGATTGCCGCTCTGGATATGGAACTGTCCATCGGGGGAATGCTGTTTGCCCGCGATGAACGGAAAATTCATATGAATGAAGTATTGTTTCTCGAAAAACTCCGCAAGAAAAAACAATAATCGCAAAAGAATTACGAAACGTTTCCGTGTAAAAGCCGGATGAACTTTAGCAGCCTGTACGAACCGCGGAGGGATGCGGACGATATTATAAGAATAACCGGACGTTGCACATAACCCGCAAAAGAACACTTATTGCCCCGCCGGCACTTTTGATCAGAATCAGGAAGAAAATTAAAGATTGTCCCAATCGTTTCCCGGCGCGGCGAAATCCTTAAGTTGATCCCGTCTTTTTTTATGCTGGAGCTTCTTGAGCGCCTTGGCTTCAATCTGCCGAATTCGTTCCCGGGTGACGCCCATCATGTCGCCGACTTCCTCCAAGGTAAAAGGTCCGTAATTGCAGGCTACCCAGGTACAGTTCAAGAAGGCTTCATTTTTCAAGCGCCATTCGCAGGTGGTATCCGTGCAGATTTCCGCTATTAGACTTCCCTTTTTCTTGCAAATATATGTGTTAATCATTAAAAAGATCCCTTCGCATATTTAAATCGGGCGTAACTTATTGTTACTTGAGTCATTTGTCAATAATTAAGATACAAAATTGATATCGGAGACAATGAGCGCCGTAAAAAACGGTTTCCCGGCAATCGTCGGGCCTGTAAAGAGATGATCAACACCGTCTCAGTAAACGACAAAGATATGAAATGACCTTCTTGATATCGCAGCCAGCGGCAGAAAATTAACGCTCGCTGTGCTTAAGCGGGATTAAAAAAATATTTTTTCCGGAGGACGTCTTTCCGGGACGTACCGGTGAGGAATCGTAGCGTCGTTCCACTCCTGGCTCACGTACAAATTGCAGTAACAACTCCCGTATTCCTTCACATCTTCGGCGCGGTAAGCACAAGGGCAAATGATATCCCGGTCCTTTTCACGATCACCCGCAGCCAGACGGCAGGGACAGGACGTGTAGCCGTAACGGTCCTTGTTAACGAGCAGATCCTGGAGAATGGAAAGCACCCAGTCCCTGTCCTTGTTGAAAAAATAGCCCTTGGGTTCCTGGGCTTTCTTTAACAGGTCATAAAGCTCGGCAGGCGTCATCAGATTCCCAGTGCCTCCCGGATATCTCTTTCTTTGAAACCGATGATAATTCTGTCGCCGATGATGATGGTTGGAAAAGAGCGTTGCGGATTGTATTGAATGACTTCATTGAGCATCGCCTCCCGCGCCTCGCCTTGCAGCAAATCGACGTCCGTTGCATCGAAAGCGATGTTATTTTCGTTGAGAAATCTCTTGGTCGCTTTGCAATGACTGCAGGTGCTCAATGTATATATTTTGACTTTCTTGGCCATCTTTACGATCCTCCGATTTTTGTGATTTATATACGTTATTTTGCCGTTATGTCAAGCTGATAGTCGTGAAGCGGCAGTCAAAGATATATTGACAAGAACACTCAATTCATATATCAACAAACACTCATTTGAGGAAAGATAAAATACTTTATGAAACATAATAGTATTATCGCTTACGAAGGTCTTCCCTTTATCATCTCTTCGCTAATCCTCACTATTCTTTCCGCTTTCTTCGGCGTCGTCTGGCTGACCGTACTTTTTGCCGCCATAACCGTTTTTATCATCTGCTTTTTTCGAAATCCGGAACGGAATTTTCGGGATGAAGCCAAAGGGGTCATATGTCCTGCAGACGGCAAGGTGATCAGAATCGAAGATATCGATGCCGGTGGCGGCACGATCACGGGCCGCTTTAAGAAGATCAGTATTTTTATGAATGTCTTCAATGTTCACGTTAACCGCGCACCTTATAAGGGAACGGTTGAGACCATTGCCTATCACCAGGGTAAGTTCTTATCGGCCAACTTGGACAAGGCGTCGGCGGAAAACGAAAGAAACGAAATTATGATTCGTACGGAAGACGGCCGCAGGCTATGGGTCGTGCAAATTGCCGGATTGATCGCCAGGAGAATTGTCTGCTGGACCCATGAAGGCGCACGGATCGAAAAAGGCGAGAGATTCGGCCTCATCCGGTTCGGTTCCCGCGTCGAGGTTTTCCTGCCGCCCGATTCGCGCATTGTCGTTCATCTCGGCGACAACGTTAAAGCGGGGCAAACAACGATTGGATATTTATCATGAATAGAGCGAGACGCGAGAAAAATGTTCGCATCAAAAAAGGCATATATATCCTGCCCAATCTTTTTACAACCGCCAGCCTTTTTATGGGATTTTATTCCATTATCGCATCCATCCAGGGGAAATTCTATCCGGCCGCCATTGCCATTATCATATCGCTGGTATTCGACGGACTGGATGGAAGAGTGGCGCGGATGACCAATACCACGAGCAGATTCGGCGCGGAGTATGATTCACTGGCCGATCTGGTCGCTTTCGGCGTTGCGCCATCGCTTTTGGCCTATTTGTGGGCCATGTCCTTTGACGGCAAGCCGGGTTGGATGGCCGGCTTCCTTTTTGTCGCCTGCGGCGCTCTTCGTCTGGCGCGCTACAACATTCAAATCGGTATCATCGACAGCAAAGTATTCAACGGCCTGCCCATTCCCGCTGCGGCTGCAGTCATCGCCACGACCGTGATTTTCTTTGATCACATCGGTCTGGAGGGGACGCTTTCCGATCCTTATTATATCTTTTTGATTCTGGTCGTCATCCTGTCGCTCCTGATGGTCAGCAGTATAAAATACTACAGTTTTAAGAATATGAATCTCCATGCACGGATACCGTTTAAGATATTGCTTGTCGCGATCGGTATTTTTCTGGTCTTTTATTTAAAACCGGAAATCATGGCTTTTGTCGTTATGGTGGGTTACGCGCTGTCCGGGCCGCTGTGGTGGTTGGGGAAAAATATTAAGAAATTGAACGGGAAAGACGTGAATGAGAATGCTTCCGAACAGAAATCATAAAGAAGGTGGAAGGTGTTGCCGTTCTAAGGGACATGATGAGAATCTCGGGAGGTGAAGTTAAAGGAAGGACGCTCAGGTTTCCTTCTCATTGCACGCAAAGACCGACGACCGATTTTTTAAGAGAGGCGCTGTTCAATCTGCTGGAACAACCGGTGGATCAACATTTCCTGGATTTGTTTGCCGGATCCGGGTCCGTGGGATTGGAAGCGCTGAGCCGTAAAGCACAATCGGTCACTTTTGTGGAAAAGAATAAAATCCTCATTGACGTGATCCGTGAAAATGTTTCCAGGTGCGGATATTCCGAAAAATGTCTTCTCGTTCAGGCCGATGTCCAATCGGCCTTACGTGATCTTTATAAAAAGAAATGCAGGTACGATGTCGTCTTTGCCGATCCTCCCTACCATCAGGGATTGATCGAAGAAACATTGGCTGCACTGAAAAAATACCCTGTATTGCGAGACGGCGGCGCTGTTGTGATGCAGCATTCTGTCAGAGAACCGCTGCCGGAGCTCGAGGCTGGCTGGTTTGTGACAGACCAGAGAAAGTATGGAGATAATTATCTGAGTTTCATAAGGATGGACAAGGCATGACGCAAGACAAATTCGGCAACAAAATTGCGATTTATCCAGGCTCATTTGATCCGATAACAAACGGTCACGTTGATATCATCAAACGGGGAAACAGAATATTTGATGAAATCATCGTTCTTGTCGCCTATAACCCGAGCAAGTCATCCCTGTTTTCGGTGGAAGAACGATGTCAGTTCATTCGGGAGATATTTCAGGGATGCGAAGGGATCCGCGTGGATTGTCATGACGGTCTGCTGATCGACTATCTGAAGAGTTCCGGCGCCAGCACAATCCTGCGCGGCATGCGCGCCCTTTCTGATTTCGAGTATGAATTTCAGATGGCGCTCATGAATCGCCGTCAGACGAAAAATATTGAAACCGTATTTCTGATGAGCGGCTTTCGATGGTTTTATACCAGTTCTAAGCTGATCAAAGAGGTGGCGAGTCTGGGTGGATCAGTGAAAGGCCTCGTGCCGGAAAATGTTCATCAAAAACTATTGGAAAAATACAGCAACGCGAACAGGAGGTAATTTGTGAAACTGGCGGCAAGAGTAGCAAAAGTAAAACCGTCGGAGACCCTGGCGATCACGGCAAAAGCCAATGCCTTGAAGGCTCAGGGGAGGGATGTCATTGGTTTCGGCGCAGGGGAACCGGATTTCGATACTCCGGACCACATCAAGAAGGCTGCCATTGCGGCCATTGAAGCGGGTTTTACGAAATATACACCCGTTGGCGGAACCGACGAATTGAAGGATGCGATCATCCGCAAACTGAAAGTTGACAACAATCTGGAATACAAGCGTTCTGAGGTCGTCGTTTCGTGCGGTGCGAAGCATACTCTCTACAATCTGGCTCAGGCGCTCTTTGGGGAAGGCGATGAAGTCATTATTCCCGCGCCATACTGGGTATCCTATCCGGATATCGTTGTTCTGGCCGGCGGCACTCCCGTGATCCTGGACACGCTGGAAAGCGACGGCTTCAAGATGAAGCCCGAGCAGTTGAAAGCGGCCATTACCGGCCGCACCAAGGCGGTCGTCCTTAACGGTCCGTCAAATCCGACGGGAGCGGCCTATTCACCGGACGAGCTCAAGGCACTGGCCGACGTGCTTGCCGGCACGGATATTGTCATCATCTCGGACGACATTTATGAAAAAATACTCTATGCAGACTTTCCCTTTGCCAATATGGCAACGGTCGATCCGCGCCTGAAAGACAGGACGGTTGTCGTCAACGGCGTTTCCAAAGCGTATGCGATGACCGGCTGGCGGATCGGGTATGCCGCCGGTCCCGAAGAGATCATCGGAGCGATCAGCAAGATTCAAAGCCAGAACACATCGAACCCGACTTCCATATCGCAAAAAGCATCCGTGGCGGCGCTAAACGGCGATCAAAGCGTCGTGGCCATGATGGTCGGGGAATTCAGGAAAAGGAAGGACTATATCGTGGCGGCCCTCAATGACATTCCGGGAATTCGCTGTTTGATGCCCGAAGGGGCCTTTTATGTTTTCCCGAACGTGTCGGCGATCTATGGCCGTTCTTTCGCCGGACGGAAGATAACCAATTCAACCGAGTTTATTGAATATCTGCTGGATGAAGCCAACGTTGCGACCGTGCCCGGAGCAGCGTTCGGCAGCGATGCGCATATCCGCCTGTCTTATGCAACCTCTCTCACGAACATTGAGGAAGGCGTGAAACGAATTAAGAACGCAATCGCAAAACTGAAGTAGGCGGAGGCAAGGAAGGAAGAGAAAATGGGAGGCCTTTTTGGCGTAGTTACACAAGGCAGTTGCGTTCAAACACTCTTTTACGGGACGGACTATCATTCGCATCTGGGAACGGAAAACGGCGGAATGGCCGTCTACGGCGCTAAGGGATTTTATAATACGATTCACGGCATATCGCAGGCCCAGTTTAAATCCCGCTTTGTCGATGACTACAAAAAGATGGAGGGGTATGCGGGAATCGGCTCCATAGATGACGAATCGCCGCAGCCGCTGATTTTCCGATCGAAGTTCGGCGTTTATGCGGTTGCCGCTACCGGGCTTATCACCAATAAGAATGAACTGGTCGGCGAGCTGCTCAATGAAGGCGCGTCCTTTACGGAAATGGCCGGAGGCGGCGTCAATAATGCAGAGATTGTTGCCTTGCTGATCAACCGTGGCGATAACATCGTGGAGGGGATTGCCTCGATGCGCGGCATTATCGAAGGATCCATCTGTGTTTTGGTGCTCACGGCGGAAGGCATTTATGCTGCGCGGGACAAGTTCGGACGGTTTCCCCTGGCCCTCGGGCGAGCGAAGGATTTGAGCGTAAAGTCATATGTCGTGGCCACCGAGGCCAGTTCGTTTGAAAACCTGGGTTATGAATTGCATCGGTTTCTGGGACCCGGAGAAATTGTCCTTTTGTCTTCGGACGGCGTCAAGCAGCTGAAGCCGGAGGGAGACCGGAAAAAAATATGCTCCTTCTTATGGATTTACACGGGCTCTCCTTCATCTGTTTATGATGGGATCAGCGTGGAAAAGACCCGGGAGCGCTGCGGGAGCTTCTTAGCCAAGCGGGACAGCGTCGAGGCGGATTTTGTCGCCGGTGTTCCCGACTCCGGCGTCGGTCATGCAATCGGCTATGCGATGGAATCCGGGATTCCCTACCGGAGGCCTCTGGTGAAGTACACTCCCGGTTATGGTCGAAGCTACACGCCGCCCACCCAGGAAATTCGCGATCTGGTGGCGACCATGAAACTTGTCGCCGTGAAGGATGTCATCAACGGCAACCGGATGATCATCTGCGACGACTCGATCGTTCGCGGGACACAACTGAAAAACTTGACCGTTAAGAAACTGTGGGACAACGGGGCCAGGGAGATTCATATTCGCCCGGCCTGTCCGCCGTTGATGTTCCCGTGCATTTACGCGTCGTCGACCCGATCAACGACTGAACTGGCCTGCCGGAAAGCGATGCGTGCGCTCGAGGGAAAGGACCTCGAAGATCCATCGGAGTATTTGGATACCACTTCAGCAAAGCATGAAAAGATGATCGATTGGATTCGAAGGGATCTGAATGTGACGTCTCTCAAATATATGACCATAGACGATATGATCGAGGCGATTACCTTGCCTCCGGAACAGCTCTGTCTGCATTGCTGGCTGGGAAAATAATTTAGAAGCATCCGACTGGTTCTTGGAAAGCGGCGGTTCCCGATGATGTTCATTCATGAACGCATCGGCGGCCGCCTTTTTGTTTTTCAGATGACGAACATGGGATTTCATAAATTAGCCATTGCCCAGGATTCATTCGCATGTTATAAAATTAGCGGTAATGTAAAAAAGTAAGTGAAGGATAATACGAAGGAATGGGATACGCCGCGAAAGCGAGAAGAAAAACAAAGGCCATTCATGTCGGATCAGTTCAAATAGGCGGGGCTGCACCCATTGCCGTTCAATCCATGACCAATACGGATACCCGTAACGTTGACGAAACGGTGAAGCAGATCCGTGTTCTTGAAGAAGCAGGCTGCGAAATCGCGCGGGTCGCCGTTCCCGATCAGGAAGCCGCCGATGCGCTGCCGGCCATTAGAAAAGCGATTCACATTCCTCTGATTGCCGATATTCATTTTCACCATCAATTGGCCCTCAGCGCCGTAAAGAGCGGGGTCGACGGTATTCGGATCAACCCCGGCAACATGGGCCGGGATAAAATTGCCGAGGTCGTGAGGGCCGCCAGGGAACGCGGCACTGTCATCCGCATCGGGGTCAATGCCGGTTCTCTGGAGAAGGATCTCCTTCTGGAGTATGGCGGCGTAACTGCGGAAGCGCTTTGCGCCAGCGCCTTGCGCAGCATTGAACTGTTTGAGGGCCTGGGATTTGATTTGATCAAACTGTCGCTCAAATCGTCCGACGTGCCGATGATGATCGAGGCCTACCGGATGATTGCCGGCCGGTCGGATTACCCTCTGCACCTGGGCGTTACGGAGGCGGGGACTCTGGTCGGCGCAGCCATCAAATCGTCGCTGGGCATCGGAACCCTTCTCTATGACGGCATTGGAGATACCATCCGCGTGTCGGTTACGGGCGATCCCGTTCTGGAGCTGCCGATCGCTTACGGCATTCTGCGGGCCCTGAAGATTCGTCGGGTGGGACCCGAAATCATTTCGTGTCCGACATGCGGCCGCTGCGAGATTGATCTGACGGGTCTGGTTTCCCGGGTTGAAAAAGAACTGGCCGGCCGAAAAGAATACATCAAAGTGGCTTTGATGGGGTGTGTGGTGAATGGGCCGGGGGAAGCTGCGGACGCCGATATCGGTATAGCCGGCGGGCGCGGGTTCGGGATGATGTTCAAAAAAGGCGTGGCGTATAAGAAGGTTAAAGAAGAAGATTTTGTCCGGGTTTTACTCGAAGAGATAAAATCACTGGATAATGAACCATAAGGAGGAGGAATGCGTTACTCGGAAATGCACC
The DNA here is from genome assembly GCA_009668925.1 of Deltaproteobacteria bacterium. The sequence goes on from SBEK01000006.1 coordinate 15,201, forward strand.
TGCCCACGGGAAGGGAAGTCCCTTCTGATGCGGAGGTTGTCAGCAATCAGCTCATGATTCGGGCGGGAATGATCAGAAAACTGACCAGCGGCATTTATTCGTATCTGCCGCTGGGCTATCGTGTGATTCGTAAAGTGGAACAGATTATTCGTGAGGAAATGAATAAAGCCGGGGCCCAGGAAGTTCACCTGCCGATGGTTCAGCCCGCGGAACTCTGGGAGGAGTCCGGCCGTTGGACGTATTACGGAAAAGAACTCCTCAGGTTTCGCGACCGCAACAATCGCGACTATTGCCTCGGACCGACGCATGAAGAAGTCATTACGGATCTGGTTCGTCATGACGTCAAGACGTATCGCCAATTGCCCCTGAATCTGTATCAGATTCAGACAAAATTCCGCGATGAAGTGCGTCCCCGCTTCGGGGTGATGCGCTGCCGCGAATTCGGCATGAAAGACGCCTATAGCTTTGATGCGGACGAAGCAGGAGCGGAAAAAAGCTACGAAAAAATGTTTGTCGCCTACAACAATATCTTCCGGCGCTGCGGCCTCATGTTCCGGGCGGTGGAAGCGGATTCCGGAAGCATCGGCGGCAGCTTCTCGCATGAATTTATGGTCATGGCGGAGTCAGGCGAGGATGCCGTCGTCTTCTGTGAAAAGTGCAAGTATGCCGCAAATCTGGAGAAGGCCGAGATCGCGCGCCCGGAAAAAGCAGCCGGTGCGGAAAAGGACTGGCTGCCTGTGGAAACCGTCTCGACTCCAAATGTCCGGACCATTGAGGACGTCAGCTCCTTCCTGAATGTCGCCCCGCGTCAGATCGTCAAGACGTTGATCTTCAACGCCGATGGCCAGCCCTGCGCCGTCGTGATCCGCGGCGATCAGGAAGTGAATGAGATCAAGGTGAAAAACTATCTGGGCGCGGCCGAACTGGAACTGGCCGATGACGACATGATTTTAAAGGCGACGGGCGCTCCCCGCGGATTTGCCGGCACGGTCGGTATCAAGACCAGAGTCATTGCCGATTATTCCGTGATGAATCTGGTCAATATCGTGACCGGTGCCAATCGGGAAGATTACCACTTGAAAAATGTCAATATTGGACGCGATTTCCAGATAGAATCCTATGCGGATCTTCGCGTGGCGGAACCCGGGGATGCTTGTCCGCGCTGCGGCGGCACCATCAAGTTCGTCCGCGGCATCGAAGTCGGCCATGTTTTCAAACTGGGAACCAAATACAGCAAGGCCATGAAAGCCGTTTACCTGGATCGCGACGGCAAGGAAAAAACCATGATTATGGGCTGCTACGGCATCGGCGTCGGCAGGACCGTGGCCGCCTGCATTGAGCAGAATTTTGACCAAAACGGCATCATCTGGCCGATGCCCCTTGCGCCCTACTCGGTCATTGTAACCCCGGTGAATATTAATGACAGCGGCGTGCTCGAGGCTGCAGAAGAAATTTATTCCCGGCTGCTCGCCCAAGGCGTCGAAGTCATCCTCGATGATCGTGATGAGCGGGCGGGTGTGAAGTTTAAGGACGCCGATTTAATCGGCATTCCACTCCGGGTCGTCGTGGGCCCGAAGAATCTGGCCCAGGGCCAGGTGGAATTGAAAATCCGCAGAAGCGGCGAGAGCAAGCTGTATTTCGCTTCGGACATCGTTGCGGAAATTCAGAGGATCATTGCCGCCGAATTGCAGCAAGCCGGTTAACGACCGAATTTTGGACCGGAAATCTTCATGTTAAGAATAAATGATATTCTTGATAAAGCACAAGCCTATCTGCCGACCGATGAGCTGGAGATGATTCAGAAGGCCTACATTTATTCGGCCACAGTGCATCAGGGGCAGGTGCGTTTGTCCGGTGAGCCCTATCTTACGCACCCCATGGAAGTCGCCGGCATCCTCGTCGATATGAAGATGGATTCGGCGACGATCATCAGCGGGTTGCTGCACGACACGATCGAAGACACCCTGACCACCAGAGAACAAATCGAACGGGAGTTCGGCAAGGATGTCGCTTTCCTGGTGAACGGTCTGACCAAACTGAGCCGCATTTCTTTCGGGTCGCAGGAGGAACGGCAGGCGGAAAATTTCCGGAAGATGATTCTGGCCATGTCCGCCGACATTCGCATTCTTCTGGTCCGCTTGGCTGACCGCATCCATAATATGAGGACCCTTCAGTATCAGACGCCGGATCGAAGGATTTATATTGCCCGCGAAACCATGGATGTCTATGCGCCGCTCGCCAATCGTCTGGGAATCAACTGGATGAAGATGGAGCTCGAAGACCTGGCCTTTAAGTATATTTCGCCGGATGCGTATAAAGAGATCGCCACCCGCGTCGCCAAATCCCAGGAGTCGCGCAATCGCTATACGGAAGAAGTTAAGAACATCATTTTTACGGAACTCGAAAAAGTGTCCGTTAAGGGCTACGTAGAGGGCAGGGCAAAGCATCTTTACGGCATTTATAAAAAAATGCATGAGCAGCACATTAATTTCGACGAAGTTTATGATGTTATTGCCTTCCGCATCATTCTGGATTCCGACCTCGATAAAACCTGCTATGAAGCGCTCAGCATCGTTCACGCGATCTGGAAGCCAGTGCCGGGCCGGTTCAAAGATTATATCGCCATGCCCAAGGCCAACAATTATCAATCGCTGCATACCGCAGTGATCGGTCCTTACGGGGAACGCGTCGAAATCCAGATTCGAAGCCGCGCGATGCATGAATGGGCCGAAAAGGGCATTGCCGCTCACTGGCGCTATAAGGAAGGCCGGGCTTTTCAGGACAATGAAGAGAACCAGATCAAAAAGCTTCGTGAAGCTCTCGAAATTCAGCAGGACATCAAGAATCCTAAGGAATTCATGTCCAACCTGAAATTGGCGCTGTTTCCGGAGGAGGTCTACGTCTTTACACCGCGCGGCGACGTCAAGTCTTTCCCCAAAGGGGCCACGCCGATTGATTTTGCTTACAGCATCCATACCGACGTCGGTAATCAGTGCATCGGGGCCAAGGTGAACCGCAATATCGTGCCGCTCAGGTATCAGCTGCAAAACGGCGACCAGATCGACATTATCACGCAGGCCGGCCACCATCCCAGCAAAGACTGGTTGAAGTACGTGGTGACGTCACGGGCGATTTCCAAAATCCGCAACTGGATCAATCTGGAGGAAAAAAACAGTTCCCTGGCGCTGGGCAAGGATTTGCTGGAAAAAGAGTTCAAGAGAAACAACCTGAAATTCGGCAATTTTATCAAGTCCGACGAGATCAAAAAAATCCTGGCGGAGCAATCGCTGCAGACGCTCGATGACTTGATTTCGCAGGTCGGTTACGGCCGCATTTCGCCCCGACAGGTGGTCAATCATTTCCTGGCTCAGGAGGCGCCGAAGGAGCCGGAGAAACTTCCCGAGAAGGATAAAGCTAAGAAGAAATCAGAATCACCGTCTCTGGGAATCAGCCTGACGGGGATCGACGATGTCATGGTGAAATTTGCCAAATGCTGTAATCCGATTCCGGGCGACGAAATATCCGGCTATATTTCCAGGGGACGCGGCATTACGGTTCACACGCAAAATTGTCCGCATCTGAAGCGGCTGGACACCGAAAGGATCGTGGAAGTCAATTGGGACGTGCGGCAGAAGCATGCTTATCCCGTGAATATCAAGGTGGTCTGTAATGACCAGAAAGGCGTTTTGACGGAGGTGAGCTCGGTGATTACCTCCTTTGACGTCAACATCAGCTTTGCTCAGGTCGAAACTACCGATATGATCGCCAACTGTTTATTCGTCATCGATGTTTATGACCTCCAGCAGCTCAGCGCCATCTTTTCGGCCATTCGGCAGTTAAAAATCGTCCGTTCCATTGAAAGGATCCGCAAAGCCTGAACATGGCGAAAAATGCCAATTGAATATTGACAAACCCATCCACTGTGGCTATAAGCAGGCGCAACTTGCAAAAAATCGACAGATAGGCATTCTCAATAGGTGAAAATCATGGTTCCAAAAGAGCTTAAATTTGCGGTCATCTTTGTTTCCGTCCTGATGCTGTGTCTGGCGGGATTCCAGAGTCATGCCCAGAGCGCAAAGCATGTCGTTGTCATCGATGCCGCACACGGCGGAGAGGATTCCGGCGTTATCGGCATCGACAAAGCGGTTGAAAAGGACATAACGCTGGCGATCGCTCTGGCCATGCAGAAAGAATTGTCCAAGGAAAGCAATGTGGATATCCTTCTTACCCGGACATCGGATAAAACGCTTACGCTGGATGAACGCAAAAAAATCATAGCCGATGCGAAGCCGGCTCTGGTTCTGAGTCTGCATGCCAATGGCGGTTTCGGCAAAGCTTCGTCCGGTTTTGAACTCTATTATCCGGGTTTCAAAGGCGTTCCCGCTCAGGCGAAGAGCGCCAAAGCCGTGAACTCCGAAAATCAATATCTGGGCGACAGCGTGAAACTGGCGAAGCTGGTGCAGAAGAATCTTGACGGCCTCTTTCCGCGCAAGGGAAGAGGGTTGAGAGAAGCGATGGTACCGCTTGCCGAGGGACTGTCCGTGCCCGTTGTGGCCGTCGAACTCGGATTTATGACCCATCCCGATGATAAGAAGAAACTGGTGTCCCGGGAAACGCAGATAGAGATTGCCAAAGCTCTGGCCAGGAGCATCAAGTCCTTCTTTTAGGAGTCCCGTGTTCAAAAGAAATAATGATCGAAAATTTGACGAGCTGCGGGATATCCGCATCAGCAACCGGTATCTGAGGAATGTTCCGGGATCGGTGATGGTCGAATTCGGCGACACCAAAGTGCTCTGCGCCGCATCCCTGGAGGAAAAGACGGCATCTTTTTTGAAGAATACCGGGAAAGGCTGGCTCACAGCGGAGTACGCCATGCTGCCCATGTCGACCGAGACGCGATCGCCGCGTGAATCCGTACGCGGCAAACAAGGCGGCAGAACGCATGAAATTCAAAGATTGATCGGCCGGTCGCTTCGGGCGGTTACCGATTTAACCGCCTTCGGCGAGCGGACCATTTTCATCGATTGCGACGTCCTTCAGGCGGACGGCGGCACAAGAACCGCATCGATTACCGGCGCCTTTGTGGCCCTGGTGGATTTGTTTAAAGATATGAGAGAGCGGGGGCTGGTTAAAGAGATCCCGGTTACGGATTTTGTCTCGGCGGTGAGCGTCGGGATCGTCGAGCATCAGGTGCTGCTGGATCTGGAATACGAAGAAGACTCCCGCGCCGAAGTCGATATGAACTTCGTCATGACCGGCAGCGGCCTGTTTATTGAGGTGCAGGGGACGGCCGAACATGTTCCGTTCAGCGCCGAACAGCTTGCGGCCATGACGTCTCTGGCCAGACGCGGCATAGACCGGATCATAGCCTGTCAGAAAAATATAGTGGGCGATCTCAGATTATGAAAATCGTCTTTGCAACCAGAAATGAAGGCAAGGTCAGGGAAATTACAGAAATGCTGGCCCGAACGGATATTGACTTGGTCTCCTTGAATCATTTTGCATCGCTTCCGGAAATCGTGGAGGATGGTAAAACGTATCTGGAAAATGCCTTAAAAAAGGCCAGAACGATATCCGAGTATACCGGTGAGACGGTCCTGGCGGATGATTCCGGCCTGCAGGTGGACGCCCTGGGCGGAGAGCCGGGTGTCTATTCGGCCCGGTACGCGGGCGAAGGAGCGTCCGATGAGGAGAATAACGCCAAGCTCCTGGCCAAGTTGAAAGACATCCCGGCGGAAAAAAGGGGAGCCTCGTTCCATTGTGCACTGGTGTTGCATCATCCGGACGGCCGCTATCAGGCCTTTGAAGCAAAGTGGCAGGGCCGAATCGTTGATGAGAGGCGGGGAACCAACGGTTTCGGTTATGACCCGATTTTTCTGTGGCCGGAGCTGGACAAAACGGCCGCGGAATTGCCTCCTGAAATAAAAAACAAAGTCAGCCACCGCGGACAGGCTTTTGCGAAGCTGAAGAGCCATCTGGTGGAAGATACGAAAACTAAGCACGTCGGGGCGTAGCGCAGCCTGGTAGCGCGCTTGCTTTGGGAGCAAGATGTCGGAGGTTCAAATCCTCTCGCCCCGACCAGTTCGATTAAAAAAATCAAATTCCCTTCTTCGGGGAGAAAGCCGAAGGCCTCATTTGGCGCGTCTGACTGAAACCGTAAGCCTGCCGGCTTACCTGTCTAATCCGCATTCCATAATAAAATGAATCAACGCAAGCGCTTTCCGTATCGTCTCCGGTGTTTTGTGTCTTTTTTGGAGTGAATACACTGCTTGTCGTGTCTGTCGAAGAAGTTTACGGCGCTGTTAGCCAGACACCGGATCAAATGAATGCAAAATAATTGTAAGCAACGGAAATAATTTGTTAATAAATTAATTTCATGAAATATGAATTATTATTCATGAAATTAATTGACAAACTGACTTTCTTTTATTAAGATGCCCGCCATGATGATTAAGGTAACGAAAGATCGATTAAGCAATCAGGTTTACACGATCCTCAAAGGGATGATCGCGAATTATCGCTTCAGCCCGGGCACGCGGCTTAATGTCGAGCAGATCGCCAAAGAAGTCGGTGCGAGCAGGACACCTGTCTGGGAGGCTGTGCATCGCCTGGTTCAGGAAGGCCTTCTGGAAAACATTCCGAACCGCGGTGTTTTCATGTGCGCGCTGACGCCCAAACAAGCCATCGAACTCTATACCGTTAGAGAATCCCTGGAGGCGCTTGCGGCGCGTCTGGCGATTCAGAACATCGATGAAAAAATAATGGAAAAGATGAAGAAGAGCCTTGAGCAGCAGTACAAAGTTGTCCAGAAAGAAGATTTAGTAAGCTACTCCAGATTGGATTTCGATTTCCATGCACTGGTTTACGAAGCCAGCGGCAATCGAACGCTGCAGGAAATGCTGGAAACGATCAAGAATAAAATGCGACCCATCGCCATGCATATCACTCCGATTCTTTCCAGTTTGTATCATGACCATGTCGAAATTCTCGAGGCATTCGAAGAAAAAAATCCTGATAAGGCGGAAGCCGCATTTCGGAAGCATAACCATCAAATGATCGTTCAAATTCAAAGCAGCATGGAGACGGATGAGTGGAAGGAGGCGCCGAAAAGCAGCGCAGACTTGTCATAAGGATAAAATTGCATCTTTTGAAGGAGGTTAGCATGTACAAAAAAATGATGTTGCTCGTTGTCGTCCTTGCAGTGTTTTCATTTTATTCAGGGGCGATGTTTGTTCCGGACGCCCAGGCGGCGCCGCCGGAAAAAATTAAAATGGGGCTGATGTTCGGATTGACCGGAGCCGCATCGCCCATCGGACCGGTGCAGCTGGACGGCGCCAAATTAGCCGTGAAGGAAATCAACGCCGCCGGCGGTGTGAAGTTCGGCCAGGCCAAGGTTCCGATCGAAGTCTTTGTGAAGGATGATGAATCGAAGCCGGATATCGCCATTCGCCGGTACCGGGAAATGATAGACGAAATCAAAGTCAATGTGATTGTCGGCCAGACCTTCGCTCCGATCTCCGCCGCTCTCAACAAGGAAGTAAAGAAGAGCGGCGTGGCCTATTTCCCCGTCAATGTGGTGGCCATTAGTATGTTCGAAAAGAACGAAATTGCCGAGACAACGTTTTCCATCCACGGATGCGCTTATTCCATCGGTTATGCCGGAGCTTCTTACATCGTCGATAAGCTGGGCTACAAGAACATTGTCTTCTTCGGTCCCGCTTATGCCTTCGGCCGTGATCAGTGGGCCGGGGCCAAAGCGGCCTTTGAAAAGAGAGGCGTCAAGGTCGAATATGTGGAATCACCGGTTGGAACAAGCGACTACACCTCTTATCTGACAAAAATCAAAGAAAAGAAACCGCAGATCGTCATGCTGGCGCACTGGGGCGTTGATGCGATCAACGTGTTGAAGCAGTCGTACGAAATCGGCTTGAAAAAAACCTCCAAAATCTGGTTTGACTGGATGACCAATTCTTTCGGCAGCGGTGTGCCGGCGGAAGCTCTGGAAGGCGTTTACTCGCTCATGTCCTGGTACTACGACATGAAAGGTTTTCAGGATGCCGCTATTGTGAAAGCTTCTGACGCGTTTGCGAAGAAATTCCGTGAGGAATACAAATATCCGCCTGATCCCTATTCCGCAATGGCTTACGAAGGCGTAATGGAAGCGGTCCGCGCCATGGAGCTGGCCCAGTCCGTCGACGGGAAAGCCATGGCCAAAGCCCTCCTGGCGAATCCGAAATTTAACTCCATGAAGGGACAAGGCGTCTGGAGAGCCGACCATCAGCCCGTTTTCAAATATGGGGCCTATGTTGTGATCGGCAAGGGCGCCAATGAACGGAAAGACAAGAAGTGGGACCTGGTCAGGATCATCGGCGCGTATAGTGGCGAAGACTATCTCCCGACCTTATCCTCGCTGGGGTATTAGCGAAACCAAAAGAGGGGCGGAAATCCCGCCCCTCGAAATGTGGTGAGTTATGACAATACAACAACCGATTATAGAGACGAAAGCGGCGACGATAAACTTCAACGGACTTGTCGCGGTTGATTCCGTAAATTTCACAATGAAGGAGGGCGAAGCCATCGGAATTATCGGGCCGAATGGCGCCGGGAAAACAACATTTTTCAATCTGCTCACCGGCCTTTTCTTCCCCACGGGGGGGAAAATATTCTTCTTTGGGAAAGACATCACGACGGTACCGCCTCACAAAAGAGTCCTGATGGGAATTGTCCGGACATTCCAGCTGGTTTCGGTCTTTGACTCCCTGCCCGTGATCGACAACCTTATATTATCCACGCATCGCATCAGCGGCGATCACGAATCGAAAGGGAAGTTTTTCTTCAGCGATGCGCATCACCACGAGATGGAAGCGAAGTGTGTGGAGGCACTGAAGCTGATGGGGATTGAAGATAAGGCGGATATTATGACCTCCGAACTCTCTTACGGAGATAAACGAAAACTGGAACTGGCGGTGGCGCTTTCCCTGAATCCCAAAATACTTTTGCTCGATGAGCCGTTTGCGGGCTTGAGTGATATGGAGATTGGCGAGGTTTCTCAGATTCTGCGGGAAGTAAAAAAGAAATTCTCCTTCGTGATTATCGAACATAAGATATCTCATATCATCGAGCTGGTTCAGCGGTTGTGCGTGATGCACGAAGGAAAACTGATTGCCGAAGGGCCGCCCTCTGAAGTGCTGTGCAACGCTCTTGTACGGGAGGTTTACTGGGGTAAAGAGGAGGGGTTGACATGCTCAGTATAAAGAATGTTGATGCCTCTTACGGTCATGCCAAAGTGCTCCACGATATATCCATGACGGTCGATTCCGGTGAAATGGTCTTTATTGCGGGGAGAAACGGAGCGGGCAAAACAACGCTCCTGAAATCCATCGCTGGGTTCCTCACCCCGTCTGCCGGTTCCATATCTTTCGACGATCAAAGCATCATCGGCCTTCCCGCGGAAAAAATCGCCCTTTCCGGGATTCGCTATGTGTTCCAGGATAAGAGGGTGTTTTCGCAGCTGAGCGTCAGAGAAAACCTTGAACTGGCCGCTTACCCGCTCAAGGTGAGCCTTGAGGACGCGATCGGCAAAGTTGTCAGCATTTACCCGAAGATTGAAAAATTTCTTAACCTGCGGGCGGGAACCTTGAGTGGCGGCCAGCGGCAGATACTGTTGATCGGCCGGGCATTGATCGGCAGCCCGAAATTGCTGCTCATCGATGAACCGACGGAAGGGCTGGCCGCGGGAACGATCAACGATATTTTAAATGTGCTGTCCACCATGAAGGGGAAAGTGTCCATGCTGATCGTGGAGCAGAATCTTTCGGTTGTCGGCATGCTGGCCGACAAAGTTTACATGATGAAGGAAGGCAAAATCGTTCAGGAGGTGACGGACAAGGCCGAGATGAATGACAAGATAAAATTGGAACAATGCTTATAGAAGCAAAACGAGGGGTGTCAGGACACAAGACAAAAAGTCCTGCTTGGATAGTGAAAAGAAAATCAGAGGAAGAAAAAGGAGAATGATCATGAAAGGCAAGAAGACACAGAAAATTGAAGCGTCGAAAACCGCCGTTGTACTGATCGAACCGCAGTATGATTTCCTGAAACCGGGCGGCTCGATGTATCAGTTTATCGAGAAGTCACTGGAAGAACGGAATGTTATTCCCAATCTTGTAGATTTTATCGGGAAGGCGAGGAAGAAAGTTAAAAAAATCATTTATGTTCCTTTTGAGGAATTTGAACCGGGATTTCCCGAAATCGACAAAAAAGGTCCGGGGATGGGCGGTCTCCGGGGGTTGGAAATCGATATGCCCACGGGATGGAAGATTGACGGCAAGCCCGTGTCCGGGGCATGGGTCAAGGGAACTCCGGGACCCGAGATCATTCCTGAACTGACTCCGAAGAAGGGTGACATCGTCGTGCGGGGCAAGAAGACGCTGGACGCCTTCTGGTCCACCGCGTTGGACTATACCCTGAGGGTCAACATGATCGAATGGCTGGTTATTGTCGGTTTCCATACCAACTGGTGTGTGGAGTCAACAGCGAGATCCGGATACGATAAAGGATATCGCGTGGTCGTGATCGGCGATTGTACGGGAACGGATACCGATGAAGAACAGAATTATGTGGAGAAGTTTATTTTCCCGAAAATCGGATCGGTGATGAATTATAGAGAATTTTTGAAATGCCTTGTCTGAGAGACATTTTACGGTTCCCCTTCACTTCCTCCTCCCGCCCGGGCGAGGGGAGGAAGTTTACCGGGAAATGTGAAACGCTAGGAAGAGGATTTCCCAAGCAGTTTTAAGGAGTACGACGTTGAAGACGGACAAAATGATGAGCCGGTTTAAAACCGGCGCCGGAAGAAGTTGGATCGACATCGCAGTCATCGCCGCTGCCTTTCTGATATTGCTTCCCGTTCTGGGAATAAACCGCACAACCGATTTCATGATCTTCTGCGTCTTTGTCCTCGGATTCAATCTCCTCTATGGATTCATGGGGAGGCTCTCCTTCGGCCACATGCTCTATCTGGGCACCGGAGCCTACGCAATTGCCTTGTTTTCCGAGCACATTTCGCAGAATCCATTGCTCGCGGTCCTTGCCGGAATAGCCGCCGGGGCGCTCATCGGGGTGATCCTCGGTCCGGTGGTTGTGCGGACGACGGGCGCCTGTTTTGCGCTGATTAATCTGGCCTTCGATCAGGTCGGCTATTTTCTCGTGCTGGTGGCGTTTTCCAAATATACCGGCGGCGAAGACGGCCGGTCGGTCTATTTTGACAAGATGGGCCTTCTGGACTTCGGACAAAAGCCCATCATGTTCGGTTTTGCGCTTTTGTGTCTCCTGCTGACGTATTATTTACTGAAGAAGTTCACGTCCTCACCTTACGGAATTCTCGTCAAAAGCATTAAAGAAAACGAAACGCGCGTGAAATTTCTCGGCTATAATACGTTTAATTATAAGTGGATTACGTTTATCATTTCCACGTCCATAGCCGCCTTCGCCGGGGCACTTTCGATCCTGAATTACGGATACGTGACGCCCAGCTTTATCGATCCTTCACGAGCGGTCGAAGTCATTTTTGCCGCCTTAATCGGCGGCTCCGGAAGCCTTTACGGTGCGATCATCGGCGGCGTGATTTACATGGCGATCAGCAACTATCTCGCGTCTTACATCTCCCGGTGGGAAATGTTTCTCGGAATCGCGCTCCTCATTTGCGTATTCCGTTTCCGCAGCGGCATCTGGGGTTTTGTGACGGATAAATTGAAAATACGGGCTGCGGCATAAAGAGAGGTTATCATGATCAACACCATTGCCTACGGATTAACGATCGGAGGAATTTTATACATTATCAGCATCGGGCTTTCCCTGACCTTCGGCACGATGAGGATAGTTAATTTTGCGCATGGCCTGATTTACGCCATCGGCGCCTATTTCTTAATTACCCTCCTGCCCGTCGCCCGGAATCATTTCGTCCTGGGGGCCGTTCTGGCCGTGCTGGCGGTTGTTCCCATCAGCTATTTGATTGAAAGATTTGTGGTGCGCAAGCTCTATGGTGTGTCGATCGACTACGCCATCATCGCCACCTATGCGGTCGTGCTGATCGGGGTTGATCTCATCAAATGGATCTGGGGAGCCTCGCCGATTCCTCTGTCGGATCCGATCGGAATCGATGTTGCCTTCCTCGGCATCACGCTGCCCGTCTACCGTCTGATCATCATTGCGCTGGCCGTTGCTATTTTTATCGGTCTGGCCGTATTCTTCAAAAGAACCATGGTGGGCAAAATTGTCACAGCCGCTCTCGAAGATAAGGATGCGGTGAGGAGCCTGGGAATCAATGTGGACAAATATTTTGCCTATATCTTCGTGATGGGCAGCTGCCTGGCCGCACTCGGCGGAGTGTTGTATGCGCCGATCACGTCTGTTCATCCCTATATGGGCTCGATGGTTCTGCTGCTCAGTTTTGCCGTCGTTCTGGTCGGCGGGCTCGGCAACATCAAAGGCACCTTCGTTGCGGCTTTTGCCCTCGGCATGGTCATGTCCGTCACCGGAAGGCTCTGGGGACCGGCGGCGGAAACGATGGTCTTTGTGGTGATGGGGATTGTGTTGATCTTCAAACCGGTGGAAGTATAGCTGCCGCGAGGTTGTTCCGGAGAAATATCGAAGATGGAAAACGCTTCTCCCCGCGAAACGGCGATCGACCTCTTCAATGCAGCACTGAAATCCGTCGATCCGTACAGATTGGTTCAACAATATTCCGAAGCCATATCCGCAGCGTATATCAAAGAACATTGCCGTAAGTTATATCTGGTCAGTTTCGGGAAGGCGGCTTTCGCCATGACCCGGGCCCTCGTGGAAAGCCCAGCCGGGAAATTGATCACCCGCGGGATTGTCATCACGAAATACGGCCACGCACCCGGAACCCTGGCCGGTAATCTCCGGATTTATGAAGCGGGTCATCCGGTTCCCGATGAACGGGGGCTGACCGCCGCAAGACAGGTCATTGATCTGCTGAAAGATGTCGACCGGGAAACGCTGGTGGTTTGCCTCATTTCCGGCGGCGGTTCCGCCCTGCTCGTCGCTCCTCAGGACGGTATTACGCTTGACGAAAAGCAGAAAATTACGGACGTGCTGTTGAAAGCCGGGGCAAATATCAACGAGCTCAATACCGTTCGCAAGCACATCTCCGCCGTCAAGGGCGGCAGACTGGCGCAAATGGCCTACCCGTCAAGAGTCATTTCTCTCATTTTGTCCGATGTCATCGGAGATCCTCTGGACGTCATTGCGTCGGGCCCGACGTCGCCCGACAAAACCACTTTTTGTGATGCGCTCGACGTGATTGAAAAATATCATTTGAAGAATAAAATCCCGGATCATGCAATGAACCTGTTGAGACGGGGAGCTGAAGGCAGCGTCGGCGAAACGCCCCAATACGGGAATGCGGTATTCGAAAAAGTGGAAAACATCATTGTCGGAAGCAATCGGATAGCAACCGCAGCTGCGGCAAAAAGAGCAGAAGAGCATGGGTATGCGACCACCGTTCTGACGTCGGAGCTTCAGGGTGAAGCCCGGGAGGCGGCAAAATGGCTGGCGCAAGAAGCGCTCGACATCAGGCGGCGGAAGGAGGCCCGCCGGAAGATCTGCCTGATTTCCGGAGGCGAGACCACCGTGAAGGTATCGGGAACAGGTCTTGGCGGAAGGAACACGGAGCTCGCTTTAGCGTTTGCCGAAGCTATTGCCGGAAGGGACGGCATCACGCTTCTTTCCGCAGGCACCGACGGCACGGACGGGCCGACGGACGCGGCCGGAGCCGTTGTCGACGGGCAGACGGTGCAAAAGGCCCAGGCTCAGGGCCTCTGGGCCGATGTCTTCTTGAATAACAACGATTCCTATTCTTTTTTCAAAAATACGGGCGAACTCCTTGTCACCGGCTCGACGGGTACGAATGTCATGGACATACAAATTATCCTGCTTGATTAGTTCGGGGTTTGCCGGCAATTGGAACAAAGCCTTTTTTATCACAGCGGGACGACCGGTCCGATGCTGCATTGATTCGAGAATCCGGCTGGAGGAACGCCCAAACCTTGCAGGAGCCTCGCCCAGTAGTTGACCTGAGCGGCGGTCGCCGCCAGAATGACAATTTCCCTTTCGGTAAAATCCGCTTTTAACTTAGAGACGAAATCCTGCGGAAAGGTGAGCGGCGTCTGGGAAATGAGAACCGCATATTCCAGGGCGGTCATTTCGCGGGCGGAAAAAGTTTTCACGGCCGTAATCGCCGACCGGCCGGCCAGCGCCGACAGTTCTTCGGAGCTGATGCCGAATTGATCATAATCGTAAGAATTCATGTCGATGCAAAAAGGGCAAGCCACGGCAAAAGACACCCGCAGACGGACGAGTTTCAGAATTCGTTTGCTGAGTGTTTTATCATGGTGCGCGACAAGGGCTTCCATCATGCCGGAGCTGATCGCCGTTTTCGGATACCAGGCCAGAAGCCGGCCGGGTAAAAGGTCGCGGCCGGTCGCGAGTTTGGAGATCCAGAGGCCGATTCTCAGATAAAACGGGATGCGCACGGGTGGATCAATAAACGCTTTCATGAAAGACTCCTTATCAGGGATTGATGAGGATAAGATGATCATAAGATGCGGATGATCCCCGGATATTGCAATATGCAATTCAATTATTATAAGTAAGTGAGGTGCGGTCGCTGCGAAATCGACTGCCTTCCAGAGAAGAGAAAAGGGAGAAACGCAGATTTGTTGGCCGCAGGTGTCGTTTAGCGAACAGAAAGATGATGCGAAAGGAGACGATGATTCTCTTGGAGAATTCGAATACGCTCACAATCCGCGCCGCCGTCGTGCGTAAACAGGACGGTCCCCTCAAGATTGAAACACTGAACATGGAAGGGCCTCAGGACGGGGAGGTGCTCGTCCGAATCGTTGCCTCCGGGATCTGCCACACCGATATCAGCATGGTGCATCACTGGGAAGCATCCGACGGCCCGCTGGTTTTAGGTCACGAAGGAGCGGGGATTGTCGAGGCGACCGGGAAGAAAGTAAAGGATATCCGGCCTGGTGACCATGTCGTTTTGTCTTACCAATCCTGCGGCACCTGTCGGGCCTGTAAAAGCGGACGCCCGGCAAGATGCCGCCGCTTCTATGAACTGAATTTCGGGTTCCACCGTCTTGACGGCACGAACGCCCTTGAGCAAAGTGGCGTCCGCGGCCATTTTATCGGCCAGTCTTCCTTTGCCTCTCATGTCCTTGCTACCGAGCGCAGTCTGGTCAAGGTCTCCAGGAAGCTGCCTTTGGAAATCCTTGCGCCTCTCGGGTGCGGCATGCAAACGGGAGCGGGGACGATCATGAATATGCTGCGCGTCCGCAAAGGCGAAAGCGTTGCCGTTTTCGGGACGGGGGCTGTCGGTCTGGCCGCAATTATGGCTGCTCATCTTGCCGGTGCTTTTCCGATTATTGGTGTGGATATCAGACCCTCTAGGCTGAAACTGGCTCTGGAACTGGGAGCAACGCACATCATCGACGGACGGAAAACCGATGTGGCCGCGGGCATCAATAAAATTGTTGCGGGCGGCGTGCATTATGTGCTGGAGACCACCGGCAATGCCGGGCTGCTGCTATTGGCAACGCAAGTGGTCAGGAAGCGGGGATCGGCGGCTTTCTTCACAGGAGATGATGTCCCGGACTCAGTGCCCAGGGGCATTAAAGCCCTGCATGTAATTGAAGGGGATTCGGTGCCGCAAATCTTCATTCCGCAGCTGATTAAATTGTATCAGAGAGGTAAATTTCCTTTTGATCGTCTTTTGAAGTTTTACGATTTTAAGGACATCAACCGGGCGATGAAAGATTCACTAAGCGGCAAAGCCATCAAGCCCGTGCTCCTCATGAACGCGCCGGTTACCGATAGGCGGCGTCCGCGTTAGCCATGTGAACCGGTGATGAATGCCGCTCACGTAATTTCATGAGAGCTTTATCCCCCCAATAAGCTATCCTTCTTTTATCATTGTTCGAATCAATTCCATCATTTACTTAACAAGGAGTTCGGATCGGGTATTTACTGCACGGGTTAAAATAATTGAGAAGAGGATCTTCCTGCAGATGCCGGCAAACCCAACGGTTCTGTGCATAGAACAGTATCGAGGATCGCTCATGAAGGTAAAGAAGACCCTAATACAAAACGCTCAATTATGGATTGCCCCGCTTATGGTCTTGTGGATCTGCGGTTGCGCGGTCGGTCCCGATTTCCAGGTTCCGGATGCGCCTTCCGTGGACAGATACACAAAGACCGGACTTCCGGAAAAGACGGTGGCCTCCGATACCAAGGGAGGGTCAGAACAAAGATTCATCCTCGGCCGCGATATTTCCCGCGAGTGGTGGAGGTTGTTTCATTCAGCCGCTTTGGATGATCTGATGAGTACGGCGCTTGCCGAAAACCCGAGCGTGGCGATCGCCGAGGCCCGGTTGCGGGCAGCCCGGGAAAACCGCGCCGCCCAATTTGGATCATTCTTCCCCGCGATCGATGCCGGGGCGTCGATCGGCCGCCAGAGAATATCCGCTGCGTCTCTGGGGCAATCCGGAGCCGACAGCACGACGTTCAGCCTGCTCAATGCCTCAATCGGGGTTTCATACACCCTGGACATATTCGGCGGTATGAGACGCCAGTTGGAAGCTTTGGACGCTCTGGTTGAATATCAGAGTTACCAGCTGGAAGGTGCGTATCTTATCCTTACCTCCAATATCATCACGTCGGCGCTGCTTTCGGCTTCGCTGCGCAAGCAGACGCGGGCGACCCTGGAAATTATTGACTTTCAGACCCAGCAGCTTAACCTCGTCAAAGAGCGGTATAACCTGGGCGCGGTGGCGCTTGCCGAGGTTCTTTCTCAGCAGTCGCAACTCGCGCAAACCGAGGCCGCGCTGCCCGTGCTGGAGAAGAATCTTTCGCTTGTCCGGCACCAGTTGGCCGTGCTTGTCGGAAAGGCGCCCAGCGAAATAGATCTGCCGGAATTTGATTTTGAGACGATGTCTCTGCCTGAGGAGCTGCCGGTCAGTCTGCCTTCGACACTGGTCCGGCAACGCCCGGACATCAAGGCCGCTGAAGCTTTGCTCCACCAGGCGTCCGCGCAAGTCGGTGTGGCCACCGCTAATCTCTACCCCAAGATAACACTTACCGGATCATACGGCCTTGTATCCAACAGCCTAGGAGACCTGTTCAACAGCCAGTCCATTATCTGGAATATCGGAGCCGGGCTTCTGCAGCCGGTTTTTCACGGCGGGACGCTCAGGGCGCAGCGGCGCGCGGCCCTCGCGGTCTATGACCAGTCGCTTGCGCAGTACCGTCTGACCATTTTGCAGTCCTTTCAAAATGTGGCCGACGCTCTGCGTTCCCTGGAAATTGACGCCGTGGCCTTGAAAGCTCAGGTGAAGGCCGAACAGGCGGCGCGCGAAGCGCTCGAGCTGACCCGGAAACAATATGAACTGGGGGCCGTAAGCTACCCGTTTTTGCTCAATGCCCAGCAGCAATATCAAGCGGCGTATATCAACCTCGTCGGGGCGCAGTCCGCCCGGTTTGCGGATACAGCGGCTCTTTTTGCGGCGCTGGGCGGAGGCTGGTGGCCCGACAGGACCGAACGGGAAAACAGATCTTCGCTATCGCAGGAGTGATGCCTATGATGTCGGACACGAAAAAGAAAATGATCCGGGGCATGGTGATCATGCTTTTGGCGGTGGGAATCATTTTCGGAGGTATTTTCGGATTCAAGGCCTTTCAAACGATGATGATCAAGAAGTTTATGGCCAACCAGAAAATGCCTCCGGTAACGGTAACGGCAATGCAGGCCGGTTTTGAGGAGTGGCAGCCGCAAATCAGAGTTGCAGGCAGCCTGCGCGCCGTTCAGGGCGTCGATGTAACGTGTGAAGCGGCCGGTTTGGTGCGGGCCGTCAACTTTCAGCCGGGACAACAGGTGCGGGCGGGTGAAATCCTTGTGGAGTTGAATGCCGATTCGGACATGGCGCAGCTCCGCTCCTTTGAAGCAGCCGTCGCCTTGGCCGAAATTGTCTACGAGCGGGATGTGAAACAGTTCGCGGCCCGAGCCATCAGCAAGGCCGTCCTGGACGCCGATGAAGCGGACCTGAAAATTAAGAAGGCCGCGCTCGATCAGCAAAAAGCGCTTCTGGAAAAGAAACTCATTCGCGCGCCCTTTGCCGGACGGCTGGGAATCAGCACGGTAAACCTCGGACAATATCTGGAGCCGGGAAATAAAGTCGTGACGCTGCAAGCGCTGGACAGGCTTTACGGAGATTTTTATATACCTCAACAGGACATCGGTCGCATCAAGAAAGGGCAGGTCGTTATTGCGACCAATGATACCTATCCCGGGCGGACGTTCCGGGGGAAGATATCGGCGATAAATCCGAAGGTAGAGCCCGAGTCGCGCAATATCCAGGTCGAATCGCTCATCAGCAATTCCGGGCATGATCTGCTTCCCGGAATGTTCGTTTCCATCGATGTCCAGACCGGCGCTTCGGAAAAACGCCTGACACTGCCGCAGACGGCCGTATCCTTCAACCCTTACGGAGAAATGGTCTTTATCGTCCAGCGGGGCCCCAGGGACGCTTCCGGACGGGAGGCGCTGACCGTGAAGCAGTCTCTCGTGACGGTCGGACCTGCGCGCGGCGATCAGGTGTCGATTGTGAGCGGCGTCAAAGAAGGGGACATCGTCGTCACCAGCGGCCATTTCAAGCTGAAGCCGGGAAGCGCCGTCGTGATCGACAACAAAGTGGTGCCTAAGAACGATGCCGCTCCGATGCCGGTCGATGAATGAAGCTTAAAGGATGACCATGCATTTTACGGATATCTTCATACGCCGGCCGGTCCTGGCCGTCGTGATCAGCCTGCTGATTCTGGTGCTGGGGCTCAGATCCATCGGTCTGCTGAAGGTGCGCGAGTTTCCCGAGACGCAAAATGCAGTGGTGACGGTAACGACTGTTTACACCGGTTCCGATCCGGGCGTTGTTGCCGGTTTTATCACCGCGCCGCTGGAAAATTCCATTGCCCAGGCCAACGGGATCGACTACCTCACCTCCACTAGCACACAGAGCGTCAGCATGATTCAGGCCTACCTGCGCCTGAACTATGACTCGAACAGGGCGCTCACGGAGATCAACACCAAAGTCAACGCCGTCCTTAATCAATTGCCGCGCGATGCGCAGCCGCCGGTGATCAGTGTGGCAATCGGGGAGACGATTGCCTCGATGTATATCGGTTTCTACAGCAAGGTCATGTCCCCCAACAAAATAACGGACTACCTGATCCGGGTGGTGCAGCCGAAACTGCAGGCGGTGGAAGGCGTGCAGACGGCCGATATCCTGGGAGGGCGGCGCTTCGCCATGCGCATCTGGCTGGATCCGCAGAAGATGGCGGCATGCAGCGTCACGGCGGGTGACGTCAGCGCCGCTCTGGCCAACAACGATTTCATTTCCGCGGTCGGTCGCACGCAGGGGCAGATGATCACGGTCAACCTGATAGCCGATACCACGCTGCATTCGGTTGACGAATTCAAAGAGCTCATCGTTGTGTCCAGAAATGAGGCGATCATTCGGTTGAAGGACGTCGCCCGGATCACGCTGGGATCGGAGGACTATGATACGGCGGTCGCCTTTGATGGAGACCGTGCGACTTACATCGGCATCAAAGTAGCGCCGGGAGCCAATCTGCTCACGGTGATCGAAAACGTGCGCAAAGCTTTTCCCCCCATTGAAGAGCAGTTCCCGGAGGAGCTCAAGGGACGTATCGTTTACGATGCCACGAAATACATCCACAGTTCGATCGAAGAAGTGGTCAGTACGCTGATTCAGGCTCTGGTGATCGTGACGATCGTGATCTTCCTCTTTCTGGCGAGCATCCGTTCGGTGTTCATCCCGACCATTGCGATTCCCCTGTCGCTGGTCGGGGGGTTCTTCATCATGCTGATTTTGGGATATTCCATCAATCTGCTCACTTTGCTGGCTCTGGTTCTGGCCATCGGTCTGGTCGTGGACGACGCCATTATCGTCGTCGAAAATTGTCATCGGCATATCGAGGCGGGACTCCCCCCGCTGGATGCGGCGATTGCGGGCGCGCGGGAGCTTGCCGGGCCGATCATCGCCATTACGGTGGTCCTGATTGCCGTCTATGTGCCCATCGGTTTCATGGGCGGACTGACCGGGGCCCTCTTCACCGAATTCGCCTACTCGCTCGCGGCAGCTGTCACCGTGTCGGCGGTCATCGCTTTAACGTTGTCTCCGATGATGTGCTCCAAAATACTCAAAACAGAACACCAGGCAAATCCCGGATGGTTTCAAAGATTTGTCAACGGCCAATTCGACTTTTTGCGGAGAACCTACCAGAAATTATTGACGATAGCCCTCAATTATCTGCCCGTGACGATCGTATTTGCCGTCTTCATTCTGGCCATCAATTACTTTCTCTTTGTCGGATCGAAAAGCGAGCTGGCCCCTCAGGAGGATCAAGGGATTATTATTTCTTTCATCACGGCTGCCCCGAATGCAACGCTGGAACAAACGCAGCTCAATTCGCGGCAGGTGTTCGACATCTTCAGGTCATACTCCGAAACGGACCATGTCTTTCAGCTTGACGGAGTGAACGGGTTGAATACCGGCGTCGCCGGGCTGGTCACGAAACCCTGGGACGAACGTAAACGGACAACGATGGAGCTAAACCCGATGGTCCAGATGAAGCTCAACGGCATTGCGGGGGCGCGCGCAGCGGCCTTCCTGAGACCGCCGCTGCCGGGCACCAGCGGGCTGCCCGTGCAGTTTATTGTCGGGACGACGAATTCGTTTGAAAATCTGAATGAAATATCTCAAGCCGTCCTGGCCGGCGCATACCGGACCGGGCTGTTTGCCTATGTGGACACCGACCTCAAGATAGACAAACCGCAGACGATCCTGCGCATCAATCGTGAAAAGGCCGCGCAAATGGGATTGACGATGCGTGAAGTCGGCGGACAGCTGGGGGCGATGCTGGGCGGCGGTTATGTGAATTTCTTCGATCTGCAAGGGCGGTCCTACAAAGTCATTCCGCAGGTGATGCAGCGTGAACGGCTCAATACAAGCCAGCTTCAGAACTATTACTTTAAGACAGCCCGGGGCACACCCGTCCCGTTTGGCACAATTGTTGATCTGAAAACCGCTGTTGTCCCCGAATCGCTCAATCACTTTCAACAGCTCAATGCCGTGACGATTTCGGCGGTGCCGGCGCCCGGCGTGACGCTGGGGGAAGCGCTTGCGGCTCTGAACGACATCGCCCGGAGTATACTGCCGCAGGGTTACAGCACAGACTATGCGGGGCTGTCCCGGCAGTTTATGAGCGAATCCAGAGCTCTGTTGATCACCTTCGTCTTCGCGCTGATTATCATCTTCCTGGCATTGGCGGCGCTCTTCGAAAGCTTCCGCGACCCGCTCATCGTCATGATCAGCGTCCCGATGTCGGTTTGCGGGGCCATGATCTTTATCAGCCTGGGTGTCGGCGGCGCCACTCTCAATATTTATACAGAGGTTGGACTGGTCACGCTGATCGGCTTGATCAGCAAACACGGTATTTTGATCGTGCAGTTTGCCAACGATTTGCAGAGACAGGGGGAAAATAAACGGCGGGCCATCGAAATGGCCTCGAGCATCCGGCTTCGGCCGATTCTCATGACGACCGCGGCGATGATCGTGGGTGTTGTTCCGCTGGTGACGGCGTCCGGGGCGGGCGCCGAGGGCCGTTTCAACATGGGGTTGGTCATCATGACCGGCATTGCCATCGGCACGGCGTTCACGCTGTTCGTTGTTCCCGGCATGTATTTGTGGCTGGCCGCGGAGCACACCCGTGTTGTTTCCGAACAGGAACCGGTTGCGAAAAGAGAGACGCAGATCGAGGAGTAATTGGCGATATTTTTGCAGAGCGGTTTATTCGACCACGGTTATTTCATCGCCCACGGTGATCACGCCTTCGGACAACACACGGACGAAAATACCTTCTTTCGGCATGACGCAGTCGCCGACGGCATGATAGATCGCGCAGGGCGTAAGACACGTTTTTCCGATCTGCGTGACTTCCAGCAGAACATCTTTGCCGATTCTGAATTTAGTTCCCAGCGGCAGCGTGTACAGTTCAATGCCCTCAGTGGTCAGATTCTCGGCAAAGTCTCCATATTGGACATGGAGACCCTTTTGCCGTATCTTTTCGACGCTTTCGGCTGCCAGCAGGCTGACTTGTCTAATCGCCATACCAATGTGGGCATCATTTTCCAGCCCCCGGTTGACTAAAGCGCGTGCCGCTGTGACATTATGTTTCTTTTCACCTTTTTTATCACTGATATTGACGGACAGAATCTTGCCCATGATTATTCAATTCCTTATCGCGATGGCTTCAATTTCGAGCGGGACGCCTTTGGGTAATGCGGATACTTCCACCGTGGAACGGGCGGGGGGCTCCTGGGGGAAAAAACCTGCGTAAATCTCATTGACGGCTGCGAAATCGCTTATGTGTTTTAAAAAAAGGGTCGTCTTGACAATGTTTTTCAGAGACAGACCGCTTTCTTCGAGAAGGGTCTGCAGATTGGTCAAAATCTGATGCGTCGCCGCCCGGATATCCATGATGATGTCCCCTGTTTCCGGGTTAACGGGCAGTTGCCCCGAAATAAAAATAAAACCGCCTGCCTCCACGGCCGCTGAGTAAGGTCCGGCAACAGGCAGTTTATCGGACGTCCATATCTTCTTTTCCATAAGACTCTCCCGAATTATTTGGTGATGACGAAAATGGCGTTTTGGGCGAACAGGTTGGGCAGATGATGAATCCTGCCTTTTACCCCCAGATAATATTGCTGCTCGATCCTGATATCCTTTTTTCTGCAGTAGTCCATAAAATCACGAATGGTCAGAAAGCGGATGTTGGGCGTCTCAAACCAGTAATAGGGCAGCGCTTCATTGATCGGCGTTTTGCCGGAAAAAAACATGGTTAAACGCGCCGACAGATGGGCGAAATTGGGAAAGCCGACAATAACCTTCCGCCCCAGACGGAGAGACTCCTGAATGACGTAATCCGCCTTCTTGATTTCCTGCATGATCTGATTGAGAATCACGTAGTCAAACGAACGATCGGGATAATCCGCCAGTCCGCTCTCGATGTCGCCCTGCAGAACCGTCAGGCCGTTTTCCACGCAGATGTGCATCTGCTCTTCATCCAGCTCGATACCCTGCACGCGGGCATTTTTATGCTGCCGCAAGAGGGACAGCAGTTCGCCGTTGCCGCAGCCGAGGTCTAAAACGTGAGATCCCTCTTTGACAATATCGACAATAATTTGATGATCAGGTTTCATATCTTCTTTCTTTTTCGGTTAGCGCTCCCGGATATTGGCCAGGAAATTCTTAATCAATCTTGTTTCATCCTCGATCTCGATCAGAAAGGCGTCATGGCCATAGGTGGAGATCAGGTCGAAATACGTGGTGAAAGCGTGCTTTCGTTTGAGCGCCCGGACGATATCCTGCGACTGGTAGGATGGGTACAGCCAGTCGGATTTGAACGAAATAACCAGAAAGCGGACATCCGTTTTCCTGACCTTCGGAATAAAGTGTTCACCGGAAAGATCGAAGTAATCAAGCGCCTTCGTGATATAGAGATAAGAATTGGCATCGAAACGCTTCACAAAGTTATAGCCTCGGTAGCGAAGATAACCCTCCACCTCGAAGTCGTCCGTAAATTGAAAACTGAGGTTATCGTTTTTGAGCTTTCGCGAAAATTTTTCTTCCATGGACTGATCGCTCATGAAGGTGATGTGGCCGATCATGCGCGCGACGGCCAGACCTTTTTCGGGCTGACCGTGTTCGTAATAGTAGCCTTTGCGCCAGGCCGGGTCGGCCATGATGGACTGCCGGATGACTTCATTAAAAGCGATCTGCTGAGGCGAATGTTTCAGGGCCGTGGCAATCGGAATGGCCGCCCAAACCCTTTCGGGATAGGCCGATGCCCATTGCAGGGTCTGCATACCGCCCATGGAACCGCCGATGACGCAAAGGAGTTTTTCAATTCCCAGATGATCAATCAGGTGACGCTGGGCTTCGACCATATCGGCGATGGTGATCATCGGAAAATCCAGAGCGTAGGCTTTGCCGGTTTCCGCATTGATGGATGAGGGTCCGGTGCTTCCTTTGCATCCGCCGATGACATTGGAGCAGACGATAAAATACTGGCGGGTGTCCAGCGCCTTGCCGGGGCCGATGAGCCCGTCCCACCAGCCCGGAGTTGAGTCGTCTTGCGAAATCCCGGCTGCGTGGGCATCGCCTGAGAGTGCGTGGCAGACAAGAATAGCGTTGGATTTGTCCGCATTGAGCTTGCCATACGTTTCAAAAGCGATTGTGACGGGGCCGATGCTTCGCCCCGATTTCAACTGCAGCGGGTGCGGCGGTTCGGCAAATGTAAAATATTGTGTATGAACGATGCCTAAAGTTTCCTTCTTCATGTTGTGCTTTGCCTTAAAATCGGTTGATGAGACGACTGCCTCCGGGTCAGATGATTTGCAGCATCCTTTCAATGGCGCCTCTGGCCTTGTTCATGGTATCCTCGGGCAATGTTATCCGATGGTGCATGCTCTCGAGCGACCAGAGAATTTTTTCCAGGGTGATTTTTTTCATATTGGGACAAGACGCCTTTTCGGATGCCGGATAAAACATTTTTCCCGGATTTTCTTTCCGCATGCGGTGAATGATGCCTATTTCCGTGCCGATGATGAATTCCGTCGCCCGGGATTCGCGCACATAACGGCACATGGTCTCCGTCGATGCAACGACATCGGCCAATCCGGTCAGCTCCGGCGTGCATTCGGGATGAACCAGAATGGGGGCCTCGGGATGAACGAGGCGGGCCCGCACAATATCCTCCGGCAGAATCCGGGCATGCGTGGGACAAAATCCATTCCAGAGAATGAAACTGCAGCCGGCTTGATCTGCGACGTACCGCGCGAGATATTGATCGGGAACGAAAATAATTTTGTCGTGGCTCTTCAGGATGTGCCGCACCATCTTCAGCGCATTGCCGGAGGTGCAGCAGTAATCACAAAGGGCTTTGACGTCGGCCGATGTATTGACATAGCACAGGGTCGCCGCAGTCGGGTGTTCGGACTTCAGCGCCTGGAGGTCTGTCGCCTCAATCATATCCGCCATGGGACAGCCGGCCTTCGGATCCGGCAAAAGAACTGTCTTAGCCG
Organism: Deltaproteobacteria bacterium; assembly: GCA_009668925.1. The sequence continues at coordinate 40,447 of SBEK01000006.1, forward strand.
GTGAAAGGATCTTGGCCGTTTCCGCCATGAAATGAACCCCGCAAAACACAATCACGTCCGCGTCGGTTTTGGCGGCTTCCATGCTGAGCCCCAATGAATCACCGACGAAGTCGGCAATGTCCTGAACTTCCGGCAGTTGATAGTTGTGGGCCAGAATGACCGCATTTCTTTCTTTCTTTAATTTTTGTATTTTGTTTACAAGTTCCATGCTCAATTCTTGCTATTCTTTCCCGATGGGCCGGGCGTTGGGTTTGGCGCTGCCTCTCTTGCCTTTCTGCCGGGCAACAAGATGCGCGAGTGTTACACCGGCCATCGCCTCTCTGATCGTTTGGCTCAGTTGCGTCCAGGTATCCCGTGACGGGCAGACGGACACCCGCGGACAACTGGCCGGATCTTTGACGCAGTTTACCAGAGAGGTTTCTCCCTCGACCGCTTCGACGATATCACGCACGGAAATATCGTCGGCGCTTCGGGCGAGAACGTAACCGCCGCGCGCGCCGCGGATGGAGCGAATCAGTCCGGCGGCTCTTAACGGAATAACGATCAAACTCAGGTATTTTTCCGATATATCTTCACCGGCGGCGATATCCTTGAGGAAGACTGATTTATCCTGGCCGGCGGCGGCGAGTGCGATCATCAGCCGGACGCCGTATCTCGAACGGGTCGATAATTTCATCGTTAAAGGCAACCACCAAACAACTTTACCGCATGTTCCGCAGCATACTGGAAACCGAGCAACACACCACACCACTAAACACTACTTTTAAGATAGTAATTAAGTCAGGAATCAAAATTTGTCAAGGTTTTATACGCCAAGGAAGATGCAAAAAGCCCGGGCGCGAATCAGTGAATCGACGGTTGAGTGCTGAGCTCTGTCGGAATGTCACGGCGCCGGCGCCTGAGCTTCGTTTTCCCCCGTGCTTACGGATTTCAGCGTATCGGAGAAGATATAGAGCTTGTCGCCCGGCGCGATTTTTCTGTTGCCGTTCAGGCCATTCCAGATCAGCAGGGCTTTAAAGGGGACATCAAAACGGGAGGCAATGCCCGTCAGGGTATCCCCCTTTTTTACGGAATAGACCGAATCATTGATCCGCGAGAACCATTCGGCGGCGAGCTTATCATAACGTTCGGGGAAACCGGCCGCACATCCTTTAGGAAGGCGAATCTGATAAGTTCCCGCGGGCAGATGATAGTATTTGATCTGCGGGTTGAGATCTTTGATCATCTTGAAGTAGGTACCGGCGGCCTGGGCGATGATATGAAGCGGTACGGGCCTGCCGGTCTTGATTTCCAGCGTATCGGACTCTCTGGGCGAGTACAGATCGGCTTGGGTGAGGTGATAACCGAACCTCGCCGGATCGGACATGATGATTTTGGCGGCGAGGATTCGGAACACGTATCTTTGCGTTTCCTGATTTAAGTAAAGCCTGTAATAGCTGCTCACTTTTTGAACAAGAATCTCCGACCTGAGCCCGTCTTCACCCATGTTATACGCGGCGGCTGCCAGAGTCCAGGAGCCGAAGAGCGTGTAAAGATCTTTCAAATATTTGACGGCCGCCTGGGTTGCTTTGTCAACGTTTCTTCTTTCATCAATATCACGGCTTATTTCCAGACCGTATTTTGTTCCGGTGCCTTCTATGAACTGCCAATAGCCGACCGCGCCTTTGTTGGAAAAGGCGAGCGGTCTCAGCGAACTTTCCGCGATGGTAATGTATTTCAGATCATCGGGGAGCTGATTGGCCGCCAGGACTCTTTCTATTTCCGGAAAATAGCGGTTGGCGCGCTTTAGCCAGAGAATAATGTCGTCGCTGTTGTCCAGCGACACAAGCAATTCTCTTTCCAGGCGTTCGCGGACGTCCGGATCGGCAAGCGGAACCGGTTCGTTGCAGAAGCTCAGCGGTTCGTTGATTCTGATGGCTTCCAGAATAGCCTGGCCGTTGGATGAGGCTGCTTTGACTTCGGCGTGAGAGATGGATGAACAGGTGATACTGAAAACAATGAACAATACGATTGACGGATATGGACTTAAAAAGCGCTGCTTCAAAAAAATCCTCCCTGTGGAAACGATGGATCACTTGTTTTGCGATTTGGGGGTCAATTTTGGATTCGCCAAATTGTCCCGGGCTTCCTGAAACTCCTGGGCGACGCTCTGTTTGATTTCTTTGGACTGCTGTACAGCCGATTCTCTTGCTTCTTTCAAGCCCCGGGGGATATCCTCTTTCATCGCTTTGACGTCCCGGACGACCGCTTCTTTGCTTTCTTTGTAAAGTTTAACCGTTTCTTCCTTCACGTCTCTGGCTGTTGCAGCAACGGACGAACCGGCATTCTTATCCGGGGATGGCTTGGTTGCATCGGCTGCGGCCGCAATCAAACCGCTGCCGGAAAGAAATAAAGTACAAATCAGGACAGTCGACAGACGCTTCATTTTAGGGTTCCCAAAAAAGTCTTTCGTAAATCAAGCCGGCAATTTGCAGGGAGTATAGGCAAAAAGCAAAACAATTGTCAATGGAAGGAATGAACACGACTCCGAATTTTGCATTTTTAAAGATCACTATTCATGTTGTCCGGTTGGCCATTCATTATTATTTCTTTGACACGTACGGCCGTTCTTCGTATAGTAGGTCCATAAGACACATATCAAATCCACATATGCGGGAGAATAAAATGGGGCTGAAGGACTATCAAGAGCGGTTGCTGGAACTTCTGGAGCAAATGGAATTAGACATGTCTCATCTGTACAAATTGTTCGCCGAGAAATTTCCGAAATATGCGGACTTGTGGACTTCATTGTCCGAACAGGAAATTGTGCACGCGAAGTGGGTGAAAGAATTATCAGACATGGCCAAAGACGAAAAAGTCG
>SBEK01000146.1 GCA_009668925.1 Deltaproteobacteria bacterium
CGATCACATGGTCCGTGCGGCCAGATTGGCCGCAATCCGGTCATGAATCATTCCGGACGCGATATTGTTTCCCGAGACGCCCGTCAGCACCGAAACGGCGACCAGATCTCTTTCGATATATTCAACCAGGATGGTCACCTTTTCATCCGAAATAACCGCCTTGATCGATCCCGTGGAGATCTTCCGCTCTTTTTCAATGCTCCAGCCCTTCAAGTCCGCCACGGCTTTTTCACACGCCTTCCAGACCGGCTCGATATCCGCCTTGTACCGGATGGTCAGATAGCCGTCCTGGTAAATCGCTTTGCCGGACTGGATGCCCACAACCTTGCCGTTCATGACCATGACGGCGTTACAGCCGAAGAGAAGCAATGTTGCGGCGGCCAGCAAAATCAATTTTGTTTTCATAAATCCACCTCCGGCGATGCCTGATGCCCGGTATATAGAGGAAGGCGCTTCATCTGTCAATGGCTACGGAGCGAATTTTGCGAAGACCGCCGAGCCGGCCGCCCACACAAGAACGGCCGCAGTGACCAATATCAAGACGTAGGCCAGTATCTTGCTCCAGGCGCTCTCGGGCTTCTGATCGTTGTAGCCCATGACATAGGCCGCGAGCAGTCCGGAAACGAGGCCGCCGCCGTGCGCCCAGTTGTTGATGCCGCTGAAAATGAACCCGAAGATGACGAGACCCACCACCCATCCCAGCGCCTGCTTGTAGATGGCTTCTCCGTAATGTCCGCCGCGGCTCTTCCCGTAATAGATGATGGCGCCGATGAGGCCGCAAACCGAAGCGGAGGCGCCGATGGTCAAGGGGACGCCGGCCAGCACCGAAACGATAAACCCCGCGACGCCGGTCGAGAGGTAAATGTTCATAAAACGGTGTCTGCCGAACTCCCGGAGTACGAAGGGGCCGAGCTGATAGAGAGCCATCATATTGAAGAGGATATGCAGAATTCCGCCGTGCAGAAATGACGCGGAAAAAACGCTCCAATAGTGATGATACCCAAAGACGGGGATGGTTCCGCTCGCGCCCAGATACAGGAGGCTCTCGTTTCCGGGCGAGAGGAACCCCAGTGGACTGCCCCCCATGAAAATCCCCCGGGGGTCGATGAGCAGGGCCAGCACATAGAAAGCGATATTGACATACATGACGGCCCGCACCGGCTCGAAAGCAAAAACAATATTGCGCAGCCTGCCCGCGCTGGCATGCAGGCCGGGCCGTTTCAATCCACAGTAAGGGCAGAGAGGTTCGTCCAGGCTGATCAGTTTCCGGCAATTGGGGCACAAAATAGAGTTTCTAGTGGCGCTCATCAGGAATCCTTACGGTTTTTTAGTTTGGGGATTAATTAACAACAATACCGCGCGTTGTAAAGGAAAATGCACCCCGTTCTTGACTACCGCGCCTGAATAGATAATATTAGTTACGTTCAATGTGAAAGATAGAATATGCCAGCAATAATTGTTTTGATTATAACTTTTCTGGTTGGATTAATCCTCCGACTTTTCGGAATCAAAGAATATATTGCTTGGATTTTGTCTTGCTGTATCATGCCCGCGTTTATCCTTTTGGCTGAATTTTTGCTTCCATATATGGACGGCGGTGCATCAATGCGGCCTATCGCACTTACTGTCGGTAGTTTTATGGCGTTCTTGTCGGCGGCTTGGGTGTTGTCATCGCGTCATTTTATCTAAAAAGGAAACAAGAAAAATCATGACCCGCCAATTCACCCGCTCGCTGCGCTCCGGGTGATTTTCGTATGCAGGTGCTTATGCCAATCAAAGAGCAATTACATGTGACCATCGAATCCGTTGCCTTCGGCGGTCAGGGCGTGGCGCGCGCCGGCGGGCTCGTCATTTTTGTCGGGTTTGCGGCGCCGGGTGATGTCCTCAGGATCGAAATCGTCGAGCGCAAGAAAAAATTTGCGCGCGGAAGGCTCATCAAAGTCATCGAACCTTCACCCATGCGGACCGAACCGCTTTGCCCTTATTACGGCCGCTGCGGCGGGTGCTCCTATCAGCATATCGATTATGCGCGGCAGCTGGACATCAAACGCCGGCAGATCGGCGAGGCGCTGGAGCGGATCGGCGGTCTGGCTAAGTCCGCCGTGTTGGAAGTCATTCCCTCGCCCCGGACTTACGCCTACCGGGGGAAGGCCGAACTGCACGCGGCAGGCGAGGCCGGTCGTTTCCGTTTGGGATTTATGGACATTTCCGGCGGCCGCCTCGTGGACATCGAACGTTGCGCGATCATGGATGAAACCATCAATGACCGGATCCGGGAGGCCAGAGAAGCAGGAAGGGTTCCGCAGGACCCCGCTGACCTGATCTTTTGGTCGGGTCCGCCGGCCGCCGCAGGCGAGGCCATTTCCCGCACCGTAAAGAACAAAGATTTCCACGTTCCCCGCACCGGATTTTTCCAAACCAATTTATATCTGACAGATCGGATGGTGGATGTCGTGTGCGGTCTGATCGATCGGAAGGTGGAAACCATCGTTGACGCCTGCTGCGGCTCGGGGCTTTTTTCGCTTTTTCTCTCTCCTTACGCCCGGCGCGTGGTGGGAATCGAAATCAACGATCAATCCGTAAAATATGCCCGTATCAATGCCCGAAGACACGGGGTGCCAAACGTGGAATTCATCCAGGGCGATGTCGAGGAGGTGCTGGCGGACCGGGCGCGCCTGGGGGAGGCCGTTGATCTCGTCTTGCTTGATCCGCCGCGCGCCGGGTTGAGCGCCGCATCGCTTGCGGCCGTTTGGGGCTTGAAGGCACTGGATATCATTTACATTTCTTGCAATCCCGCGACGCAGGCGCGGGACATAAAATTCCTGAAGGAGCGCGGCTACGATCTGCAAAGTGTGCAGCCGCTGGATATGTTCGCGCAGACGGAGCATATCGAAACCGTGGCGCTCCTGCGGCTAAGATGACCGGCCGGCTGTTTTTCCCGATCCCGCTGGCGCGGGAACGCCAGTTCTCCCGGGCTCGCCGGATATAATGACCTTCCCTGAACCCTTGGAAATGGAAAATTTAATGTAATTTTGCAGCAAACACGTGGTATGATGAAGTTCACGGGAATTCTGAGAGCCGCTTAATCCACCGGAGAATTTCCGCATAGTCCTATGAGAAAAGACGAAAAGCGAAACAAATCGATTGAAGACGGATCGCGGACGGGAATGGGGCAGCCCCGGAAAATTGCCGATCATCCGGATGGTCCGCTGACCGTCGGAAATGAAACGATCCTCCTTGTCGATGATGAGCCCGTTATCATTGATGTGGCGCGCGATATGCTGGAAATTCTGGGCTATCGCGTCATTGCCGCACACAACGGCCGGGACGCCATTGACATTTATGCCCGCCGGAAGAACGAGATTGATATGGTCATTCAGGACATGGTCATGCCCGGAATGAACGGCGCCGACGTCTTTCAGGCCTTGAAAAAAATCAATCCGGAGGTGAAGGTTATTCTGGCGAGCGGCTACGTCATGAATAAGCAGATCGCCGCCATGATCGGGCAGGGCTGCCGGGCGTTTATGCCCAAGCCGTTTCGCCTGGAAGACCTGTCGACAAAAGTCCGGAAAGTCCTGGACTCTCCCTGATGCAATTTTCAAAAATATTTATGGCTTTCCAATGAAAATATTGCTATTTTCCGCACGCGACGCAAATTATCTTCAAAAATTTCAGGGGAGGACAAGATGGCATCAAAAAGTAAGGACGTGAGAATAGAACAACGCCGGATATTGGAAAAGAAGCTGGAAATGCGGCTTTCCAAACTGACCGGAGAGGGGATGGCGGCCCAGAAAATCAATACCGATCCTATTGTAAAAAATCTGAAAGCGCAGATCAGAGAAACGAATATCCGCATCGCCGCTATCGATAAGAACACGGTAAAGATCGAATCCATGAGGCAGGACAAAGCAAAGAAGCTCCTGGAGAAGTCGGCGCCGAAAGAAACCGGAGCGGCTCCGGAAAAAGAAGCGAAATCGAAAAAGAAAGCCGCGCCGGCGGAAAAAGAGGCCAAGAAGAAAAAAGAACCGGCGGCCGAAGGCGAAGCGGCCAAGAAACCCAAGAAGAAGAAAGAAGAGGCTCCGGCCGAATAAGCTTTTCCGTAAAAAAAGGCAAACTGCAGCCAAGCAGTTTGCCTTTTTTTATGTCCGGCGCCTAAAACTTTTTTACATATTCCATGTGTGCTGTATGACCGCAAATCACTGTAAAGCCAATCCTGAAACACCGCCCTAGCGGCGGGGCGCATCCTGGAATCGACCGCAGACCGCGTTGATTTTGCGTAAGAGCCGGGCGACTTCATTCTGTCCGCGCAGATAAAAGCTGGCCTCGGTGCCGGGGCTCTTGCCCACGCGGAGAGTGAAAATGTTTTCATGGTCCAGGCGAAAGACCTGCTCATCCGTCTCATCATCCCCGGCGAAAAATGCCTTGGTAAATCCCTCCTGCTGCATGAGCAGACAAAGCGCAACGCCCTTGTCCGGGGCGCCTTCCGGAAGAAGATTTTCGACGAACTTGCCGCTGATTCGCCTCGGTTTGGGAAGCAGCCGCTCCACCGCCAGGAGAATTGAGGCGAGCGCCGCGGAGGTGTGGAGTGCGTGTCGATAGTGCATCGACAATGTTGCGCCTTTGTTTTCAATCTTGATACCCTCCCGGCTGTTCAGCGGCAGCAGGAGGTCGAGTTGCTTTTGCCACTCCCGAACCGTGCGGATAAAGTCGTTTTCCCGGGAGGCCCAGCCCGGCAGCCCTTCCACACCGTGGTTGCCGATCAGGTAGCGCGGTGCGACACCCAGGTGCGTCAAAGCGTCCAGGCGGGAGCGGCCGGTGATGACGGCTACCGGCGCCCGTTCGTTCAGGTCGGCAAACGCTCTCCGGACGGCATCCGGAATCCCGATGGCGGCGGGATCGGCTGTGATGGGCGCCAGCGTGCCGTCGAGGTCAAAAGCAAACAGGGTTGACCGGTCGATAAAATCCGTGAGATCAGACAAAGCGGTTTTCCCAAAGAGATAGGCGGGCCATCGGCGTCTGTTCATAACTGAACCCCGATCCTGTCCGCCAGCTTTGCGCGCTGCCGAATGCGCGCCGCATCCAGAAGCATGCGGGCCGCCCACCGGTAAACATTAAAATCGCGGACCATGGACCGCATGCTGCGCATCCGTGCCTGTTGTTCAAATTCGGGCATGGTCAAAGCCTGATAAAGGGCATCGGCGGTCTGTTCAATATGATAAGGATTGACGATCAGCGCTTCATACAGCTCATGGGCGGCGCCGGTAAAGCGGCTGAGCACGAGGACGCCCCTTTCGTCGTCGCGCGACGCCACATACTCCTTGGCCACCAGATTCATTCCGTCGTGCAGGCTCGTCACCAGGCAGACATCGGCGGCGCGGTAATAGCGGTTGACGTCTTCCGGTTCGTGATGCTCGACTCTCAAATGAACGGGAAGGTAGGCGCCGGCTGCAAACCGCGAATTGATCTCGGCAACAAGGGCGCGGACACGGGCGTCGAAGGTCTGATATTCTTCCAGGGCCGAGCGTGACGGGGCGGCAATCTGGATAAAGGTGAATCGTCCGATCATCTCCGGGTGGGTCGAAAGGAGGTACTCGACGGCCCGCAGGCGTTCGAGGATCCCTTTGGTATAGTCCAGTCTATCCACACCGACCCCGATGAGACAATGCTCTCCGATATTGAGCGATTGACGGATTTCCGCTTTGCAGCGGGCGATGGACGGCTGCGTGTCCTGCCAGGGCGGCGGCCACTGGATGGAGATCGGATACGCTTCCACCAGGGTCAGATTCCCGCCGTGGGAGATCGTTGATGATGCATGATCCACGCGGGTTTCCAGATAACGGTCCACGGTCTCCAGAAAATTTTTGCAGTGGAAAGGTGTGTGGAAGCCGAGAATCGTGCTTCCGAGCATTCCCTGGAGCAGCTCCTCCCGCCAGGGGCAGATGCCGAAGGATTCCGGATTGGGCCAGGGAATATGCCAGAAGGTGATGATGGTCGCTTTGGGCAGGGCTTTGCGGAGCATGTCCGGCAAAAGAGCAAAGTGGTAGTCCTGGACAAGGACAACGGGATCTTCCCGGTCCGCTTCTTTGACGACGGCGTCCGCAAACCGCTGATTGATCACTGCGTAGTGGTTCCAATCGCCGGTGCGGAAAATCGGGCGCACATGGGCGATATGGCACAGCGGCCACAATCCTTCATTGGCAAAACCGTAGTAATAGCCTTCCTCCTCCTCTTTGGTCAGCCAGATGCGGCGCAGGGTGTAGTCCGGGTGTTCCGGCGGAACGCGAACATGGTCCTTTTTGTCCACGACATCCCGATCGGCCGTACCGCTGCCGTGAGCAATCCATATCCCCGAGCAGGCCCGCATGACCGGCTCCACCGCCGTCACCAGACCGCTCGCCGGCCGCTGAATGTCGATGCCGGTGTTCCTTTTTGTATGAATGTAAGGTTCGCGGTTGGAGACGACGATCATCTGTTCTCCCGCCAGTTGTTTGTAGAGCAGGCTCCGGAGGGCGTCCGGATTCCAGGAAAGGGTGACATCATCGGCAATCCGCCTTTCCGAATCCAGGGTCCGCAGCAGGGCGCGCAGATCTCCCACCAGGGGCTGCAGCTCGGAGTTGGAAGACTTGCCGAAAGACTTGGTCAGGCCGTCACCGCGCAGGAGGGTTCGGACGCCGGAGATCCAGCCGCGCCAGCTCAAATGGGCGATCAGCACCGTGATCAGGGACGTAATCAGGCACAATGCGGCAAACAAAATCACGATATACTTGCGCGTGTCCGTGCTGCGCCGTTCGACAAAACTCATGTCATGGACCAAAACAAGGGAGCCGGACGGCGCGCCCTCGATGAGCACGGGGTTGACGGCGACATGAATCGGACCCTGCGGCAATTGGAGAAGGGCCGGAGATTTGCGGACCGATGAATTCGGCAGGCTGCATCCCAGGTCCCGGGGGAAGGTTTGCGTGCGGTAGAGCAATCTACCCTGCTCATCGCAGTAGCCCAGGGCAAAGAGGCGTTCGTCCTGGGTGGCCCGCGTGAGCAGGGAGTTGATCTTCGCTTTGTTTCCCTGCCCCAGAAGCTCGCCCAGGGGTTCCTGGAGGGCATTGGTAATCAGCTTGGAGCGGATGTCCAGGTCGCGGACGGACCACCTGAGCGTCAGGTTATCCACCAGAGGTACCACCAGAAAGGCCAGGAGCGTCATGACCGCAATCAAGGGAATCACAAAACGCAGCGTCAGCCGCAGAGAACGCCAAGCCGTTATTTTCGGGAAGCTCATCAATGTCCCTCCCTTCTAAAACGCGCTGTCCCAGCGGCGGCTCAGACGGATGGCCGAATTGATCAGTCCGACCATGCTGTAGGTCTGAACAAAATTTCCCCATGGATCGCCCGTGCGCGGATCAATATGTTCGGCCAGAAGCCCGTGCCGGTTGCGCCTCGACAGAAGGTTTTCAAACAACAGACGGGCTTCATCGACGCGGTTGACGGCGGCCAGCGCATAGATGTACCAGAAGGTGCAGACCACAAAGGCGTTTTCGGGAACGCCGAAATCGTCATTTTCGACATAGCGGTAAATATAGTTGCCGCGCCGAAGCTCCCGTTCAATGGCCGCGATGGTTTGGGCAAAGCGCGGATCATCGGCGGGCAGAAACCCGGTATCGTGGATCAAAAGAAGGCTGGCGTCGAGCGAATCACCGTCAAAGGAGGCGGCAAAAGCCCGTTTCTTTTCGTTCCAGGCGCGCCGGCAAATCGTGGCCTGGATTTTATCCGCCTGAGTCCGCCAGTAAGCGGCGCGATCCGCAAGCCCGATATAAACGGCGATTCTGGCCAGGCGATCACAGGCCGCCCAGCACATGATGCTGGAAAACGTATGAACGCGCAGCGTATTGCGTGTTTCCCAGGGTCCGGAATCCGGCTGATCATGCACGGCAATGGCCATTTCACCGAGCGGCTCCAGCCGCGTAAAGAGGGCAACGCCGCCCCGGTGCGCGAGCCTCCGGTCGAAGAAGACATGGGCCACCGCCAGGATGGCCGAACCGTAAACGTCATGCTGAATCTGCTCGCACGCCTGGTTGCCGATCCGGACGGGCCCCATTCCCCGGTAGCCCTGCAGACTGGCGACTTCGCGTTCCTCCAGCCTGGCCTTGCCGTCAATGCCGTAAACGGGCTGAATCCGGCCGTCGGGCGTCCCCGCCACCACATTGATGAGATAGTTCAAATAGCGCTCCATGGTATTGGTTGTGCTGAGGCGGTTTAACGCATTCACGACAAAATAGGAGTCCCGAAGCCAGCAGTAGCGGTAATCCCAGTTGCGTCCGGAACCGGGCGCTTCCGGTATGGACGTGGTCATGGCCGCGATAATGGCGCCCGTGTCCTGGAAGGTGTTTAGTTTCAGCGTAATGGCCGCACGGATCACCTCTTCCTGCCACTCGAAGGGAATGGACAGATCCCTGACCCAATCACGCCAGCTGTTGATGGTTTCGTCGAGAAAACGGCGAGAGAGATCATCGATGGCGTCCGGGATGGTTTCGTCCGGGCCCAGAATCAGCGTGGCGGTGGTTTCGAGGAAAAAGGGAAGTTCCTGGAGCACGGCGGTCACGGAGATGTCCGTGGTCAGCCGCAGAATCCACGACGGCGCCACATACCGGATATGATGGCTGCCGTGGGTGACGATGCATTGTTGACCGCCGTATTCAGACAAGGGGCGGACGCGGACGCAAATGCGCGGGTTGCCGCTCACGCGGCGGATCTTCCGGATGATCATCATCGGCATGAATGTTCGGCCGTACTGGTGAAAACGGGGCGAAAAATCCGTGATTTCGATGACGGCTCCGCGGCTGTCCGTAAGCCGGGTCGAAAGAACGGCGGTATTGGGCAGATAGGATTGAGAGGCCTCCACCTGATCCAGTAGTTCGACGACGCAGAATCCCGCGCCCTCGCCGTCGGGATGCTCAGCCAGGAGTGAACAGAAAACCGGGTCGCCGTCAAAGCGGGGCAGGCAGGTCCAGACAATTTCGCCCCGCTCATCGATCAGTGCTCCAATGCGGCAATTACCGATGAGACCAAGGTTAAGAGAGCTCTTCATAAGGATTCCCTCCGTGGGGGTGGTCCGGGGGTGTTGATTATTGCCGGTTCGCTCCAGATCAGCGCCGCCGCTCCCAGAATGGCGCCCGCGCCCGCTGCCAATCCGGAAGGCAGGAGCCGCACCGTTCCCCGATAAACGCGAAACAGGAACTCATTCAGGTAGCGCTCGGTCGGCTTGAAGAGCAGATCGCCGGCGCCCGCCAGTCCGCCCGCGAGAAAAATGGCCTCCGGACCGGTGTGGGCCACGGCATCCGCAAGCTTCATTCCCAGGATTCGCGCCGTACGCTCGAAGGCTTCCCGTGAAACGACATCTCCGGCCAGGGCCAGGTTGGCGATCTGTTTCGCCGTCATATCCGCGAAGCTGACGCCTCGAAGCGGGCTGGGGTCGCAGCGCGCGGCCAGCACTTCCAGCGCGGTCCTCTTCAGTCCCGCGGCCGAAACATACGTTTCGAGGCATCCGCGTTTCCCGCATCCGCATTCGCGCCCGTTCGGGTCCACGACGGTGTGGCCGAGTTCGCCGGCAAAACCGCTGGCGCCCGTGAGCAGCCGTCCTCCCGTGACAATGCCGCTGCCCAGGCCGGTGCCGAGGGTGACAACCAGAAAGTGCTTCATGCTCCGGGCGTTCCCGAAAAGCATCTCTCCCAGGGCGGCGGCGTTGGCGTCATTGGCGATGAAAACGGGTAGATCATAATATTTTTGGATCAGCCGTACGAAATCGACGGCGGGGCCCCAGTTCAGGTTGACGGCTTTTTCGATGGTTCCCCGGTCATGATGGGCATTGGGGGCGCCGATGCCGATCCCGCGCAGACGATACGGGGAAGGGAGATCCGCCCCGGCCTCTTCGATTCGCCGATAAAGCCGCAAGACAAAGCTTTGCGCCGGCTCTTGT
>SBEK01000332.1 GCA_009668925.1 Deltaproteobacteria bacterium
GTGTCTTTCTCTTTATTCACTTCGATCTCTATCTGTTCTTCAGGGATAAAAATAAATTAGTTCAATTCATCAAAGCTCAACCTTACGACGAACTGATTTTCATTTTACTCCAAATCGTTCAAGTTGTTGCCGCACCGATACCGGGCGAAGTCACCGGTTTCATCGGCGGCTATTTGTATGGACCTTTCTGGGGAACGATTTATTCCACAATCGGTCTCACCATCGGGTCCTGGCTCGCGTTCATCCTCGCTCATTTCTTCGGCGAACCTCTTCTGGAAAAAGTAGTCAAAAAGGAGGTGTTTGAGAAATTCGACGATTTCATGGAACATAAAGGGCTCCTTGTTTCTTTTCTGCTGTTCCTCATTCCCGGATTTCCCAAAGACTATCTGTGCTACATTATGGGCGTAAGCCGCATGCCGGTGCTAACATTTATCATCGTCTCAACCGTCGGCCGTTTCTTCGGCACGATGCTGCTCTCCATCAGCGGCAACATGGCTCAGGAAGAGCATTACGTGCTTCTGGCCATCGTTGTCCTCGGTGCCATCCTGGTCTCTTTACTGGCCTGGAAATACCACGATAAAATTCTCGACATCCTCAAAAAACATAATGAGAAATGAATGAAAGCCGCTCCTTCGGGCCCGACGCATTCGCTGCCGCCTCGGGAGCCGCCGCACAGTTGACATCGCCCGAATGCTTCTTACCTTTATAGGGTAATTGCTTGCTGTGTGTCGCATTGCCGTTCAAATGAAACCCATTATGCACCGGTCCGCCGGTTGATCGAGTGAGTGATAAGAGGCCATGAGAATAAGAACCCCTGGGAATGCCAAGACCCATCCAACAGGCGTGCCGGCCTGGATTGCCTGGCGCCGGGCGTTGCGCCTTCACTACGTTCTGCCCAGCATTCTTCCGGCAATTTTGGGCGGGGCCATGGCCTGGGCCAAGGGCTACCCCGTGAACCTGTTCCTCTTCTCGCTGGTCGTCATCGGCGTCACCGTCAATCATTTCGCCCTCAATATGGTGGATGATGTGCTCGACTATCGTCATGCGGTAGATCTGCATAACGCGGGAGAAAAAAACTTCTTTACCGGAGGCAGCGGCGTCCTGCCGGAAGGGCTTCTCCAAGACACGCAGATGCTTGCCGCATCAATTTTGTGTTTTGCGACAACCGCGGTCATCGGCGCTTACCTGACTTACGTCTGCGGATGGCCGGTATTCGCTCTGGGCGTTTTCGGCATGGTCTCTTCTATTTTCTATACGGCGCCGCCGATTCGCTTTGGATACCGGGGCTTCGGCGAACTTGGTCTCTTGGTCAACTTCGGCCCGGTCATCGTCATGGGTTCATACTTTGTTCAGGCAAAGGCGCTCGCGATGGAACCGTTAATCGCCTCATTTGTGCCGGGATTTATGATGTGGTCAATGATCGTCATCAATGAAATCCCCGATTATGAAACGGACAGGCGCGGCGGAAAATGGAACCTGGTCGCCCGCTTCGGCAAGAAGGCGGGCGCCGTTCTTTATGGAGCGGGCCTGACGATTGCATACGGCATTTTAATTT
>SBEK01000333.1 GCA_009668925.1 Deltaproteobacteria bacterium
CGCCAAGGCGATTCGCTGGCGCTGCCCCCCCGACAGCTGCGACGGATGCCTTTGCGCCAGTCCCTCCAGCTGCACCAGCTTAAGCAAATCGGTTACTCTCTTCCGGATTTCCTGACCCGGCAGGCGTTGCTTTTTCGATTTGACGCGCAGGCCGAAGGCGACGTTTTCAAAAACCGTCATGTGCTTAAACAGAGCATAATGCTGAAAAACAAAGCCGACCCTGCGTTCGCGCACATGGCGGCGGGTCGTGTCCTCTCCGTTGAAAAGAATGGTTCCTTCTTCCGGTGTTTCCAGCCCGGCAATAATGCGAAGCAGCGTTGTCTTGCCGGAACCCGAAGGCCCCAGGAGGGCCACGAGTTCCCCCGCCGGAATATGCAGGCTGACGTCCTGCAATGCGGCGAAATTGCCGAAGAACTTGCTGACCCGATTGACTTCAATACTCATCTGAATCCTTGCCTTCCTTAAAGATGTTACAGGTGCTGCTCCCGCATCTTCCATTCCACGAAGCTTTTGACGGCCAGCGTCACCAGCGCCAGGAGCGCCAGGAGCGACGCCACGGCAAAGGCCGCCGCAAAGCTGTATTCGTTATAAAGAATCTCCACATGCAGAGGGATGGTGTTGGTTGCGCCCCGGATGTGCCCGGAAACGACGGACACCGCGCCGAATTCGCCCATCGCCCGGGCATTGCAGAGGATCACACCGTAAATGACGCCCCACTTGATATTGGGAAGGGTCACCTTGAAAAATGTCTGCAGACCGCTTGCGCCCAATACCAGGGCGGCTTCTTCTTCATCCTTGCCCTGGGCCTCCATGAGCGGAATCAATTCCCGCGCGACAAAAGGAAACGTGACAAAGATGGTGGCGAGTACGATCCCCGGCGTGGCAAAAACGATTTTGATCCCGGCATGATCCAGCCAGGGTCCCAGCCAGCCCTGAAGGCCGAAAATCAAAACGAAGATCAGGCCGGAAATCACCGGCGACACGGAAAAAGGAAGATCAATCAGCGTCACCAGAATATTCTTTCCCGGAAATTGAAATTTTGTAATCGCCCAGGCGGCTGCCAGTCCAAAAATGAGATTGAGCGGCACGCTGATCGCCGCAACCAGGAGCGTCAGGCGGATGGCCGCCAGCGCATCCGCTTCCTGCAGCGCTGCAAAGTAAACCGCGAGACCCTTTTCGAGGGCCTGGGCAAATACCGCCGCCAGAGGCAAAAGCAGAAACAGCCCAAGAAAAAGCATGGCCGCACCGGTCAGAAGCCGGCGGATCGCCGCGGGTTCCGTGGAGTCTTTGCGTACGGCCGGTGCTTTGAACGGTTGATGTTGTAAGGTGTCCGTCATATCCAATTCCCCTGCTATACGTCGGAAACTTTCCGGCTCCAGCGCTGGAGCATGTTGATTGCGAAAAGCAGAATAAAGGAAGCGATGAGCATCACCAGGGCGATAGCGGTCGCGCCGTTGTAATCATACTGCTCCAGTTTCGTGATGATCAGAAGCGATGTGATCTCCGAAACCATGGGCATATTGCCGGCAATAAAAATCACGGAGCCGTATTCCC
>SBEK01000334.1 GCA_009668925.1 Deltaproteobacteria bacterium
CGGATGGTCCCAATATGCTCAAGCAGTCCAGACAGCTGGGGATTACACTGCCGCTCGCCAATATCTTCATCGATGAGCCGAATTTCCTGCATGAAGTCGGCGTCGAGGGAACAAAAGGCCTGGTCATTATTACCCCCTACGGCACGAGCCACCCCTTCTTCAAAACGCCGGAGATGATCAAGTACCACAAGACGTGGAATGATCAGTGGAAGAATAAATGGAAGACGCCGCCTTACAACAGCCGGCTTTTCGAGCATGGGACGGAAAATACCAATTCCTGGGTTATGCACACCTATTGGCTTTTGAGCGTCATTGAACGGGCGAAGAGCACGGACGCGGAAAAGATCATCAAGACGTGGGAGGGCGACACCTACCGCACCGTAACCGGAAAAGTGCTGAAGATGAGGGCCTGCGACCACAAGACGATCCAGGATCTCAGTGTCAGTGAATATGTGCCGCCGGAACAGCAGAAGATATCCTATAATATCCCTCCCTATTACTGGTTTAAGGGGACGTCCCTCTACGGCCCGACATTCAGAATACCCGCGGAAAAGATTCTGCCCTGGATGGATCCGAAACTGGACCGCTGCAAGGGAAAGAACGGATGGGGAGAGTAGACGTTCATCCGGAACGGATATGATTTTACGCTAAATGGCCAAGATGATCCCTCTTGTCTTTTGGGTAAGAGGGATCATTTATTTTTTCATTCTTCTTAAGCGGCGAAAGACATTTTGAATAAAAGAAAAGTCCATCGTGAAGAATAAACATTTTTCCAATTCCGGATGGCGAACGGGAAACAGATCATAAGGGTTTTCCGAAAAGCAGTTTCAGCATGTTGACAATCATCTTTTTTCGGCCCGCTCTTTCGGCGAGGATGGCCAGATACAGCATCTCCGTGTTCATCGGAGGCACGGTGCGGTTGTTCTTCTTGATCAGTCTTGCCGCACCGGGTTTGCAGGTCGTGACGCACAGCCCGCAGCCGATGCAGCGATCCGGATCCACCCGGAAAATTCTGTCATCCTGAATCATCGCCTCCATCTGGCAGCGCTTGACGCAAACGCCGCATCCCGTGCAGGATGCTGAGTCGATGCGGGCAAAATAATTTGTAGCAAAGAACCGCGCGGGCCGGGGCTGCTTTTTGGCCGTGGTCAAAACCCCGCAGCAGCAGCCGCAGCAGATACAGATGACGTTGGGCTTTTTCGAATTCCCGGGCTGCAGGACCATCCCCTTTTTTTCAGCCATGTCCAGGAGCGCAAGGCACTCCTCTTTCGATATCCGCCGGGCGCGGCCGCGGGCCGCGTAGCCGGTTTCTCCGATGAGCACGCAGACTTCATAGGTGTCGGTCCGGCGGCAGGGCTTTCCGATCAGGGCTTCGCCCTGTTTGCAGACGCAGTTCGCCACATGCAGCGGTTCTCGGGTGTGCGTGATGAAATGCCGCATGTTGTCGTACGTGTCGACAACGTATTCGGGTAGAATTGCCGCCAGGTGGGGACTGGTGCGCAGCTGGGGCAGGGACGAGCGGAAGAATTCCGCGCCGAAAGCCTCGTC
>SBEK01000147.1 GCA_009668925.1 Deltaproteobacteria bacterium
TGATCTTATCCGCGGTATGGCGCAGAAGCGCCTCTTCTTTCACTTCACCGGCCAGCGGCTCGGCGACGGGGACGTCCGGATGGGAGGTAAGCGTCACCCGAGGCGTTTCGTCCGCCCCGCCGTCCAGGGTCAGCCCGGAAAGGTGAATCTGCCGGAATTCGGCCAGCCGGTCGTGGAGCGCTTCGTCGGTAACGTAGACGCCGGCGTTTTCCAGATAAAACTTGCCGGCTGATTTCGCCTTGTAAAGCAGCTTGTCGATGCTGGCGGCCGAACTCTGTGCGGCCTGGTCTATAGCCAGAGGATCGTCGAGGATCAGCAGCGTATTTTGCGGCAGGTAATCGAAGACGCTGGAAAGCCTTTGCTCGCCCAGGCTGCCGCGGTCATCGTAGTCTTCATAAAACAGAGGCAGAAATATCGGATTGACGGAGGTTGCGGATTGCTGCCGGAGCGTTTCCGAAAGCCGGTTGCGCAGATCGCGCGGCAGGTCCAGGTCATCGGCGCGGCGTTTGACGTTGCGCACGGCGCGGTTAAGCCTCATTTCGTCGATCAGGATTTCACCAGCGGGCCCGAGGACGAATGCGCCGACGGGCGCACCGGACCGCTGGGAGGTCGAGTCAAAATGACGAATGGATTCTATTTCATCACCGGCCATTTCCAGACGTAGCGGTTCGGATTCCGTGGGCGGAAAAATGTCGAGGATATTGCCGCGCAGACTGAACTCGCCCGCGTTTTCCACCAGCGATACCCGCTGATAGCCGCCCGCCTGGAGTTTCGCCGGAAATTCTTCCATCAGCAGTATATCACCCGTCGAAAGAACTTTCAGATACTGCCGGAATTCGGCAAGCGGCATGACTTTTTGCAGGCACGCCGCAAGACAGGTGACGATCACTTTGCGGCTGTCGACCTGCAATTGCGTCAGAACGTTGAGGCGCGCCAGTTCTTCCTCTCTCTGCAGCGCGAACATATCAATGGAAAGAAAGTCCAGGGGCGGATAATGCAGCACGGCCTCCTGTCCCAGAAAAAGGCCGAGATCGCGCGCAAACGCGGCGGCTTCCCGGGGGGTCGGGCACAGCACGGTGATGGGTCCGGCCATACGGTCAAACATGAGCGCCGTCACGAACGGACGCGCCGTGCCGGTCAATCCCCGGACATCGATGATGGGCAGCGCTTTGCCGATCAGGTCCAGAAGATTTCTGACGGGCTCGGCCTCCCCAATATTTCTTTTAGCGATGATTTTTCTCAATGAACGCCATCCCAACCCTTGCCGATCGTCGTCTAAGAAATCGCCAGCATTTTGCTAAGCGTCCTTCCGGCGGCGACGCTGATTTCCCGGGGGACCGTGATGACCGGCTGCATCGTGATGAGCGACTGCTCGATATCATCGAGGGTGATTTTCTTCATGTCGGGGCAGAAAAGAGCTGAAGATGCGGGAATGAAGAACTTTTCGGGATTATGCTTTTGCAGTTCGGCAAAGATTCCTGTTTCCGTGCCGATGATAATTTCCCTGGACCGGGAGCTTGCGGCAAACTGGAGAATGGCGGCCGTGGAGCCGACAAAATCAGCTAACGCGAGAACCTCCGGGCGGCATTCCGGGTGCGCGGCAAAAGGCGCCTGCGGATAGTCGCGCCGGCGCGCCGCGACATCTTCCGCCGTAAGCGCCTGGTGAACCGGGCAGCAGCCCTCCCAGGCGATGACGTCCCTGCCGGTAACCTGCGCGATGTGGCGCGCCAGATTGCCGTCGGGCAGCATGACCACCTTCTGTCCGGCCGGGAGCGATTGGATAATCTTCTGCGCATTGGACGACGTGCAGCAGATATCGCTTGCGGCCTTCACTTCGGCGGTGGAATTGATGTAGGTGACAAACACGGCATCCGGTTCGTTGCGCCTCATTTCTCTTACGGACGAAGCCGTGGCCATATCGGCCAGGGGGCAGCCCGCGTCGATTCTGGGCAGCAGCACGGTTTTTTGAGGCGAGAGCATGGCTGCACTCTGCGCCATAAAGTGGACCCCCGCGAAGACGATCACGCGGGCAGGGGAACTTGCCGCCGCCTGCGCCAGCGCGAGCGAATCGCCCAGCACATCGGCTATTTCCTGAATCTCGGGCCGCGCATAATAGTGGGCCAGCAAGAGGCCGCGCTTTTCGGCGAGCATCCGGCGGATTCTATTTTGTTGTTCCTTCATAAGTTATTTCCTTCATTTAATCTTCCATCTCCCTAACGCAAATGATGATTTTGTTCAAGAGGGACCAAGGTGAAATAGAATAATCATGATTTAACGATTGACAAGCACTCCCCGTTTGATAAGGTGGCAAAATCAAGCATGATGGAGATAACACTATGATTTCCGTGGAAGAGGCACTCAACACTATTCTTTCCGGTTGCCGGGAGCTGGGACTGGAAAAAGTCGATATTCTGGAAGCCGGCGGCCGGGTGATCGGTGAGAACGTGACCGCTTTGCGCGATATCCCTTCCGCAGCCAACTCGGCGATGGACGGCTACGCCGTGCAGTCCGCCGACACGAAAGGCGCCCAGGCCTTAAAACCTGCGGAACTTAAAGTGATCGAAACGATTGCCGCCGGGACCCTGGCCAAAAAGACCGTTAAAACGGGTGAGGCGGCGCGGATCATGACCGGAGCCGTCATCCCCAAAGGGGCGGATGCCGTTGTCCGGCGGGAAGACACGGAGGAAACGGGCAAAACCGTGAAGATTAAGATAGCGGCGCCCCGGGGGCTGGACATTCGTTTTCCCGGGGAAGATGTTCAAAAAGGAGAGCAGGTCATTGCCGCGGGAAGTGTTCTGCGTCCGGGGCACATCGGCATGTTATCCGCGCTGGGAAAATCGTTTGTCAGCGTTTACCAGAAACCGCGCGTGGCTATTTTGTCGACCGGCGATGAACTGGTGGATATTGAAACCGTTCCTCCGCCCGGCAAGATCGTCAATTCCAACAGCTATTCACTGGCCGCGCAGGTTCTGGAATGCGGCGGCGTCCCCGTCCTGCTCGGGATCGGCCGCGATCAGAAAGCGGAGCTTGCCCAGAAGTTCCGGATCGCGCGACGCGCCGATGTGATTCTCTCCTCCGGCGGCGTCTCGGTCGGCGACTATGATTTTGTCAAGGACGTCATGGGCGATATCGGCAATGCCATGCATTTCTGGCAGGTGGCCATGCGCCCCGGCAAACCTCTGGCCTACGGGTCCATCGACGGCGTGCCGCTTTTCGGCCTGCCGGGCAATCCGGTTTCCGTGATGGTGTCTTTTGAGCAGTTCGTCCGTCCCTATCTTTTGAAAATGCAGGGGTATAGCCGGATCTTCCGCCCGATCCTCAGGGCTGTAAGCGCACAGGATATCAAGAAAAGCAGCGGATTTAAAAATTTCATCCGGGCTCTTGTCTACGAAAAAGAAGATGCTTATATTGCGTCCATAACAGGCGAACAGGGGTCGGGAATCCTGAAATCGATGGTGGCGGCCAACGGCTTCATCGTTCTTCGTGAAAAAGACACGTTCATCGGAAAAGGGGATGAAGTCATGGTGCAGCTGATTGACGAAACATTTACCAGGACGCCATATCCCCGCTTCCGATAAGCTCATTGTTCGGCACAAAGATCAATCAACCGCCGCTCGTAAAGTTCGCGAGATAGGAAACGAACGTCATTTTTTCGCAGCCGACTGCGGAGAATTAAAGTCCGTCCCGCGCAAACGGGATTGAAATTCCATGAAATAAGAAAGGATGTCTATGCGTAAATTAGTTGTGATGATGTTTGTTCTGCTCCTGGCTGTGCCGGCATGGGCCGCTGAAATTCAGACGGAAGACCAGAAAACCCTGTATGCCATAGGGGCTCACCTGAACAGGCAATTGGCTGTTTTCAACCTCACGGCGGATGAATTTGCCATTGTAAAACAGGGTATGGATGATGCCGCAGCCGGCAAGAAGCTTGTCGCCGAACCGGATGCCTATATGCCCAACATTAATAAGCTGGCGCAGTCACGGATCGAGGCCGTGGCGCAGAAAGAAAAGGAACACTCTAAACCTTACCTGGAGAAAGCCGCCTCGGAAAAAGGCGCCAGGAAATTGCCATCGGGCGTCATTTATCAGGAGATCAAAGCCGGCACGGGCGCCCAGCCCAAAGCCACCGACACCGTCAAGGTTCATTACACAGGAACCCTTATTGACGGCAAGGTGTTCGACAGCTCGGTGCAGCGCGGTCAGCCGGCCGAGTTTCCGCTCAACCAGGTGATTCCCTGCTGGACGGAAGGCGTGGCCCTGATGAAGATCGGTGGCAAAGCGAAACTGACCTGTCCATCGGACAGCGCTTACGGCGACCGGGGCAGACCAACGGTTATTCCAGGCGGCGCAACGCTGGTTTTTGAAGTGGAACTGCTGGAAGTGAAGGCGCCTGCCGCACCCGCGACCGCTCCCAAAGCGCCGGCGCCCAAGAAAAGCCCGAAGAAATAATCAGGAGTCGGGAGGCATTGAAATCAGGCAAGAGGCGGCTCAAGGCCGCCTCTTGCAGTTTGGTGCGCCGGTTATCGGGAAAGACACCAGTCCCCGCCAGCCCGCTAATAATCATTTGAATCTCACCGGATATTCGTGTAAGTATCAACTTTAAAAATTTAATGAAGCAGAAAGGATTTTTATGCGTAAAGTAATGCTCGTCGTTATGATAGCCCTTATCGCTGTTTGGGGGTGTTCACCGGAGGCGCCTAAAACAGAAGACCAGAAGGCTTTTTATGCCCTGGGGGTTCATCTCAATAAGCAACTGTCCGTTTTTGACCTGACACCGGAAGAAGTGAAGCTCGTCCAGCAGGGTATGGCCGACGCCGCCGCCGGCAAGAAGCTGGCTGCGGAGCCGGAAACCAGCATGCAGAAACTGGGCGAACTGGCTCAGACGCGCATGGCGAAAGCCACCGAAAAACAAAAAGCACTCGCCAAACCGTTCTTGGAAAAAGCAGCCGCTGAAAAAGGAGCGCAGAAAACAGCTTCGGGAATGGTCTATCAGGAGATCAAAGCCGGCACGGGCGCCCAACCCAAACCCACTGATGTCGTGAAGGTCCACTATGTGGGCACGCTCATTGACGGCAAGGAATTCGACAGCTCCGTCAAGCGCGGCCAGCCTGCGGAACTGCCGTTAAATCAGGTTTTCCCCTGCTGGGCGGAAGGCGTCGGCATGATGAAAGTCGGCGGGAAGGCGAAGCTGGTCTGTCCGCCGGAGACGGCTTACGGCGACCGCGGCCGTCCGCCTGTTATTCCGGGCGGCGCAACGCTGGTTTTTGAAGTGGAACTGCTGGAGACAAAAGCGCCGTCTGCGGCACAGGCAATGCCTCCCATGCCTCCCGCGCCCCCGGCGGTACCCAAAGCGGGCGCGAAGAAGTAGCGTCACACGAACGCCGTCATTTAAATTATTTAGGAAGGGGCGGGGAGCACAATCCCGCCCCTTTTCCATCCGGCGGCAGGGTGTCGGAAAAGGCCATCAAGTCGAGTCCTGATCCCGTGGATGCATCCAAAATGAGAAAGCCGCCTTCGGTCGATCATTTATAACGCTCCTCAACTCCGGCAATAAAATCTTCGGCTGCAGTTTCCTAAGCATCGGAAGAACCCCGTCTTTTTGTCCAATACGGCGGCTGCGTTCCCCCCGGCATAAACGGATTTCGGCGGCGTTAGTTTTCCGTTGACAGACAGGCCCCATTTTTTTATGGTCGTTCCCGTGAAAAAAAAGAAGAAGAAAACGGGGCTGTATGGATTCGCTGCTGGATGTGCCGCTGGCCGGCATCGTGTTCAAGCTGCTGAAGATCAGACAAAAACTCGGACAGATTAAAAAAGAAATTTTGCTCAGTGAAGACGAGCTGCGGATCTATCAGCTGCAGACGTTGAAGAAACTGATGGCCCATGCCTATGCCCGTATCCCCCTGTACCGGGAAAAGTGGAAGACCGCCGGTGTGGGTCCGGATAATCTCCGGTCTCTGGCCGACCTTTGTAAATTCCCGATCATCACCAAAGAGGATGTACGAAATGCGCCGCTCGCGGATATCATGGCGGCCGGGCAGCCTCGCACAAAATATCATATTTTCAAAACCACCGGGTCCAGCGGCGAGCCCGTCAGTATTCTATATGACCGGGATCGGGGGTTTTATGAAATCGCGGAAATTTCGACTTTTTCGATTAACATGCATTTTCGCCTGAACTTGAAAAAAGGGATGAGCATCCTGGTGCTGGATGAGGAGGCCATGGAAATTCTTCCGGCGCTGGAATTCCCCCGGATGAAGAAATATCTGTTCGATGCTCTGGACGGCGTGGAGCGTCATATCGAGCAGATCAACCGGGTCCGGCCGGATTATCTGGTGACGTACCCGAGCATTTTAAAGACCATCGCCCTCAAAGTGCAGGCCGAGAAAATCAGGATTCATCAGCCTAAGCTTCTCCTGACAACCGGCGAGACCCACGACGGACATACCCGTAAAGTCATCAGCGATACGTTTACGGGTGAGCTGCTGGACGGGTATGCGGCGACGGAAACGGGCGTAGTGGCCATCGAGTGTCCCGCGCATCATGGGCTGCATGTTCTGGGATACAAGGCCATCATTGAAATTGTCGATGACGGCGGCAATCTTTTGCCGCCCGGGGAGATCGGGAACGTGATTGTGACCGACCTCAAGAGCGGGGCTTTTCCGCTCATTCGCTATTCCGGGATGGGCGATATCGCCGGTTATCACCCAGGCGGCCGGGAGGGGTGCCGCTGCCATCTATCGGCGCTTCCCCGTCTCAGCAGAATCGAAGGGCGAAGAATTGATTCGATTATTCTTCCCGATCAGACGGTCATCCATCCCTTCAAGTTGACGCTCCTGATGCAGGACATCCCGGAAATAAGCAAATTCCAAATCAGACAGGAAAAAAGAGATGAAGTCGTTGTCCTGATTGTGGCGAGTTTGGAACGCGGTGGAAGAATCTCATCTGACGCGCCGGCCTGGATCAATCTGAAAGACCGATTGGCGTCGGTCCTGGGAAACGATGTGGCCGTCAACATCAAATTCGTGGATGAGATTCCGCGGCACGAGCATTCCCACAAAATCCCGACCGTGGTTTCGCTGGTACATGGATAGCCTGGTGCCCTCTTTCTTTCGCAATGGTCCAATACCCGCAGGCATTTTGTATCGCTGATCTCTTGAAGGCTGCCGATATCCCATCATCTTCCCAATAAAAAAGTTGAAAGAGACATGCATCCTTCGGTTCTTGATTCTCTGAGAAGAATTCCGAGGTGTTTGGTTGATCGATTTATGCCCGCCGGATGCATTCTTGAATTATCAACCATTATCTGGTATCGACTACCGCAATGTGTCTCCGCGGGATCAGCTGAAAATCGCTTGAACCGTGGATGTGCTGCAGGACAAAACGTCCTGACATCGTCTTTAGGAAAAGAATAAATGATCAAGTCCATTTTAGAAAGTCCATTGTATCCGATTATTAATCCGAAGAGCATCGCCTTTTTCGGCGCATCCAATAATTTCGTGCGCATGGGATCCCTGATGCTGTCGTCCGTCCAGGCGCTGGGGTATGAAGGAAAAATATTCCCGATTCATCTGACGGAAAAACAAGTGCGCGGGCTCAAGGCTTATGAGAACATCATGGACGTGCCCGAAGTGCCGGATCTGGCCATTATCGTTCTGCCGACGGACATTGTCTGCCGGACGCTTGCGGACTGCGGTAAGAAGGGCATCCGCCACGCCATTGTTGTTTCCGGAGGATTCCGGGAGGCGGGTCCGGAAGGCGCAGCCCTGCAGAGAGAATTGGAGGCCGTGGCCGACCGGTTCGGCATCCGCTTTCTCGGCCCGAATTGTCTCGGTATCGCGAACCCCCATCTCAAACTCAATCCGACGACGATCACCGCTGAAGGTGCTCCCGGATTTGTAGGTCTGGCCTCGCAGAGCGGCAGCTTTGTGACCCAGATGTTTGATTACCTGCACCGCCACGGGATGGGGTTCAGCGCGGCGGTGAGCGTGGGAAACGAGGCCAATATCGATATCGTCGACTGCCTGGAATATCTGGGCGCCTGTCCCCATACAAAAGTGATAACGCTCTATATTGAAGGGATTACCCGCGGCAGAAAATTTATCGAAGCGGCGCAGGCCATTGTGCCGCATAAGCCGATCGTGGCCCTTTATGTCGGCGGATCCGAAGCGGGCCGTCATGCGGGTTTGTCGCACACCGGGTCGCTTTCGGGACCCAATGAACTTTACGACGGCGCCTTCAAACAATGCGGCATTATCCGGGCCAAGACGCTTACGGAAATGTTTGATTACGCGCTGGCCCTGGGAACACTCCCGCGGCCCGGCGGGAACAGGGTCATCATCCAGACGCATTCCGGTGGGCCGGGGGCCACGGCGGCCGACGCCTGCGGGCGGGCCGGGCTCACGCTGCCCCGGCTCTCCGCGGAAACGGTGGAAAAGCTTAAACCCATGATTCCCAAAACGGCCAGCACGGCGAATCCGCTGGATTTGACTTACAGCTTAAATTCAGCGGAGAATTTTTTTAATATTCCCGATATTCTGCTTGGCGAGAAGAATGCGGACATGCTTCTGGCTTATTTGCTCTCTCCGGGAATGTTTATGGAGCGCATCATGAAAGAGATGGGGGTGCCTGAAGAAACGATTCCGGCCGAGCGCGATAAGATGATTACGGATCACGCAAAAGCCTTCCTGAGTCTCGCTGCCCGCCATCCGGATAAGCCGATCGTCGGCTTCACTTACCGCAGTCTTCAGGAGGGCCTGGTCCGCTACCTGCTTGACCGGGGCATTCCCGTTTACCAGGATCCGGAACGCGCCGCGCGGGCCATGGCAGCGGTGCTGCAGTATTATAAGAAACGCGAAAAATTGGCCGAACGGACGACGGCGTTTTGCGCCTGAACGTCATGGTTGGGGCTTCTGCATTTTGTTTTGCTTCTGGGCAATGATGTTGTTGACTTAGCGACGCCATATTTTTATACTTGAATCGTCAGCGGATAGATGGCGACCGGGGAAGCCGAAGAAGCATGCCCTCGGCAGCCGTATACTGAAATGGCGGGCGCCGCTCTTTCCCGCAACGGGGATGGTGCTCAAAGGGCTGACGTCTGGAATTGCTCAGAAGGGCTGATGCATAAACGATCGGGGAGCAAAAAACATGAAAAGCAGAAGGATCATTTTCGGATTCATTTTTTCGGCGTTGTTGACTGTTTCATTATCCGCCGCCGGTTTTGCCGACAGCCGGATGCCGCCGCCGGACAATCCCCTCCTGGAAGCGGTTAAAAAAAACGATCTGCCGGCCGTGAGGGCCGCTTTGAAGGCAGGCGGCGCCTATGAAATCAATCAGCGGGGCATCACCGGAGATCTGCCGCTCGTAAGGGCCGCCCGCAATGGCAATCTGGAAATTGTCCAGCTGCTGGCCGAACACGGCGCGACAATCGATATCGGCAAAGACAGGGGCGAGAGAACCCCTTTAATCGAAGCCGCTGCTCAGGGGCATGTTGACGTCGTAAAATTTCTCCTGGAAAAAGGCGCCGATGTCAATGCGCGGGGCAGCGGACTAACGCCGCTGCTTGCGGCGAGCGTCTGGGGGAATCTGCCCGCCGGACCTCCCGGGGATAAAACAAAAACGATTCAGGCCCTCCTGGAAAACGGCGCGGACGTGAATGTTCAGGATGAGTCCTGGCTGAAAACAGGCCGGACGCCGCTGATGTATGCCGTGCTGCGGGGAGACGCCGCCGTGGTGCAGGCCCTGTTGGCGAAAGGTGCAAGGAAGGACTTGAAAAATAAGGACGGGGATACCGCTTTGTCTCTGGCCAGAAAGAAAGGATTGGAATACATCGC
>SBEK01000148.1 GCA_009668925.1 Deltaproteobacteria bacterium
GAGCATACTGGACATCCTGTGTAATTGGTTTTGATCTACAAACCTCTTAACCCATTGTAAGGAGTCTTTATGTCTAAGCCATGGAAAAAGATTTTATGTCTCATCAGTCTCGCATTGATGGCTTGTTTCATTTTTATTTATCCGGCAGTTTCGGGAAGCGGCGTGTCGAAGTCAATCGTCGCCGTTGGCCCCGTACAGCAGATCAGTCCTTATTTCGGCACACAGACTATCACCTACAGCGACGGCACCACCATCAGCCGCAACATCATCAGCGGCCCCCCGAAGCCGCCGGCCGGATTTGAATTCGAGCGGGCGGCCGCACCGCCTGCGCCGGGCCAGGCCGGTGCCAAGACGCTGATCGTTCCCGCCTATAATTGGGTTTTCGGATGCTCCGCGGTTTCGGGCGCCATGATTGCGGGCTATTATGACCGGAACGGATTTTCCAACATGTACACCGGCCCCACAAATGGCGGTGTCATGCCGCTTGACAACAGCTCCTGGCCCACCTGGTCGGATGGTTTTGATACCTATCCCAATTTGCCGCTCGCCGCTTCCCATAATGGGGTTGACGGAAGGGTGACGCGCGGTTCCATCGACGATTATTGGATTTCGTATAATAGCACTGCCAGCGACCCTTATATCACCGGACCCTGGACGCAGCACGCCTGGTCGACTGCAATCGGCGATTATATGAAGACCAGTCAATCGGCTTACGGCAATAGCGACGGATCGACACTCTTCTATACCTGGACCTCGTCGGCAAGTCAGCTCACCTGCGCTGACATGGTCACAAATTCGATTCAGAATGTCGATGGTACCTATGGAAGAAAACTCTTTTACGAAGCCCGGGGATATACGGTAACGGATTGCTACAACCAGAAGACGGACAATAACGCCGGTGGATTTACATTGGCCATGTATAAAGCTCAAATCGACGCCAACCGGCCGGTGATGTTGAATCTGGCAGGTCATACCATTGTCGGCGTCGGCTACACCGACGGCGCCACCAATAATGTCATCATCCATGATACCTGGGACTACCTTAACCATACGATGACGTGGGGAGGCTCTTATTCAGGGATGCAACTTCTTTCCGTCAGTATCGTTAACCTGGTTCCTGCCGAGGCGGACACGGCCGTTGCGATGACCGATTCACCGGATCCCGTCATCCGGGGGAATAATCTAACTTACACCATTACCGCCACAAATAACGGACCCGGCGCAACGACGACGACAACGGTAACCGATGTTCTTCCGGCCGGCGTCACGTTCGTTTCAGCAACATCCAGCCGCGGGTCGTGCAGCGGCACGAGCACCGTAAATTGCAATCTGGGGGCAATGGCCAGCGGCGCCAGCGCGACCATCACCCTGGTTGTGAAAACGGAGGCCGCCAACGCCGCTTTATCCAACACCGTCACGATCGCCAGCAACCTGACGGATCCGGTTCCGGCCAATAATTCCGCGACGACGACGACGGTGGTCAACAATCCCGTGCCTTCGATTGCGGGTTTGAATCCGGGAAGCGTCGCCCCGGGAGCGGCTGCCTTTACGCTGACCGTGAACGGCAGCAATTTTGTCAATGGTTCGATCGTTCGCTGGAACGGCGCCGACCGCACAACCAGTTTTGTCTCGGCGACGCAGATTACAGCGGCCATCTTGGCGGCGGACGTCGCCACCGCCGGAACAGCCAACGTTACTGTTTTTAGTCCGACGCCCGGCGGGGGGACATCCAACACCGCGACGTTTCCCATTGCCGTAGCCGTGCCGGGTGGAGGTGGCGGAGGCGGCGGATGCTTTATTGCCACGGCCGCCTTCGGGACGCCGATGGAAAAGCACGTGAGCATTCTGCGCGAGTTCCGTGATCGTGTTCTCTTGACGACGCCGGCCGGAAAGGCGTTTGTGAAATTCTACTACGAAGTCAGTCCGCCGATTGCGGCCCGGATTGCTCAAAATGGGGGGCTGCGGTTTGTCACCCGCGCAAGTTTGCTGCCGTTTGTGGGGATGGCTTATCTGATGGTCAACTACGGCACGGCCGCCGTGCTCACGTTCCTGCTGTCCTTCGTTCTGCTCACGGGTGCTCTCATCGTCATGATCCGCAGGAAAATGACGCCTGTCCGTGAATAAGGTTTGACTTTGATGTAATTAGGAAAGGGGCTTCCGCGGGGAAGCCCCTTTTTTTTCACATTCCTGGATTCCTGCCTGCGGGACTGTGTCGTAATAGCGTCGCGTCGTCATTCCCGCGAAGGCGGGAA
Organism: Deltaproteobacteria bacterium; assembly: GCA_009668925.1. The sequence continues at coordinate 2,253 of SBEK01000148.1, forward strand.
TCAAGAACTCATAATTTTGTCTGGATTCCGGGTCGCGCTCCGCTTGCCCGGAATGACAAAAAGAGTAATTACGACGCAGTCTCTGCGCGGGAATGACAGGACTTTTTTTATTTTTTGTCCCTGATGCCCAGGGATTCGCAGAGAATCTCGGCCGGATCAAAGGCTTCCATGCCGGAAAGTCCGGCCAGCTGCATCCGGCACGACCCGCAATCCGCCATAATGGCTTCGGCGCCTGTCTTCTTGATGAGTGAAACAGCCCGCCGGCCGAGCTGCACCGCCGTCGCCTCGTTGATTTTCTTGAAACCATAACTGCCGTTTAATCCGCAGCAGGTGTCGTCCAGAATGTGACAGGAGAGCCCGGGAATCATCGCCAGCAGATCGGCCGCCGGATAGCCGAGTCTCAGCGCCCGGAGGTGGCAGGGGATATGATAGGCCAGGTCGCGGTTCACTTCCTTGAACTGCGGCTTGATCTCGTACTCCGCAATCAGCTTGAGGAGATATTCGTGAAGGTCGTAGCTGTTCTCAGCGATTTTTTTCGCGCCGGGAATCTCCATGATTCCCTGGTAATCGTGGAGCAGGCATAAACCGCAGGATGTGCAGGTATAAACGATGTCGTATCCGGCATCGATATAGTTGGAAAGCGAGGCGACGTTCTTTCGCGCAAAGGAGCGCGCCAGCGCCAGATTGCCGTTCCCCAGAGCGGGCAGCCCGCAGCACCACTGGGGGGGCAGGACGACGTCAATCTTGAAGGACTGAAGCAGACGGATGATTTTCCGGCCGATATCGGGACGATAAAAGTTGATGAAGCAGCCGTAAAAGAAGGCGACCTTCCTCGCTTCGCGGCTGCGGGTCTTCTTTTCGGCCCGCAGCGTCCGGAAACTGAATTTGGGGAAGGGGATGTAGGTGGCGATGCCCAGACGCTGAAACAGCCGTTTCCCGATCTTTGTCGCGGCAAAGCGGTTGGCGAGCGGCGCCGTCAGCGATCCCAGTGTGGAGAGGTAGTAATTATTGGCGAAGAGCAGATGGGCCGCCGTGTGCGGATGCTCCAGGCCGTAGCGCTGCTGTGCCTGAAGAATGATCTGCGCAGGTTCCACACCGCAGGGGCAGGCCATTTCACAGCGCTTGCACTGGCTGCAAAGAAGCACCCAGTCGTCCACGGATTTTTCCCGGTCACTGCGGAAACGCTGGGCGTCCGGGCCGGACTGCTTCGGACCGGGAAAGGCGGGGTTGACGCGCAATACGGGGCAGTTTTCCACGCAGATCGTGCAGCGTATGCAGTGCTCGAAGTTCATCGCGTATGCTCCAGGCAAGCCTCGGCCGCCGCCCGGCCTGTGGCTATCGCCAGGCCGTGTCCGCAGCCGTATTTCAGCACCTCCGTATCGGCCAGGATGGCGCCGCAGACAAAAACGTTATTCAACGCCGAGCCCACGGGCCGGAAGGAGGAGTCAACCGCAATACCCGCGCGGCCGATGCCGTGGTTCAGGGAAAAATAATCCTGATCAAACCAGTCGTCGGGATTCCCCGGTGCAGATACGGGCAGGTTAAACACCTTTTCGATAATCCCGTCGCGTTGGGCATGCAATCCTCCGCCGACAAAAGAGCCCGTGGCCAGGATAAACGCCCGGGCGTTGAGGCTCACCGGCCTCCCCTGGGATTCGGCCCGGACGGCTTCAATCTGCCCGCCGGATTTTTCTATGCCGACCACCGGCCAGCCCCAGTAAATGACCCCGCCCCGGCGCCTGAAGTGATTCTTTAATCCGTTGAATAACCTGCGGCCCGGCATGGACGGGGGAATCGTGGGAATTTCAAAAACGGGACGCTCCAGGCGCGATTCGATTTTATTCACGATGGCTGCCGCCGATTCCAGGCCCAGAACCGCGGGGAAGGCGATCTTGTTTTCGCGGATGTTCTGCTTTTCCAGCCACAGGATGAATGCTTCCAGAAAGTCGTCGTCTTCGAAATTGGCGGCGATGCCCATGGTGGTCGAAACGCCGGCGTCGTAAGTGGAAAAGGAGGCATTGGGAAGCCGGGAAATGATGTAGCCGGGGTAAAAATCTTTCAGCCCGGCAAACGTAATAATATGGATTTTTTCGTCCGTATTCTGCGGCGACGCCGCCATGGTCGCGGGAACCAGACAGGTGGTCTTGAAGGTTCCGATGGCGGAAAGAACCAGGCGGTTCTTTTCCGGATGCCCCGCATAGGGCATGTCCATATCGGCCATAATGTGCTGAAAGTCGGTGAGCGCAAGGCAAATGACGGCCTCCGGGACCAGGTGAAACGGGTGCCCGGCCGGCAGACCGGCCACTCCCGCGAGGGGGTTGTCGTTCTCTCCGCAAACATCAACGCAGCCGGTAGACAAACACGCGGTTGGCTCTCCGGCGGTGACAAGCGCGACTTTCAGGCCGTGAGAGGCCAGGACCGCCCCTGCGGTCAGGCCCGCTGCGCCGGCGCCGATGACAATGACATCGTATTCAATGACGCTCACTTGCGTTTCTCCATCGCCAGAATGCCGAGATAGATATACTCCACCAGTTGCTCTTCCCGGAGCTGGTCGCCCCAGAGGGCATACCGGATCCCGCGAAACCGCCGCTCCAGAAATTCCCGAAGCGACGAGACCGATTGCTCCGCCGTCAGGATGTTCATGTCATGCATGATCCCCAGCGCGCGAAACGTGCAGAATCCGCCCTGGCAGGGGCCCATGCCCAGTCTCGTCCGGTGGGAGATGTCGCCGACATGCCGGGTTCCCGTCTGTTCGATCGTTCGCTCCACGTCTTTGCGGCTGACAAGTTCGCATTCGCAGACAATGTTCTTCATGTCGGCCAGGCGTTTGGAAAGGGGATACCCGCTCAGTTCCTCCTGTCCGTCGAGTGGCTGCTCGGCTGTTTCGCAGTCGCGTTTCAGATTAAAGGCGTTCATGACGGTATCGACCATTTTTTCCGCCATCAGCCGGAAGGTCGTGAGTTTACCGCCGACAATACTGTACATCCCGTTTTGGTGGTCAATGATCTGAAAGCCGCGCGATATCGCCCGGCTGTCCAGCGTCTGTGATTTGAGCAGGGGGCGGACGCCGGAAAAGGCCCGGATGATGCGCGTCGTGTTGAAATGGGGAATCATGCGGCCCGCCTCTCCGATGATGGTATCCACTTCGGCGGATTGAATCGCTATCTTATCGGGGTCCTCGACGGCCAGCGATGTGGTTCCGGCCAGACACACGGCCTCATTGGGGACAATGATGTCTCCGTCGGAAGACGGGCGCAGACGGTTGATGACCATGTCTGTCAGGCGGTGGTTGGTGATGACGAGCGAACCTTTCGACAACGTCAGAGGGACTTCGCAGCCGGCCAGTTTCGCGACAAGATTGGTCCAGGCGCCGGAGGCGTTGACGATGATGTTGCCGTGAATTTCTCTCACTTCGCCGGTTGCCGCATCGACGGCTTTAACACCGATACAACGGCCGTGGGACTTAACGATTTCAGTCACCCGGTGGCGGGTAAAACTTAAGCCGCCTTTCAGTTCCGAGGTTCTCATATTGAGCATGCATAAACGAAAAGGATCGATCGAGCAGTCGGGGACCTTGACTGCTTCTTCCAGCTTCGGATTAAGATTGGGCACCAGCTCCAGCGCTTTAGTGGAGGAGATGACTTCCGTGGGAATGCCGATCTCATCGCAGCTTCTTAAAAACCGTTCCCGGAATATTTTGGAATCGCCGGGCAGGCGCACGAACAATCCGCCCGTCGGCTCCACGCATTTTTCGCCGATGCGGCGAAGGATCATATTCTCATCATAACATTCTTTGGCGGCCACGGGATCGGAAACCGCATAGCGGCCGCCGCTGTGCAGAAGGCCGTGGCACGCGCCGGTGGCGCCGGCGGCATAGTCGCCTTTTTCAATCAGGCAGTGGGGGATGCCCCGGAGCGCCAGGTCGCGGGCAATGCCGCAGCCGGTGGCTCCTCCGCCGATAATGATGACATCGGTCTTGATCATCTGATTAGATTTCTTCCTCTTAACCTACAGCCTACAGCCTTTTAGCCTGTAGTTCATTCTTCTTCCCAGTTCCTGGCGCGTCCGACCGCTTTCTTCCAGCGGGCATAAAGTTTCTCGCGCTGATCTCCCTCCATCACCGGCCTAAACCGCCGATCGACTTTTCGTTTTTCGGCAATCGTGGACAGGTCCTTCCAGAAGCCCACCGCCAGTCCGGCAAGGTATGCAGCTCCCAGTGCCGTCGTTTCGATAATCTCCGGGCGCTCCACCGGGACATTCAAGATATCGGACTGGAACTGCATGAGAAAATTATTGGCGCAGGCGCCGCCGTCCACGCGCAATTCCTGCAAATCGATGCCGCATTCGGAACGCATCAGCTCCAGAACGTCGCGCGTCTGATACGCGATCGACTCCAGCGTGGCGCGGATGATGTGATTGCGGGTGGTGCCGCGGGTGAGCCCCAGAATGGCGCCCCGCGCATACATGTCCCAGTGCGGCGCGCCCAATCCCACAAAGGCGGGCACGACATAAACGCCCTGGGTGTCGGGGACTTTCGCGGCGAAATACTCGCTGTCGCGCGCGTCGTAAATAACGCGCAGAGAGTCGCGGAGCCATTGGATGGCCGCGCCGGCAATGAAGATGCTGCCTTCCAGCGCGTATTCCACTTTGCCGTCCACGCCCCAGGCAATCGTCGAGAGCAGACCATTTTGCGAATGCGCCAGTTTGTCGCCGGTCTGCATCAGCATGAAACAGCCGGTCCCGTATGTATTCTTGACCATACCCGGGGCGAAACAGGCCTGGCCGAAGAGCGCCGCCTGCTGGTCGCCGGCGTCCCCGGCAATGGGAATTTCCGTACCGAGGATGCGTGAATCGGTGACTCCGTAAACGGCGGAAGACGGCCTCACGTCGGGCAGCAGAGCCGGCGGAATATCAAGCTTTGCCAGAATATGCTCGTCCCATTGGAGTTCCCTGATGTTGTAGAGCATGGTGCGCGAAGCATTCGAGTAATCCGTCACATGGACTTTGCCCCGGGTAAGATTCCAGATGAGCCAGGTATCGACGTTTCCGAAGAGCAATTCGCCTTTGCGGGCCCTCTCCCTGGCGCCTTCGACATGATCAAGGATCCATTTCAGCTTCGTTCCCGAAAAATAGGCGTCCAGCACGAGACCCGTATTCTCCCGGATATAGCCTTCCAGGCCCGCGGCCTTCAGCTCGTCGCAGATTTTCGCGGTTCGGCGGCACTGCCAGACAATGGCATTATAGACGGGTTTGCCCGTGGCCTTATCCCAGACAATGGTGGTTTCACGCTGGTTGGTGATGCCGATCGCCGCAATTTCCTCCGGTGCAACGCCGGCGGCGGCCAGCACTTCGCTCGCAACGCCCCGCTGCGATCCCCAGATCTCCATGGGGTCATGCTCCACCCAGCCGGCCTGGGGATAGATCTGCGTAAATTCATTTTGCGCGATTTTTACCGCGGCGCCTTCGGCGTTGTAGATAACGGCGCGCGAGCTGGTGGTGCCCTGATCAAGCGCTAAAATATAGGATTTGTTCATGGGTAAACTCCTGAACACGAGATTAGACATCGCGTCTACTATGACATAATGCCGCGATTTTTTGCAAGAAAAAAGGAGGAATCGTATCGCTGTGGATAGGAAATCCCGCTCTTCATTTACACACAGGCCAAGGGTCTCTTACTTCGTTTCAAAATCGTTCAGCTCGACTTTGAGCGAAAGCAATCTCAGCATATCCTGCAGGCTGATGACGCCGATCAGCTGCTCTCCTTCGACGACCAGCAAAAGGGCGTTTCCGGTTCGATTCATGACGGCCAGAGCCTGGGCGGCGCTTTCATCAGGGCGAATGGTAGTTTCGCGGTCGCAGGCCGTTGTGATCGAACCGACCGTCTGACTGGACCACTCGTCCCGGGGAACGCGCGCCGCCGCGTTGACGGATATGCAGCCGTTCAACCGGCCGAAGGAAACGACGGGATATATCTGATAGGGGTTGTGATAGACGTAGTCGTGAATGAATTGCTCCAGGGTCATGGCCCGGGAAACGACGACCGGATCTTTGACCATGACATCGCTCACTTTTACATTATGAAAAACGGTTCGGGCCAGCATCTGCTGATAGGCATTTTGCGCGGCGATGCGGACGAAGAAGCCGAGCATAAGCCACCACAGCCCGCCCACAAAATTGCCCATAAACAGGGAAATGATCCCCAGGACGATGAGGATAATTCCAAAACCGGACCCGACTTTTGAAGAGACGGAAGTCGCCCAGCGTAAATCCTTTTTCCAGCGCCACAAGAGCGACCGCAGGATTCTGCCGCCGTCCAGGGGAAATGCCGGTACCAGATTGAAGACGGCGAGCACGAGATTCAGCCAGGCCAGATAAGTCCCGACGCCGTATACTTCCACGGGCCAGCCGAAGCGACGCGCTCCCATGACGGCCAAAAAGAAAATCGCAGCGGCCAGCGCACTGGATAACGGTCCCACAACGGCCATGCGGAACTCGGCCGTGGGAGACGGGGGGTCGTTTTCCATTTCGGCCACGCCGCCGAAGATGAAGAGCGTAATTCCCTTCATGGCGATGCCGTGATGCCGGGCGATGAGAGAATGGGCCAACTCGTGGAAAACGATGGAGGCAAACAGTCCGACGGTTCCGGCAACCCCCATCCACCAGTAGGAAGCCGGCGGCAGGTTTTTGTAAAATTCGGGAAACAGCCCACTGGCCAGAGACCAGGTGATCAAAACGGCAAGAACAAGCCAGCTTAGATCGACCTTGACTTCAAAGCCCAGTATCTTAAAAAGACTGATGGAGCGTCCAAAGATCATGTTTTTGGTTCTTCTTTCTCATTTTGCCATCCAGCTTGCGCAAGACGGACGTTAATTCTCCGCGGTCCGGCTGCCGGTGCGGGTGATTTTATCCGCCTTTTTTCCGGCCTCGACCGGCCGCTTGAGCGGACTTAAGCCCGGAACACTTTTTATTAAAATAATTCATTTGTCGCCGGAATCAACGGTTTAACGGATAATTAATCCACAGGCTCTCGGGGTGAACCGCCGCACTTTCCCCGCGGAAACAAAACAATTTGACATCAAAGGGGTTTTTAAGCTAGTTTAACACCGGTTAAGAGCCGACATCAGAGATGAATACAGGGACTTAATTATGCTGAAACTCAAAATGCCTTTGCCGTTCATTTTCATCTTCCTGGTTGTGTTTGCCGGAGCTGCATCAGGAGCCCCGAAAAGCCAGACGCAGCCGCCGCCCAAACAGGCGCACCAGCAATCCGTTTTAAGATGGGTCACGCTTTCCACGGATTCCCGGGACACGGTGCGGGAAATTATCCGTTCGGAAGTGGACAGCCGCGAGTCGTTTTCCACGAAGCAGGAAGAAAAGACCAATCTCAAATCCGTCGAAGACGAGAAGGAAAGGGAAGACTCCGATTATAAAAACGCCATCATCGGCGCAAACAGGGAATTTGTCCGCTCCAAGAAAAGGCGTGACGATGCCACGTCGCAGTTTCAGATGGTGTC
>SBEK01000149.1 GCA_009668925.1 Deltaproteobacteria bacterium
CTGCACCAGTGGTTACCCCCCGCAAAACGTCGGTAAATAACCAGATTGCCCTGATCGCGGGTTATGTCAGCTGAGCCGGAAGAAGACTTCATCCCCTCGCCCCAACTTCCTTCTTGACGGTCAACACACTCGTCCATTATAAGTTAGGCGCGAGATAACAGAAGATAAGGAAGAAACTGCAATACACCGCGGTCTTCCGGAAGGACTTGAATAAAAAATGTTTAAACGCGCATCATTTGTGTTTTGCGTTCTGCTGTTTTTCCTGGGTTCCACCGCCGCATTGGCGGCAGGCGAAAGCCGGCAATCCGTCGCCGTCCTGGATTTCGAGAGCATCGGTTCGGAGGAGCACCTGGGCAAAGCCGTAGCCGAGATCATGAGAACGGAACTCATCGGGACCAACAAGTACCGGGTGGTCGAAAGAGCTCAGATCAGCAGGGCCCTCTCGGAACAGAAATTTCAAAAATCGGGACTGATCGACGACCGAAGCGCCGTGGAAATCGGGAAGCTTGTCGGGGCGGACCTGATCGTGATCGGGTCGGTCGTAAAAATCGGGAACGCCTACACGATCAATTCCCGCATGATTGAAACGAAAACCGGCGAGGCGAGGCTCGGGAAGAATGCAACCGGAAATGATCTCAACCTCTTGACCAGCTTAAGCCGCAACCTTCTCGACGATCTCTTCGGCGGCGGGTCGGGACAAAGAAGTTCGGATTCAAAAGCGCGCCTTGCGAAGCAGCCGCTCAGAATCATCAAAGCCGTCTACGGGACGGGTGAGATCCAGATGGACGTGACGGAAGTCCTGCGCAACAAAATTGTCAACGGCCAGGTGGCCATACCGGTGAATAATGATCAGTTCGGCCGCGATCCTCTCTTCGGGTCCGGGAAGGGCGTTGATGTCCGGTACGAAACCGACGAGGGACAGTACCAGACGTTTGCTTATGAGAGACAGAATCTGGTCATTCCCAGTCCGCTGGATGCGCGAATCAACGCCAGAAGCAGACATCTCGAAATTCTCAAAGCAACGTACGGGAACGAAAACACGCACATGGACGTGACGCGAATCGTCCGGAATCACATTTTCGAAGGATCCGTGGCCGTATTCGCCAATAACGTTTTCTTCGGCGGAGATCCGCTGGTCAACACCAGAAAAAGGTGCATGGTGCGTTACCGGACCGAAGACGGCACCTTCGAAACGTTCCTGGACGAAGACCAGATCCGGGTCATCCCGGAGGCAGGGGATAAAAGAATCCGGTAGCTGATTCGGTAAGCGGGGGACGCGAAATACAGGACGGTTCTGTTTAATATCAATATCCAACCGCTCTTTCTTTAGCGGCCGCGCTTTTTAATGACAGAATTGAGCTTATGGCGTTTCCGCACTTTTGGAAGCAAGTCGCTGCCGCCCTATATCTTCGGCCGATCCATCTCGCCGTTCATCACTTGACCCCTCACCCTTTTAAGTAGTAAGAGAGATTCAACAGATTTCCGGGGGAGAAGCTCATTTGGCTTTGGATCCTTATGATCGTGATATGCCAAATGCCGTTTCTGATACTGATTGCGATTACGGGCTTATTAACGTTTCATTCGGAACCAATAAGCGGGGATCTATACAAAGTCACAAGAACCCATTAGAATTTGTTGCAGGCATGATCGACTCTCAATTTGCCAACACATTTGCGGATCATTGGATCCGGGCGTGGAATGCTCACGACCTCGACGATATTCTGTCTCACTACACGGATGATTTCGAAATGTCGTCGCCGGTGATCGCCGGCGCGATGAACGAGCCTTCCGGCAAGCTTAAAGGCAAGGGCATCATCCGGGTTTACTGGTCAAAAGCATTGGCAAGTATCCTGACCTTCACTTTGAAAAGCTGCACGTTCTGGTTGGGGCGGACAGTGTCACCATCATTTACAACGGTGTTCGCGGCCTGTCCGCCGAGGTCTTTCATTTCAATCATCAGGGCACGGTCTATGCGGCGTATGCCCACTATGACCTGTAATAATGCGTTGCGGACACGCTGAGCCTGGCGCCGGGCAACCCACTTGCCCATTCACGTTTTGAGGAGGCCCTATGAGTCTGGTAAGCATTGAGCGCGACGGCCATATTCTTGTGATCGGCATCAATCGGCCGGAAGCTTACAATCTTTGGAACCTTGAAGTCATTCAAACCGTATCGCGTGCGTACCGCATGCTGGGTGACGACCCCGATCTCCGGGCAGGAGTTGTTTTCGGACACGGCAAAGGATTTACCGCCGGGCTGGATCTCGCATCGGTCGCACAAGCCGTGGCAACCGGAGACATCGGTGCGGTGATTCCCGCGGATGGGTACGACCCCTGGGATTTCTTCGGCGAACCCTGCCCGAAACCGATCGTCGTGGCCGCGCACGGCACCTGCAATACGCTGGGCATCGAGTTAATGCTCGCAGCGCAGGTCGCTGTCGCCGCGGAGGGAACAAAGTTCGCGCAACTGGAAGTGGCTCGGGGGATATTCCCGCTTGGCGGCGCTACCTTTCGCCTGCAGAGCAGGCTGGGCGCGAGCGGGACAAGATACCTGGTGACCGCCGAGCGCTTTGGGGCCGACGTTGCCTTCCGCCTCGGCTTAATCAGTGAAATCACCGCCGCGGGCCAGCACCTCGAACGCGCGATGGACATTGCGAAAATGATTGCCGCCAATGCGCCTTTGGCGGTGCAGGCCTCACTCGCGTCATGCCGGGCTGCGGAGCGGCAGGCGCGCGATACCGCCAGAACCGTGCTGATCGAGAGAAACCCGCAAATTGTGGCCAGTGCAGACGCCGCCGAAGGTATTGCCGCGCTCGTGGAAATGCGGGCGCCGGTCTTTCTCGGAAAATGACGGACAGAGCAACATCCTCTCATAGACCTTCAAGCAATGATATCCAGGAGGAACAGCTTCATGGACATGAATAAAAGCCCGCTGACGGAGCAGGAACTTGAAACGTATCTCGGATTCGTTGAATGGCTGAAGAAGAGCTGGTATGGCGTTCCGGATTCGGATGTTTTACTGCCTTACGTCGCCGCCCGTTATACCCCTGACGAGGCACGACTCCTTACCGGTATGCCCTATGTCCCGCAGACGCTTGCCGAGCTGTCCGAGTTAACCGGAATCAGCGTCGATGAACTGCGGCCGAAACTCGACGCCCTGGCCGCCAAGGGGCTTGTCTACAAGCAGATAAAAGAAAACCATGAACGATATTTTTTAAACGACATCTTTTTCATCTACCGCAGCTTTGGCTGGCCCGGCCGCACCGCTGAATACGACAAGACCACCGGCCCGCTTCAACACAAATACCTGACCGGCGGGTTAATGTCACCCTGGATGGGCGTTAAAGAAAAAGGCCTGCGGGTCCTGCCGATAGAAGTCACGATTGATAATCCGACCGGCATTCTGCCCTATGAGGAAGTGCGCAAAATTCTCGACAAGGTTGACTACTTCACGGTAAGCAACTGCCCCTGCCGCCATGCCAACAACCTCGATCCGGACTCACCGGATTGCGAGTACCCCACGGAGGTTTGCCTGCATTTCGATAAGCTCGGACGCTACATCGTGGAAAACGGCATGGGCAGAGAGATCACCCGGCAGGAAACGGAAGAGATACTCAAACGTTGCGCCGACCTGGGGCTGATCCATGGCATCTCCAATCAGCAAGAGAATCCCGATACCATCTGCAACTGCTGCCGCGACTGCTGCATCTGGTTTCTGGCCCTGAACCGGTACGGACATGACGGAAGCCTGACTCCTTCAAACTTCCGGATCATGACAAGCCCCTCCACATGCGTGGGTTGCGGCCTCTGCATTACCCGCTGCCCCATGGAAGCCCTACACTTAGCCGATGCGCCGCAGGCTGAAGGAAGCAAAACGGCGGTTGCGGGTAAAGATGGCAGACACCGTGAGTTAACCAATAAGACCGGCAGAATTGCCGAATTGAATCCCTCCCGCTGCATCGGCTGCGGCGTCTGCGCCTACAAATGTCCGACACAGTCGCTTAAACTGTTGCGCAATCCGGTTGAGCATCGTCCGCCGCAAACCGGACGCGATTGGGGAATGAAATTTATGGGCGATATCAAATCTAAATGAATTGATGTTCTGTTTTCGGGAAAATGTATTCAGATTGTTATGAAGCTGATACGTCAACAGCGTCACACTGTGGTTATCTTAAGGGTGTCCTGCTTGGAGTCTATTCGCCTTTCTGTCTGGAACTGGAAATATCAGAAAATCGGCACGTCTGCCCGTCAGATGCAGGGCAGACGTGTGTTTGAAAGAACGAGTAAAATTTACATCGCCGATTTTGTTACTCTTTTAAAAAGCAGATTTTTCTCTTGACGGGAACATTATAGGATGTCCCCCATCACTTGCAGGTCTTTTATCAATCCTTTGTCTGGCGACAACCATTATGTCTTAATTATGCGTTCTTCTCTTTATGGGTCCCGATTCTTGGAATTCTGAATATGAAGACTCGCAAAACTTTTTTGCATATTAGCATATTAGGGTCAGTTTTGAGATATCACTTATCTCTGGGAGTTTTTTCGAATCAGATGAATCGCGTGTTCGTCCCCCTCAATTTTCCCAAGCCGCCTGAGCCATTGCATTCCACGCATGACTTCACTCGTCAGCGGCTTTTTTTGCGTGTTTTCGTTTTTCGACGGCTTTGTCCATTGCATTTTTGGAATAGATCCATGCGTTGGCGCCCACCGCGCGCGCGGCAGGTTCCGCCGCGATGTAACTTCGGGCAATTAATCGATTGGCTTCGTGAATAACTTTTTCCAAAGCGGCCCGGTCGGCGTCACTTGCGGTTCCGGACAGCGACGACTCGGCGCGGGCCAGAGATCGGGTGGCGTAGCGAAAAACGGGGTCCCGTTCGGCTTGTATTTTTTTTACGATCTGCTTTGAACCGTGACCTATCAAATATTCGGAGCTCAGTTCAATGGCTGCCTTTGTCAATCCCGCTTTCAGGGCATCCGGGGACCATAAGGCGCCCCAGGCGATGTGCATGCCGCTGTTTCCCAGCTTTGGATCGATGATGGCCCGGGCCGTGGAAATCATTTCACTGTCGGCGTTTAGCGGCAGAGGTTTGTGGTGCCGCAGGGCCTGCACGGTCGCGGAGAAGAGCTTTGCCGCCGGTTTGTCCTTGAAGTAACGGAGGGCCTGTTCGTAGATGGCGTTTTGTTTCACCAAATAAATATCTGCGCCGTTTTCCATGGCAATGACGGTATGGCCCGCTGCGAGAATACATTTGGCCGCCGGCAAAGCCCGGCCTGCCAGTGTTCCCACGATTTCAAACGCTGCCACGCCCCGGTCGGTTATGCCGAGCAGCAGCTCTTCGGTTTCCCGATCAAAAGGCTTCAGGACCCGAAACCCCAGCGAGGCCACACCGAGGGAAATCATTGGCGGTGCCTTCACTTTTTTGAGATCCTCCAACATCATCTGTATTTCGGCGCTGGAGACGCGGTCCCATTGCTGGAAAGAAGGGCCATGTTCTTTTCTATCCGGCGTTTTTCGGACGAGATCCTCCTGCAAGCCCATCCGGACATCGTCATCGGCTTGTTTATCGAGATCCTCTTTTAAGCTCCTGCGGACATCCTGTTGCGCTTCTTTGTCGAGGACGTCTTTCAAATCTTTTTTAAAAGCCGCATCCCGCTCCCGGCGCTGAGCCTCTCTGGCGTTATTCAGGTTCTTTTCGAACACCCGGTTGCCCGGCCATTTTTCCAGGGCGGCCCGAAACAGGTCTATCGCCCGGACCCAGTCGCGGTTGTTATAGTAAGCGACTCCCTGCCTGTTGAGTTCCTCGGCCTGCCCGTGCTGCTCCTCGACAGGGTCCCGGACGGGTTCCTGAATTTGAGGCGGTGACGGTTCCTGCCAGCCGCAGGCACGCTTGCACGCCTCGTCACCGCAGGGGGGGCGAAGTATGATATTGCAATAACACCGGCAACCTGAGATATCGGCCTGTGCCGGAGGGGCCAAGGTCGGAAGAATGATTGCCATCAGCAAAACCGCTGCCAATGAAAAGTTTTTCATGGTTTGGTCTCCATGGGATGAGGGCGGCCTCCTGCCCTTTATTTCCAGCCGGTCCCGCAGGAACCGCAAAACGTCGTGCATCTGATTTTTTTGTTCTTGAAGTCTTCCCGGGTGATGGTTATTTCGGGTTTATCTTTCACGACCGTGTCCCGGCACTTCAGTACTACTTTCCCATCGTTTTCCGCAGATGAACATTTGTATATGGAATAGGAACAAGTCCGGCAGATCACCTTGATGTCTTCCGTCAGATCAACTTCGCAGCTTTGCGGCCGGCAATCGATAACCGACATGACAGGCACGTTCGGCGGTGTTTTCTCTCTGGCGATTCGCTGCTGTTCCTGAAGCCAGGTGTCGGGTACGGGCGGTTCGCACCGGGACCTATACCGGGTTTCCTCCGCCATACACAGGCTGACGCAAATCATCGTAACAATCAGCCATAGGTCAAACACGATGAAGACGGGTCTTTTCATGCTTTTCCTCCTTGTATTTACATTCTAATCCGTTCGTTTCACGGGCTGGGCCGGAGTCCTGATGACGGCCGTTTGCCCTGCAGAGTCCGTCCATTCCATGCGGATATAAATTTCCGAGCCTGCCGGAAGATAGGGTCCCTGATCCGCCAGAAGATCGATGACCCGGATTTCTCCCGCCGGGAGTGTGCCTTCCCGTAAGGCAGCCGATTTCTTGTTCGTATCCGTAAACTGATGGGCGTCAGGCAGGCTGCGGAAAGTGACGGGATAAGACTGTTCCCGACCATCGATAATGACGGCATGAAAAGATAACCGGTTTGTTTCACCCCGGGCATTGTCCAGTTTCAGTTTGATCCGCACACGAAGCGGCGATCCGCCGTCGGGGCCGGGGTTTTTAACGATCGGCATCCAATCGCGCCACGCGTAAACCTCCAGTACCGTGATCCGGCTTTCTCCCAACCGGGCAACCGTCTGCTTTTCACTGGACCAGGCCGGGTTCCAGTATGGGTTGGTTTCGCCGGCAATCGCGGCATACGGACATAAAACAACCAAGCTTGCCAAAAGAATCCATGCCGCTGCGCATCCTCCGAATCGTCGCGGCGGTCGCTGGGACCTGATCGCTGTTTTCAGAACTTGCATTCGTACCTCCGGCAGTGATTGATTCTGCTTCCCGGACATCCCGGCTGCGAAAAGAGTTCTCTGCTTTTCGAAACTTTTTACCATAAAATTCTTAAGAAAGGGAACGGCAAAGTTTGGAGGGAATTTATCCCGACACCTCCTGCCGGCTTTTGTGACGGGAGACGTCTTTGCACGGTCAAAATCTCTATTGACAACGGGGCATCCCGTGATACGATTTAGCCGGATGCCGTTGCATATGATGAGGCTCGAATGCACAGGATAACCGGACCCTGCAAGACCCGGAAAGGTTGAACCGATGGTGCGAAACTTTCCTCCTCCCCAATTTTTTTCACGTGAATTTCATTTACGGTTCATTCCACACATTCTGAAAGAACATCTGTCTTTCAAGAAAAAGGAAGGCGATGGGACACGTTTTACTTCCACGATGGCAATGTTTATATCCCTGGTGGTATGCATGATCGTGGCGATTATCGGCATACCGTGGGCCGTCCAGAAGTCCGTCCTGGGATGGATTCTAAGCATTCTGGGCGTGGGGGGCATCCTGGCTCTGGTGATTGCAAGCTTTCTGGGCCGGCAAGGTGAAAAACCGCGTTATGATGACTTTCCAATCGGCGTATTTCTTTTTTTTGTTATTCTGGGTGTCTTCGTCGGCATACCCATCGGCATGGAAACCCATTCCTTCTGGCTGGGATTGCCGGCCAGTCTGGCCGGTCTGGTGGTCGGATATTTTATCGGTATTCTTGGCGGGTTATGGCTGCAGTGTTTGGGATGGATCGCCATCGTCATCAACATGCCGGCCGTTGTGGGAACGATTATTCTGAGTGGAACAATCGTTATTTTGCTGGTTATCCTGGCCTTTCCGTGAGGCACGGATGCAAGCGCAGGAGCAGGCAGGGCGATATCGGAGATTTTGACCATGGCCTCTTTTGGAATCAATAGACATGCACATATCGATGCAGCCGTCGGGGCCGCCTTGCTGACGCTGCTGACTTACGGCGTTCAATGGATTGCCGGGTTTAAAATTCCGACTCTGATTTTTAATCTTCCGGCGTTTATCGTTATCTTTACAGGATTATACGTGGTCTTGTTCATTGCTTTTTTAATCGTGTGGAGCAGGAAATGAAGAAGGCACCCGCCTGTCATACCGCAAAATGTCAGTTTTCAATTCCCCACTAACACTTGATGATTTTTTGTTAATATCTGTTTTTGCTGAAGGGAAACAGAGGGACGCTGTTAATTTTGAAACATCTTAGCAGCGCGTCTATTATCCTCATGTCTTGTACAATTCTCTTTCCCGCATTTTCAATTTTATATTATTCGCTTGTAACCATCACCTTTTAATTTTGCTTTAACATAAGCTTTATCTTCAACCGCGGCTCCGGCAATTTTTTATCGCCACATCCCAGACGATCGTGTGATCGACACCGAAGTAATCATGGATCAATCGGTCGCGCATGCCGGTAACCTTGCGCCACTCGACATCGGGGTAACCCGCTCGCATGGAATCCGGCAATTTCTTTGCGGCTTCACCGATAATCTCCAGGCTTCGGACAAAGGCTCTCTGCAAGGTTTCGTCTCTTAAGAAAGATTGAAAATCCGTCTTTGTTGTTTGAGGAAGGATGTAATCAATTTCATCCAGAATATGTTTCAGATATTCATGCGGCGATAGCGACACGTTCAACCTCTTTCAGAATATAAGGGCCGATATAAGGACTTAAGGCTTCCGGCGTGACCATATCAATCTTGCGGCCCAGCATATCTTCCAAAAGAAACTAAACTTCCAGCGGGCCGTTGAAATATTGGCTATTCTGGAACCCGAATATCACCCCTTCGTTTTGAACCTTCTTCCGTAGCCGATGCCGAGTTTGGACATTCGTTTTCTCAGTGTGCTGGGATTGACGCCGAGCAGTTGCGCGGCGCCGTCCGGCCCGTGCACTTTGCCGTTCGTCGACCGGAGCACCTTTGTGATATGCGCGGCCGTGACCGCATCCAGATTGATGGACGCTTCGGCCTCACCTGAAGCGGAAGCGGTGCCGCCGGATTTTTTCGGAATGAGGGAATCGGCAAAGGTCAGCGTTTCTCCCCGGTTCAAAATCAAAGCACGCTCGACAACGTTTTCCAGCTCCCGAACATTGCCGGGCCAGTCATAATCGAGCAGACGGTTGATGGCCCCCGCCGCAAGCCGCGGCGGTCGAACCAGTTTCATATCCCGGGATTTCTTTTGCAGGAAATAGTCGACAAACTCGGGAATGTCCTGCCTTCTTTCTCTGAGCGGTGGAAGGAGAATCGGAAAGACGTTCAGGCGAAACCACAGGTCCCGGCGAAACTGGTTGGATCGCGCCATCTCCTCCAGATTGCGGTTGGTGGCGGTGACCAGCCGGATGTCCACCGGTATCACTTTGGTGCCGCCTACCCTTTCGATCTCTTTTTCCTGGAGGACACGGAGCATGCGGACCTGAGCCTGAGGAAGCAGCTCCCCCACCTCGTCGAGGAAAATCGTCCCGCCGTGCGCGCGTTCGAAGC
>SBEK01000335.1:0-831 GCA_009668925.1 Deltaproteobacteria bacterium
CTTTCCAGCCAACTATCTTAATTGCGTTCTGCTTGTAGGAATCATCGCCGCCGTAGATCCGTGCAGAAGCGGCGGACTTTCGGCACTGACCAGGGCCGATGACGGCCGTGACGGGTTTTTGCAATTCCGGGTGCAATTCGGCGTAATTCCGGGCGCGCAATTCCGGAAACATAACACTTGATTCAAAAGAACCTTCGCCGGGGTTCTCCTGCAGGGTTGACATCCCGAGCGCCGCAGTCGAGGACATTCCGGCACAGGAACTCCGGCGCATGCCGGATGCCCTGATTCAGTTGCGCTCCTTTCAGTTGTTCCATTCTGGATACCGACCGCCATAGCCTGAAGGTCACAAGACCGAAATGACATGAAAGAAAGATTGCCACGTTCACTGTCGTGAACCCGCGATGACACAGCAAATATAAGGACGCCGTAGAGTTATAACTTGCGGCCAGACTGAAGCCTGTTGACCCCACCGATCTGCTGCCACGCACAAACAATATAGGGGGAGTCAATAAGCGAACAGCGCACCTTTGGTCTTTTCGTAAACCACCTCACTCCTGCAAAATTAGATCTGCTTGAATCCGGATATTATCACTGGTACGAAGGGAAACATAAACAGCAGCTCCGCATCTTTCCCGCAGGAGAAATAAATCGCGATGATAAAATCATTCCATGCGTCAAGGCTCCTTATCTTGCTCATCCTGGCTTTTTTGGTGACCTGTTCGGGCGGCTCTTCCGACAACCGTATTCAGGCCGCGGCGGACGGTCTCACCACCCTGAGAAGCATGGCCCGGGACGAGGGCTTCGATTTCTACGGGTATGAATCCGCCGCTG
>SBEK01000335.1:841-1525 GCA_009668925.1 Deltaproteobacteria bacterium
AGTCAAGAGCATCGATACCGGCGCTCTGCTGCAGAGGATAGCGGCGGATGATTCCCTGATCACAAGCGGCAATCAATTCCTTTATCCGGTCCTGGTCAGGGGAAAACCAATCGCCGGCATTGTGGTGATGATGACGAACAGTGCCTGGGAATGTGTCGCCATCGAATCGGCGCAGACAATTGAAAAGGCGCTGAACATTTTATCGGTGAACCGTATCGCCGTTGCCGACAGTTACCTGCTTGATCTGGATGAAATCGAGATGGCCTTTGTCGGTTATGAAAGCGAAGGCCGTGATATTTTGATTCCGCTTTATGCCAGCGATTCCGCCCCGTTTGTTCCCGGGGTGAAATATCCGTTTGCCCAACTCGCGCCTTTCATCAGGGCCGCCGTCATTGAAGCGCAGGCGTCCTACCGGAATATGGTGCCGCATGTCGGAAGCACCGCGAGTGAAACCCGGCCGCAGACCGCCCCGGCCCGGGCGCTTTCCCTATCGGCATTCCGTGTAATGAGCGAAAGCGCGGACACGACCAACAAAGTTCTGAACGTCCGGTTGTACCCGCAGGAGCAGGACCAGTGGTGCTGGGCGGCAGCGGGCAAGATGACCATGCTCTTCGCGGGAGGCGACAGCAAGATCGTTACGCAGTGCGCACAGGCCGATAACGCCTTTGAGCAGTCCACCTGCTG
>SBEK01000150.1:0-6361 GCA_009668925.1 Deltaproteobacteria bacterium
CGTGGCGGGCGGCCACGGCGATGATCGCAAAGTCGATGGTTTCCGGAATGTCTTCGATCCGCTTGTAAATTTCCATTCCGGCGATGCTTCCCCCCTTGGGGTTGACCGGGAACATCTTCCCTTCGAAACCCATCATCGATATGGATCTCAGCATGCCGGCGCCGAAACCGGTGCCCCCGTCCTCCGCCGAAACGCCGACAATGGCGAGCGTCCGCGGATGAAAAATTCGTTCATAATCCGTTGCCGGGTAATCCGTCTTCCTGCGGCTGCCGGACAACTGATGGTTACCTGTCATGATTGACCTCCCTGTACCGCCAATTTCATTTTGTATACTAACGATTTATCCCCGCTTTGCGGGACGTGCATTATTTCTTCCAAAACTTGCTGCGCAATAATGACGTCGACGTCATCCCCCGACGGCTTCCTGCGAGGAGGTTCTTCCCGTGTCTTATTTACGCAGATCTTTCAGCATCCTGATCAAAAGCAATCTTTCTTCGGTGCTGAACGCGGAAAGGACCTCCTGGTTCACATCTACGGTCTCCTGAAGAAATTTATCCCGGCACTGGCGGGCCCTGTCCGTCAACTGGAGATTGAGGACACGCCGGTCTTCTTTTACGTTCTTGATAATCCAGCCGCTTTCCGCCATACGGTCCAGAACGCCGGACAGCGTTGCGCTGTCCAGCCCCAGACGCCTTCCCAGTTCACCGGCGGAGAGGCCTTCTTCCTCATACAGCGCATGCAGAACCAGACCCTGCATGGGCGTCATCCCATAAGATTGCAGACGGGATTTAAACGTCCCGTAAACTTTCTGATGCGCTTTGCTGAGGATAAATAAAATGACGTCCTGATAACTGACCAAGGAAAACGACCTTCCCTATTATTTAGTATACTAGATAAATAAACGGGCAGGCTAAGTCAAGAAAATTTTTGTATAAAAAAAGGAGCTAACCGGAAATGGCTAACTCCCTGATCTAATTGGCGCGCCTGGTAGGATTCGAACCTACGGCCCTCAGATTCGTAGTCTGATGCTCTATCCAGCTGAGCTACAGGCGCGCATGACTCGTGAATAACGAGGGAGCCCTATAGCACATAATGGGCGGTATGCAAAATGAAAATATGCCGGCCGGCGAACGGCGAAAATCAGTAGATTTCCGAGAAGGGATCCCATCCGGCGTCTTCTTTCCAATCGTATTCGATTTCGATGCTCTGCCGCCTGGCGATGTCCCGGCCCAGCACGTCGGCGACAAATCCCAAGGTCATGTCCATGCCGGCGCTGACCCCGGAGCTGGTGTAGATCTGTCCGTCTCTGACCCAGCGGGCCTTTTTTACCCAGTGGACATCGGGAGATTCCTTACCCGCCCACGAGAAGAGGCGTTTGTTGGACGTTGCTCTCTTACCGGAAAGCAAACCTGTTTGGGCAAGCAGGATTGAGCCTGTGCAAACAGTCAGGATATATTCCGCGCTTTGAGCCAGACATTTCAAATCGTTTAGGAAATGTTCATCGCGGACCAGGTTCACGACGCCCATTCCTCCGGGAATCAGAAGAATGTGACCCGATCCGGACATTCCCGACAACGCTTCCGTAACAATCGGAACATTTTGCGTGCCGGTGATGATGCCCCCGGTTTGAGAAAAGAACCGCAGGGTGAAGTTATCTTTCAGCCTCCCCAGAATTTCGACCGGTCCGAACACATCCAGCGTTTCAAAATCCTTAAACAGAATGACGACGACACTTTTCATGGACGGACCTGCGCTATTTCAACTGCCACAACTGGTTGTCGCCGCCGTGGCAATCCCATTGATGGGCATTATCGCCGTTTCCTTTGCCGACTCCCGCGATGTCCAGACATTTGCCGCTGTGCTTGGCCTTGACGAGATAGTAGCCCTGTCCCTGTGGAATAAACATCCACTGCTGGTTGGGTCCGCTGTGGCAGTCCCATTGATAAATATTGGCGCCGTTATCGTTGCTGACGCCGGCGACATCCAGGCATTTGCCGCTGTGTCTGGCTGTTAAGACGTAATAGCCGCCGCTTTTATCGGTTAAACTCCATTGCTGGTTGGGGCCGCCGTGGCAATCCCATTGAAATACATTTGCTCCGGTGGCGGTGCTGGCGCCGGCCACGTCCAGACATTTGCCGCTGTGTTTGGCCATCAATTGATAAGATCTCCCCGATTGAATGCCGGGCGGCAGGAAATTGGCGGATGAATCTCTCTGAAACTCAATTCGCTGCACGCTGTTCAAATCAATGTTCTGCGTGTTTCCATTCTTAAAATGAATGACCATGCGATCCACGCCATACGCAACCGCCGCTGCTGCCAGGGTCACCCCAAAGGCCAGAGTAAAAACAAGAGGGAATCTCTTCATAATAACCTCCTCGATCATTTCTCAGTTCCGTTAATCCCGCTTTGCGGGACAAGTGTTAATTCTCCGCAGCGAGCTTAGCAACAACGACGCTCATTTCATACCTCGACAGTTTGCTGCGAGGTGTTTGATTGAAAAAGATCCGACATGACGAAAACACCAGGTACAATTTTTCTTTGCGCCACTTCATCGCTTCTTGAGCGCCTGTTGGAGTCTTTATAAAGCAGAATCTTCGCTTCGCAAAGCTAAAAGTGAAGCGGCGGCCAAAAGATGAGCCGCCGCCCCGGTCGGGATTATTTTGCCGAACCCAAAATGGCTACGAAATAGGGTCTCCAGCCGGTCACCAGGTCTTGCGTTTTCGTGAGGGTTCCCGTGGGCTCATTGACGCTGAAGACTGAAAAAGAGTTGGCGTGCCCATTGGTCGTATAGACGAATCTGCCGGACGGATCCACCGCGACGCACCACGACGCATAATCGGCGTGTGTCGCGGTTCCGGGCGTCAGTGCGCCGGTGACTGCATTAACCGTATAAGCAGTGACGTTATCGCCCGACCCGCCGGATACATAGACAAACCGGCCGGTCGGATCAACGGCGATGAAGTCGGGCGAACCAACGCTCGTCGCGACGGATTCTGCGGTCAGGGTGCCGTTTATCTGATTGATTGCCAGGCACCGGACTATCGCCTCGTTGCCGATCACATAAGCAAACCGGCCTTCCGGATCGATGGCGATATGCCGCGGCTGGGCTCCCGCCAGCGCCGTCGCCTGCAGGGTCAAATTTCCGGTCAGTTGATTAATCCTGAAAACGGAAATATCGTTGGACGTATAGTTCACCACATACAGAAACCGGCCCGTCGGGTCAACGGCGGCGACCGAAGGTCCGGCACCCGCGGCAAGGGTCCCTGACGCGACCAGGGTTTGAAAATGCTGATAGTCGATGGTGAAAATCGAAATGCTGTTCGAATTCGAGTTCGTGACATAGGCAAACCGCGCCGCCGCGTCCACCGCGATACCAAAAGGATACAGCTGCGTAGGTACGGTGGCCTGTATCTCTATTTCACCGCCGCCGGCGGGCAGAATGTAGAAAACTGTCACCGTCGCGTCATACGCATTCGTCACATAAACATGCGAGCCGGATGGGTCAATGGCCAGGCGCACCGGGTGGTCTCCGGCAAGAAACGGAGAGCCGGCGATTTCCGCAAGCCAGCCATTTGCGGGATTAATGATCAGGGCGGATATGTAACCTGCGCCATGCACCGCGTAAGCGTATTTGGGTTCAAAGGCGACCGCGGCGCTGCCCGTCGTCATGGCAATCGAGGAACCGGCGCGGGAAGGAATAATGCCCACGGGCGTTAATGCGCCGGTCGTTTGATTAACGGTGTATCGTGTGATGCTGTTGCCGTTAATGTTGGAGGCATTCGAGGCATAGGCAAACTTGCCCGAGGGATCAACCTTAATGTGGATGGGGTTCATGCCGGATATGGCCGGCGTCCCCGCGGTGAGGGCGCCCGTGGTCTGATTGATGGTGAAGGCGGAAACATTGTGGGATCCCCAGTTGGCGGTATAAGCGTATTTGCCGGTTGGATCAACGGCGATGGATACGGGCGATATGCCCGCGGCAACCGATCCGGTCGCGGTGAGGGCGCCGGTCGTTTGATTGATGGTAAAGAAGGAAACATCATTGGAGCTTAAATTGGCCGAGTAAATAAATCTTCCGGACGGATCCATCGCGAGAAAGACCGGTTCGGTCCCTGCAGGAACCGGTGTGCCGGCGGTCAGCGCGCCGTTGGTTTGGTTGATGGTATAGACGGAAATCGTGTTGGATCCTTCATTGGCAACGTAGAGAAACTTGCCCGAAGGATCGACGACCGCACAGATCGGATTGGTACCGGCAGCGGCGGCGGTTCCCGGGGTGAGGGCGCCCGTCGTCTGGTTGATGGCGAAGACGGAGACGCTGTTGCCGGTATAATTGGCGACATACACAAACCGGCTGGTTCGTTCAACGGCCACGGAACGCGGGCCGCTGCCCGTTGCGGGCATCGAACCATACTGCAGGGCGCCGGTCGCCGGATTGACGGTATAGGCGTAAAGCCTGTCACTGTTGAAGTTGGCACAATAGGCGAATTTCCCATTGGGGGTGACGACGATCGAGATCGGGAAGACCTGGCTCGTCTGGCGGCCGATATAGCGCCACTGGCCGGTTTGGGGATTGATTGCGTAAATGGAAACCATGTCGGCCTGATGGTTGGTGACATACGCAAAGCGGGGGATTCCGGATGAGCCGATCAGTGGATCGGATCCCCCGCCGCCGCAGCCGGACAAGCAGAAAGTCAACATCGCCGCGAGCGACAAAAACAATACCGCCTGAACGAAAATATTTTTCATTTTCATGGGTATCTCCTTTGAAACTGTGTCAATGTCTGGGGCGTGTAGGATGAAACCTGTTTGCTGGTAAGTTACCTTGTTCGTGTCTGACGGACCCGTCTTGGTTCTTCTTCTATATCAAAGCCGTCGGAAAAGACAATCATTTTTCGAGCGGGGATGTCTCGGGAACGTCTTTGACTTGAATGCCGTTTCATAGTAGACAAAACCGCTTAATGATTAAAGGACAGACCTCTTTGAAAGAGGTGCTTTATGTCCGGAATATCATCCGGAACGGAACAGGGGCCAAGAAAGGGGATCAGGCCATGGACGAGATGTTGATGATGGGCCGGCAGGTTTTGGCCGCGCAGCCGTTCAGCGTTTTAATCGGGGCCGAACTGACCGGATTCGCCGTCGGATCCGCTGAAATAAGAGTACCCGTTAAACACGAACTCAAGCAGCAGCATGGATTTCTGCACGGCGGCGTCATCAGCTATGCCGCGGACAATGCCCTGACTTACGTGGGCGGCAGCGTGCTGGGCCCCGGCGTGGTGACGTCGGAATTCAAAATCAATTACGTCAGACCGGCGATGGGGGATTACATTATCGCCCGCGCCACCGCGGTCTACGTCGGGAAAACCCAGGCGGTCTGCCACTGCGATGTTTTTGCCGTCAAAGATTCTAAAGAAAGTCTCTGCGCCATAGCCCAGGGCACGATCACCAAAATCGGCCAGTCCAGATAAGTTCTGTCTTACCGCCGAAGGTGCGTTCTTTCTTGCGAGGAGCCGTGTGATTTGATCCCCGATTCCCGATGCTCAACTGAACCTTGAGAAGTCCGGCTTGCGGCGTTCGAAGAAGGCGGCAAACGCTTCTTTGGCTTCCGGCGCCTGCAGCATGGCGCTGAAGTGCTCGTTTTCCTCGATCATCTGAGCAACGACCGCGTCCGCGTTGCGCGCCTTCATCAGGCGCTTGGTTGTGCGCAAAGAAGACGGCGGCAGATACACCAATTTTGCCGCCTGGGCATACGCGTAAGCCATCAGATCGGCGGACGGGAGCACTTTATTGACCAGGCCCATCTCGAAGGCCTGTTCGGCGGTGAAAGGCTCTCCGAATAGCAGCAGTTCGGCCGTTCGGTTATATCCGATTAATTCCGGCAGCAGTTTGCTCGACGCGAATTCGGGGCACAGCCCGAGTTTGGCAAACGGCATCGAAAACTTGGTCTCGCGGGCGGCATAAATCTGATCACAGTGCAAAAGCATGGTCACGCCGATGCCGATGGCCATTCCGGATACGGCGGCCATCACGGGTTTGGCCGCCGTGCTGAGATTGCGCATAAACTGAGCCACCGGCCGTTCTTCAACGCTTTCTTTGGCGTTCATGAAGTCTTCCAGATCGTTGCCGGCCGAAAACATTTCCGGCTGGCCGCAAAACAGGATGACGCGCACGGCCGGATCCTTTTCGCCGTCGGCGATCGCATCCGCCATCATTTTGTACATAGCGGCCGTAATCGAATTTTTCTTGTCCGGGCGGTTGAACTGAATGGTCAGAACCCCGTCCTTTTTGCTGGTGATGATGTCCATATTTTCTCCCTTAAAGGTTTAGTCTAATGTTCATGATCCCGGTGACCGTTTGCCGGCAC
>SBEK01000150.1:7073-9553 GCA_009668925.1 Deltaproteobacteria bacterium
TTTGAAGCCGAACGTCTGCTTCAGGGTGGGTCCGCGTTTGCCGATAATCAGGGCCGCGTAGTTGACGACGAGAGAAATGAAGTCGCTTAAATTATGCAGCGCGTCGCTGATCAGCGCCATACTGCCCGAAACGATGCCGCCGTAAATCTGAACCGCGGGAATGAGCAGGTTCATGATCATGGAGGCGACGAGGCGCCGGCCCCACGATTCTTCTCCCGTTTGCCCGGGGCTATGGTGATGCGCCGTCATGCCGATTCTCCTCCAGTATTTTCAAACTCTGATCAATCGCCTCATGGCTTCCGAAGATAACCAATTGGTCCGCCGCCTGAAAGACAAAATCGCTGGGCGGATTGGTCATGGTCTGATTGTGGCGGATGATATTGATGATCAGAGCGCCCGACCGCGCTTTAAGATTGAGGTCGCGGATGCTCTTGCCGATGACCGGATGACCGGCCGCGACATAATAGGTTTCGATGGTTCCCTGCGCCAGAATCTGGCTGATCTGATCAAACGCCTCCTGCGTATAGCGCACCTCACGGAAAACGCCGTAGGACTTATTCCGGATGATGGTTCCCTGGGCCAAAATGATGCTGTTGGGAACGTGGAACATTTTGAGGACGCGGCTGAAAATCTGGATGGATGTTTCAAATTCCTCCGGGATTACGTCATCGGCGCCCAGAGCGAGCAAATCGTCGATATCGGCGACATATTTTGTCCGAACGATGACATGAAGGTTCGGATTCAGGGCTTTGGCGTTTACCAGACAGCTTTTGGTAAGAAAGCGGTCCGAGATGGCGATGACCATGACGCGTGCCGCCTCCACATTGGCGCGGCGCAAAATTTCCACGCTTGCGGCGTCGCCCCAGATCGTGTTCTTGTCGCCCTTGCTTTTCGATTTCCTGATCTTCTGAAAATTAAGATCGATAATCGCGTAATGAATCGCGGTGTCTTTCAGCACCTTCACCAGGTTTCGGCCGTTTAGCCCCATGCCGCAGATAATGACATGGTTTTTCACCCCAATGCGTTCGACGGGGTGCACGTCGGAGGCAGCGGGATGAAAAACATTCCTGCGCGCAAGCAGATAGTAAACCATTGAAACCAACAGAGGGGTTACAATAAACGTCAAAACGGAGGCACCGATGAATGTCTGGTAAATGTAGTCCGAAATGATCTGATTCTTGTAGCCTTGCGAGGCCAGGACGAAGGAGAACTCGCCGATCTGCGACAGCATGACGCCGGAGAGCAGCGCCGTGCGCAACGAATATTTCATCAGGATGATAAAACCGAAGACGACGCCGGCCTTGATGAAGATAATGAGCATCGAGGTCAACAGGATATAACCGGTGTGGGCCTTGAGAAAATCGAGATTGAGAATCATGCCGAAAGCGACGAAGAATACCGACAGGAAGACATCGCGAAACGGACTGATGTCGCTGATGATCTGATGGGTGAAGTCCGTATCGGATAAAGCCAGTCCCGCGAGAAAAGCTCCGATGGCCAGAGAAAGCCCCAGAGACTCCGTGATCCAGGCGATGCCCATGGTGATCACGACCGAGGCGATCACCAGCACATCGCGCATATTCATGCTGACGAGCCTCTCCAGGATAAACGGAACCACATAACGCGCCGCCGCCAGAATGCAAACAATGATCAGGATGGATTTAACGAGCTTCCAGGCGATAAGCGCCGCATCGGGCCCGGTGCCCCCGGCCAGGAAAGGAATGAGCAGCATCATCGGCACGACCATCATGTCCTGAAAGATAATGACGCCGATGGAAATGCGGCCCTGCGGGGACGCTTCGTCATCCCGGTCTTTGAGGATCTTCAGGACCAAAGCCGAAGAACTGTGCACCAGGATGAAGCCGACGAATACGGATTGAGGAATGCTCAGCTGCAGCGCGAGCCCGATGGCCACGCCCACGATGAAAGTGCACAGGATCTGCAAACCACCGGTGAGCAGAATTTCGGATAAATGCTTGAGAAAGCGCGCGAGACGAATTTCAATTCCGATGGTGAAGAGCAGAAAGGCGACGCCGATATCCGCCAGGAGCTGAATGCCGGCGATGTCGTCGATCAGCTTCAGGCCGAAGGGCCCGATCATAATGCCGGTAATGAGGAAGCCGATAATGGACGGCAGTTTGATTTTATTGAAGACGTAAATGACCGGTATGGAGACGCCGAGTATAATGATTAATTGGTGGAAAAATTTCAGTCCGTCCACGGGCTTTCCTGATCGTTAAAAGATTTTAATCCATACGGGTTCCGGGGAATACGCCAAACCATCGTCTGCAAATTCGGAATGACAAAAGCGACAATTCTCCTTTTTTCAAAGATTTCGCCGGGAACTCTCTGAACTCGCCCTGAACCACCCATCTTCGGGATTTGAAGACTCTTTTTTGAGATATTTACCATTGATCGGGCATTTTTCCAAGAAAACATCGCCCTTCAATAATTTTGATTGACAAAGTCCTGCAGAAAAA
>SBEK01000151.1 GCA_009668925.1 Deltaproteobacteria bacterium
ACTTCGCGGTCATCCAAGTGAACGAATTCCACTTCCAGGCCAATGAGATCCTGATTGGATGGAACCATATCCAAATTGGGAAGCGCGGTTTCAATAATGACCGATTCCAGCTTCACCTGATCGATCATGGCATGGTAAAAATTCGCCTTATCATAACGCATCCGATCGATGCCCAAACCGCTTGTCGAATTGCCTTGTGAGTCAGCATCGATGAGCAGAATTTTCTTATTTGCCGCAGCCAGAGAGGCGGATAAATTAATAGCCGTCGTCGTTTTGCCAACGCCGCCTTTTTGATTTGCGATGCATATGATTTTATTCATTATTTATGTGTAAGTCTTTCGCAAAATTTCATTGGAAAAACCTTCATGTGGAGTAACACAAAAAAAGGTTTTTTAGAAGGCTTTTTTACTTTATTTTGCCTTTTGGGCAATAATAATTTTTCGGGGAGGACCGAGCAGCGGAATATTTATATCTTGTTGAATTATTTTGATAATTTTTGATTCGTTTTGAATGGCGAGGGAGGCTCTCAGTTCCGGATCGACGTCCGGACTTTTGAGAGTTATCAACAGTCCTCCCGGCACAAGAAAATAGTTGCTCAAAGGAAGCAAATCAGGCAACTTCAGAGAGGCCCTGGAGATGGCGATGTCGAATTTTTCACGCCAGGTATTTGTCCGGATGAGATTTTCCGTCCGATCGTGTAAAGTGAAGGCATCGGCCAAATTCAAAAGACGGAGAAGGTGTTTAAGAAAAGAAATTTTTTTGCGGTTTGTTTCCAGTAGATAAAGCTTTAAAGACGGAAGGGCGATTTTTAAGGGGATTCCGGGAAAGCCCGCCCCGCAGCCGATGTCGATGAGCCGTGAATTTTGATTGGCAATATAACGGGCGGCAGTCAATGAATCCAGAAAATGGCGTTTCGTGATGTCACCGACCGTTTTTCCCGAGATGAGGTTGATTTTGGCATTCCACTGGATTAACTCATTTTGGTAAAGCTCAAACTGAGCAAGTTGCTTTTCTTCAAACCTGAGGCCTAAAAGGCTTGCACCTTCCTGCAAAAGGTGTCTATCTGCATTCATAAGTAAACAATAACAAAAAAAGGAATCGGTCGCAAATATTAAATGAAACCCGGTCAATACGATATACGAATGACATCGGACATCCCGAAATTGCAGGGAATGTGGGAAGGTCCCGTCTGGCGCAATGTTTCACCCCTGTGCGTGGACTGTTTCCGTCCCGAAGGGAGTAACCACCGTCCTAGGACGCAATGCAAGCTGCTCTTTAATGATCATAACCTTTTCGGAATCTTTCGCGTCGAGGATCAATTTATCCGGTCAGAGCACATTGGTTTTCAGACCGATGTCTGGAAAGATTCTTGTGTCGAACTGTTCATTCAACCGGAAAATTGTTCCGGGTATTTCAATTTTGAATTCAACTGCGGCGGAGTTCTCCTCGCATCTTATGTGACTGACCCGAGACGCAAAAATGGCCTTCTTCAAGGCTACGCGCCATTGACGCGTGATGAAGATTTGCAGATTAAGCGCTTTGCGAGTCTGCCCCCGAAAGTTGCACCGGAAATTGCAGCGCCTTGCACCTGGTTTTTGGAATTTGCCATTCCTCTGGCTGTCCTGGAAAATTATGCGGGCCCCCTGGAGGTGATCACGGGACGGAGCTGGCGCGCCAATATTTATAAATGCGGCAACGAAACGTCCCATCCTCATTGGGCGTCCTGGTCGCCGCTTCCCACGCGTAATTTTCATGACCCGGCAAGCTTCGGCCGAATCACATTTTGCGCCTGACGGGATCTTTTTACGAGATCGAACCTCACGGAGATTTCATGAATTCCCCTTTGCTGCTTCTCCGGAGGAACGGGATGCATTTGTCGGCATATTTCATTCTTTAAGCCAGAGCCTCATAAAATTAACGTGCATTTCTGAAGAGGCCGCTTTATAGAGGCGATGACGCTTCTTCGAGGAGTCGGTCCGATGGTGCTTAAAACGAAAACAAAAGCTGTCAGTATTGTCTTATACAAACCCAAATATGCCGGTAATGTCGGCTCTGTGGCTCGCGCCGCGAAGAATATGGGGATTAACAAGATCATCGTTGTGGGAACGACCGGTCTGGATCGTGAGACCATGGAGCAACGCGCGACGCACCTGGCGGCCGACGTCCTGGATCAAATTGTTTATGCCGACTCCATTGAAGCGGCGCTCGGGAACTTCAATTATGTCGTAGGTACGACAGCTCGCTTGGGTAAAGCCCGCGGCCCTTTTGTTTCTCCGCGCGCGGCTGCGCAAAAAATCGCCGACCTTTCGCAGAAAAACAAAATTGCACTTTTGTTCGGTCCGGAAGATACGGGCCTGGCCAACGAGCAATTGCGCCTTTGCCAGAGTGTTGTGACCATTCCGACGTCCCGAGAATTTACGTCCCTCAACCTTTCCCAGGCCGTCCTGATTCTCTGCTATGAAATATTCATTTCGTCGCAATCGGAAGCGCGTCAGGAGGAAGCTGAGCCCAAACGGGCTCTCTCGTCCGAGACGGAAGGCATGTATCGGCAGATCAAAGAACTGCTGGGCAGAATCGGCTTCCTGAATCCGGAGAATCCGGAATACTGGATGCTGGATCTGCGCCGTTTTTTTTCACGAGCCGGTCTGATGTCACGGGAAGTGAAAATCATTCGGGGAATATGCCGGCAATTGGACTGGTACGTGTCCAACAAAAAGACTTGACATTAAAGACGATTTGCAGTTCAAAGCTTTCGCAGGCGGCATGCTCAAGACTTGGCACAACTGTTTTGTGTGGCGCACCTCAGGCAGGCAAACCCAAAGGACATCACGCGAATGACACAAAAGAGATCTTAATCAGTATTTATGGAGGGTTACTTCAGTATGAGAAAAATATTTTCGTTTACCGGCGCCAAAAAGATTGTTTTCGGCAATGGATCCATTTTGTCCCTTGCCGGTCACATTAAAGAGCATCATTCCCAAAACCCGCTGGTCGTTATCGATAAGAATATCGCGAAAACGGGACTGCAGGAAAGAATTGCCAGCATCCTGGTTTCCGACGGCATCAAATTCACTGTTTACGACAAGGTGGAACCGGAGCCTCGGATTGAACTGGCGGATGAAGGCGCGGAGCTGGCTATCAAAAATAAATGCGACAGCGTGATTGGCATCGGCGGCGGGTCGGCAATGGACGTGGCTAAAGCGATCGCCGTCATCGCGACCAATAAGGGAGCTGCCGCGGATTACCTGGGCCTGAATAAAGTTCCGAAGGCAGGGTTGCCTAAAATCATGATTCCCACAACCGCCGGAACCGGCAGCGAAGTGACGTTTACGGCCGTATTTGTTCGCAAAAACCTTAAAAAGAAAGAAGGCATGAACAGTCCGTATCTCTATCCGGAACTGGCTCTTCTGGACCCGGAACTGACGCTCTCTCTTCCGCCGGCGCCGACGGCTCATACCGGTCTCGATGCTCTGTGTCATGCGATTGAATCCTATACATCCATCAACTCATCACCGATGAGTGAAATGTTTTCTCTGGAAGCTATTTCACTGATCGCCGAAAATCTGCGCACCTGTGTGCATGACGGCAAAAATATCGCCGCTCGTGAAAGAATGCTTCTGGGGAGCCTGTATGCGGGCATCGGTCTGGCCAATGCCGGCGTCACGGCTGTGCATTCTCTTTCTTATCCGCTGGGGGGAAAATTCGGAGTCAGTCATGGCCTGGCCAACACCATTTTGCTGGCTTCGGTCATGGCTTTTAATCTGCCCGGCGCCCTCGAGAAATTCGCCGACATCGCCGATGCCATGGGCGAATGTACGGACGGATTGCCGGCGCGGGAAGCCGCGTATCTGGCCGTGGAAGCGGTGGAAGCGTTGATTGAGGACTGCGGCATTGACTCGTCGATCAGGGACTTTGGCGTCAAGGAAGAAGACTTTCCGGCGCTCGCCGACGTAGCAATGACCGTGGCCCGCCCGCTGGAGAACAATCCCCGCAAAATGACCAAAGAAGATATGGTGGCTATTTACGCGGAAGCTTTTTAAGAAATTATTACCGTTTCAATGATGTGCAGGGAATGGTCGAGGCCGTTCCCTGCAAAAACGTTAAGGAGGAATACATGGCAGGAGCTGAATTGATTGGTCAGGAAGAAATTAAAGAAGTCATGGATGTGCTCGAAACAGGCATTCTGATGCGCTATAATTTTGATAAGGAAAGAAAAGGCGTTTTCAAAGTCCGCCAGTTTGAAGAGGAGTTTTCTAAATACTGCGGTGTTAAGTATGCTCTGGGCGTGACGTCGGGTTCATCGGCACTGAAAGTGGCCCTGGAGGCGATGGATGTCGGTCCCGGCGACGACGTTTTGGTCCCGGCATTTACGTTCCTGGCCACCTACGAAGCGGTGCTGGAAGTCGGCGCGATTCCCGTCATGGTGGATATTGACGACACGCTTAACCTTGATCCCGATGAAATTGAAAAGAAGATGACCAAGTACACCAAGGCAGTCATTCCCGTTCATATGTGCGGTTTGGCGGCCAATATTGACAAGATTATAAAGATTGCCCGCAAAAATAAATTACGGGTGCTGGAAGACAATGCCCAGGGCTGCGGCGCGAGCTTCAAAGGCAAAAAATTAGGCGGCTTCGGCGATATGGGAACCTTCAGTTTTGATTATGTTAAAACCGTGACGACCGGCGAAGGCGGGATGGTGATAACCAACAACCGCGATCTTTATCACCGATCGGAATGGTACCATGATCATGGCCACGATCATAATCCCAAAGTCGGGCGAGCGCTCGAAGGCAGAACCATTCTGGGGTTCAATTACCGGATGAACGAACTGCAAGGAGCATTAGGGCTGGCTCAGTTGAGAAAACTGGATTATCTCATCGGTGAGCAGAAGAAAAATAAAAAGATGATCATGGACGTTCTGACCGCAGCCATCCCGGACGTCGGGTTTCGTGCCAAACGGGATCCGGAAGGCGATTCCGCGACATTCCTGGCGTTTAACCTGCCGGAAGAAAAAGCGGCGCTCAAATTCCAGAAATTGCTTTCCGCCCACGGAGTGGACACGACCTGTTACAAGAACAACAGGTGGCACTACGTGCCCAATTGGGAACATTTTCTGGCGTTTTCCACCGCCAACTCCAAGAAATATCCGTTTAAGAGCAAGGAGTACAAGGGGAAAGTCAAATATTCCCGCAAAAGCATTCCTTTTGCGGAAGACATTTTAGGCCGCACACTGGTCATGGGTATTTCCGTCCGGATGAGTCCGGAAAGAATGGATAATATCCGCAGAGCGATCGAAAGTTCCGCCAAGAAAATGTAGGTTTCTTTTTCAGGCAGGAAGAAAGGATCTTTACGCCGTGCTGATAAAATTCAGCACGGCGTTTTTAGTCCAGCACAACCAAAGCCCTCAATCCATATCAGCGCCTCGCTCTGAAAGCAGAGTGCGCAGTACGGACCGGTGGCAGTGCGTTTCATCAGCGCAGTAGCAGCCTAAAGAAAAATTTGTTTGATGCGATAAGGCCGCGAGCAGATCCAGCGTTCTGCTGTTCTCCGGAAGAGACATTTCAACGCGGTATTTTCTGACGAAGGCCTTCCAGTCGTTTTCCGTTTTTGCCGCTTGTCCCAGCTTCATCGTCGGCGCCGTCGGCGATAAATTCGGGAACCAGATATCGTACCAGTTTTGAGCTGAAAACTCGCTTTTCGGAACGCCTCGGGGTGGTCGTCGCACCGCGCCGATGCGGAGGCCTTCGTCTGGAACCCTGTCTGATCCTAGTCGCACAATACGTAAGGTCATAAGCCCTCCCTTTAGAAAAAGAGTAAAAACCCGTTTGCGAAGTAAATGAGCCCCGCAGCCCCCGAGGCGCTGCCCGCAAGCCAGATGATTTTTTTCTTCATCAAGGCAGCGATAGAAGAAAGCAGGATGGCGATTTGCAGAAAGATGACGGCGACGCCGAATATGCCTGTATGCTTCTGTGCGTCGTCTCTTTGCGCTTCCAGACGTTTTGCCTCCTTGGATATTTCTGCTTTTTCAGACTCATATCTCTTGATCTTTTGCGCATAGAGTTCGATTTTCTTTTCGTATTCGGCAACAGCCGCCCGGGACATAGATTCCCTGCGGGCTTTCATCTCCAGTTCCAGGGATTCTTTTTGATTCTCGTACAGATAGCCTTTGATGCTTTTGGATTGATAATAGGCCCATTGATTGGCCGCCTGCGTCTGGGATAACACCGATTTTGTCGAAAAGCCGGCGCCTTTAAACGTGGAAAGCGTTGCGCAGACAGCAAAAATGACTGTTGTCAGCGCAAGGTAATTTAACCATTTTTCCTTTGGTTCTTCCGTCATAAATTCTTCTCCTAAAATAATTTTACCAATAGGCAGGATCGATCAGAATGCCGTCCGTCAGATTTACATCCATGAGTCGAACTTCCTTGATATCCAGTTTTTGCATAAACCCTAAGACCAGGATCAAATTGGAAACGTCCGTATCCGCATACGGGCCTCCGATTCGGGCATCGTCCCAATCAAGTCTTTCTTTTAGAGCTTTTATGAGATCTTCCCGGGAATAGGCGGTTATTTTCCCAATTTGATTTCGGATACTCTGATTGTGGACGCCGCCGATGCCGATAACGGTTGTTCCCGTCTGATCAATGTAACGCCTCAACTCTTCCGGGACGTCCGCAGCCGCTTTTGTTGCCATAGCCAGCGCTGCGTTAAGGTTCCGGCTGCCGATCGGATTGGGTGATCTGCGCCGGTCTGTCTGGCGATGAATTTTTTCCAGAAGTTGCTTCTTGAATGAAATAGAAGCCAAGTGCCCGCGATAGATCCGATAATGCAAATCTTTGCTTTTCGCGACGATCTGCATGGAGTTGCCGCCAATATCCCACACAACAATATTCCCCAAGGCGCTGATGGTCTGTGCCGTTGCGGCCTCGTATCCCAGGATCGCCTCTTCATCCTGTGAGATCGCTCTAACAGGGATTCCGGTCTTTTCCCTGATTTCCGCAAGAAACTGGGGAGTATTATCGGCTTGCCGAAATGCGGCCGTGGCGACGCCGGCGAAATACCGCACATCGTGAGCGAGCGCCTCTTTTTTCAAGAGAGAAATCTGTTCCACGCCTTGGTCACGGATGTCGCGATTCAACAGGCGATGGTGGGTGTTTTCGGCAAAGGGAACTTTGATTTCTTTTTGCAAAATGACCCGGCTGACACGCTGAGAACATCTGTCCACGCGTGCTATTTTCATTTTCATCGTGGCGGATCCAATATCGAAGGCCGCCCGCTGCTCGAGGCAAGATTTCTGGGAAAGGGACGCGCATCCGGTTATTAGAATAAGGTTTAAAGCAAAGAAGACTAGACGAAAGCGAGTTGGAGCGGTAACCGACCATTTTTTTATTCTCGTGCCGGGCATTTGTTGCCGTTCCTTAGAGCGAATTATTTGAACCATTTCCTAAAACCAAACTGGCAGTTTCTTATATTTGCTTGACGAATGATTGTCAATGGCTGCCGTTGTGATATAATCGCTTATCTTCAAGGGCAAGGGGAGACAAATCGCACAGGAAAGCCCGGCGATAAGAGCCTGCCTCAACCGAAAGCCAAACAACAACTGTTCCGGTTTGTCCCTTATCCTGCAGGAGTTAAGGTGCCTGATGGCCTGTACATCCCAAAGAGAGTAATAGATCTGAGCAGGAACCGCAATGAGTCGGGAACAGCAAAATTTGCAGTCAAAATCTCATTTGTCCCTGGATCAATCATAAGATAAAGAATCAGGCGGTAAGGAGAATGGAAGATGGAAGAGAAACCCGTAAAATTGTTCCGGCGTTTATCCGCATGGCTTATGGTGCCCCTGATCGTTGTTATTTCACTTTCAGTATTGAACGGTTGCGGCAAAGATACATCTGCTTATGATCCCTACACGGCGTATTTGCAGGCCTGCATCGAAGCATCCAATATAACGTCGCATAAGATATCCAGAAATCTGACGGCGATTACTCCGGAAAACACCAATCTAATCTGGGAAAACGGCGTTGTGGGGTCGCGTGTCCTCGTCGTGAGTTGGGTTGATCAAAACGCCTGCAACATCTATAAATGCCCTCCCGGAGGATGTGCGCCGGGGGATACCTGTAAGGAGGGCCGGGAATGTCAATACAGCCGGGATACGTATGTCACCCTCGCCCCGGAACTAAAGAATTTTTTTGCGAAGGAAACCGCCGCCCCGATGAGAATTGCCCAGCTGCTTGGTTTGCCGCCGACGGATGCGGTAGACAAAGCTTGTTTCCTGGAAATGTGGGTTTCGCCCGGTGATTTGTTCCGGCCGTCGCCGGACCCCGAGGTAACGGATCACGAAGCCGAGATCGATTTCCCGGGCGCAAAAAATAGCTCGCGCTTCCGTCAATACAGTAGGGCGGAACTGGTGTTTGCCGATATGAATTGCGATGCGGAGATGTGTCCTTCGTGTAATGAATGGAATCAGTGCGGATATACGACCTATGACAATTATATTAAAAATCGGAAAAAATATATCTTTACAGCGGCCAAACCATATCCCTGGACATCCCTGGGCTACACCTACGATTGGGGGAACCCAGTCACCCATGTAGGATTGAGTGAATTTGTCGTCAACGGCAAGAAATTTGACGGGAGCAAAATTTCCGTGGGCATCAAGGCCGTCACGCCTACGGCGGATTATTTTACCCATTAATTGGTAACGGGCGCGCAAGAAGGCAAGCCAAAGATAACTGGAGGAATATATGCGACGACAGAAGGTTTTCATTTTCTTGTTTATTCCCGTCATCCTCATGATGACGGCTGCGATTGCCGTATGCGATACGGAGGCTCCACCGATGCTGATGGATGCTCGGCAGAATATAGCCGCAGAACTTGACCGGATGGACGCGTGTCTCAAGCAAACCGCAAGGATCCTGGGGACGACCGGCCTGGCTGGTGATGCCGCCCGCGCATCACTCAATCAACTTTGCGTCAATTTTGACTATGCGGTGGACTGTGCGGCTATTGATATGACCGGGAAAATGGTGACCATCGAACCCGCGCCGTTTCGTTCGTTCGAAGGTAAGAACATCAGCGGTCAGAAGCAGGTGCGACGGATCATCAAAACCGGCAAACCGGTTTTGAGCAGAGTCTTCCGTGCCGTGGAAGGTTTCCCGGCTGTGGATGCCGAATATCCGGTACTGACACCGGCCGGCAAGCGGATTGGTTCGGTGAGTATCCTCTTTCATCCGGAAAAAATGATCGGGAGCATTCTCGTTCCGCTGCTTGCGGGCACACCGGTGGATGTTTGGGTGATGGAAAAAAACGGTCGTATTCTCTACGATCTGGACGAAATGCAAATCGGGCTGAATCTTTTTAAGGCCACGCTTTACAAACCGTACGCAGGATTGCTCCGCGTGGGACGGCGTATCGCGGCAAACCCCGAAGGAAGCGGTGTATATAAATTCCCGAGCGGCACATCTCCGGAAATAGTGCAGAAGAAGGCTTTCTGGAAGAGTGTGTCCCTTTACGG
>SBEK01000336.1 GCA_009668925.1 Deltaproteobacteria bacterium
GCGGCCGCAAGGATTTCCTGGCCCGCGATATGTATGAGATGGGCTTCCTCACCCGGGTATTTAAAGATGATGAGTTTGAAGCAAAGTTTAGCGAAATCGTCGCGAATATCAGTTCGAAAAAAGCCATTGCTTTGAGAATGGGCAAAGAAGTCATGGGACGCTCGCTGGAATGCGGCTCTCTGGATGCCGCCCTGGCGCTGGAACGCAATGCCATCCAGTGGCTGACCTATGCCCCGGACATCCAGGCAATGATGGATACGTTCAGGAAGAAACCTGAGGATCTGGTATCGCAGCAGAAGAAAGCAAATATCGACTCGGATACAAAAAGATAGAGGATATGGACTATGGATTTCAGTTTTAATGAAGACCAGCTTCTGATCCAGCAGACATTTAAGAAGTTCTGCGAAAAAGAGCTTAATTATGAATATGTAAAGTGGATGGACGAGAATCTGGATTTTCCACCGGAAGAATTGTGGAACAAGTTTGTCGAAATAGGCTTGTTCGCAGGGCCGATCCCGGTTGAATACGGCGGACAAGGCCTGGGATCCGTCGACACCATGCTTGCTTTTGAACAGATTTGCAAGGCCTCTCCATCTGTCTCCAACGCCGTGGGTGCGACTTTGGGATTTGGCGTTCGCTTCATCGGTGAGCTGGGCACAAAGGAGCAGAAAGAAAAGTATCTGCCGCAGATTGCCGAAGGGAAATTCAAAACGTGTATGGCACTTACGGAACCAGGCGGCGGTACGGATATTCTGGGAGCCCTGTCTACTTTTGCCGAAGACAAGGGCGACCGCTGGGTCATCAACGGGCAGAAGATCTTCATCACCGGCGCCCATGTGGCGGATTCTCTTATCACGGTCTGCAAGACGGAAAAAAATACAAAGAAGAGTCAATCATGGACCACGATCATGGTGCCTCGCGGAACCCCCGGCATCACAATACGTAAGATCGGGAAGATATGCTACCATCACTGCGACAGTGTCGAGATCTTCTATGATAATGTAGAAGTACCCAAGGAAAATATGATCGGCACCCGCGGCAATGCCTTTTACGAGATCATGACCGTATTGAATCCGGAACGCATCGGCGTGGCCATGATGGGAGTCGGCATCATCGCCGCTATTTATGATTTTTGTTTCAAGTACGTTCAGGAACGAAATGCATTCGGCGGGCCCATCAGCCGGTTCCAGATTCTTCAGAAGTATCTCGCGGATATGTATATCAATCTGGAGAACTCCCGCAATCTGACTTACAAAGCCGCCTGGCTCTGTGATCACGGCAAGCCATATCACATGGAAGCGACCATGGCGAAATTAGTGGCGGCCGAAGGCGCACGTCATGCGGCGATCTATGGCCCGGAAATCTTCGGAGGATACGGGATCTGCAACGAGTATCCGGTATCCATGTTTTTGCGCGATTCTTACCAGATCCAGTTTTCCCCGATATCGAATGAAATGAGCCGGAATATGCTGATGCAGTTCCAGGGACTGCCGAAATCCTGGGCATGAAACAGTTCATAC
>SBEK01000152.1 GCA_009668925.1 Deltaproteobacteria bacterium
GTCCTGCAGAAAAATTAATATGCAGAAAAATTAATTATTTAATGGTTCGAGACGAATGATCATCCACCAAACGGCAATAATTATTAACATTATAATTAGCTTCCCCATAGGAGGCCTGGCCGTGGAATAACCGTATGTTGCCGTAAAAGGAATTCCCAACCGCTGCCAGGTAAACCGGCAGCGGTTTTTTTATGTATGAAACTCCATTGGGGAAGCGAAGCCTTTTGGAGTTGGAAAGTTAAACAATCCCGCAAAGCGGAGGGCGCAATCCATGTTCTCGAAGTCCGCCTGGGGATTTGCCCCGAAAGCGAAAGAGAGGAATAAATGACAAGAAACCAGATTTTAATTTACGATACGACGCTGCGTGACGGCACGCAGGGTGAGCAAGTGACTTTTTCCGCCGAGGAAAAGCTGCGGATCGCCAAGCGGCTTGACGACATTCATTTCCATTATATCGAAGGCGGATGGCCGGGCTCCAATCCCAAAGACATGCGTTTCTTTGAAATGGCGAAAGCCGTGAAATTCAAGAATGCCAAATTGACGGCATTCAGCTCTACGCGCAAGCCTTACATCCGCCCCGAAACCTGTCCGAATCTGAAGGCGCTGATCAAGGCCGAAACGCCGGCGGTGGCCGTTTTCGGAAAATCCTGGGATCTGCATGTCACGGATATTCTGAAAATCGATCTGGAAGAGAATTTGTCCATGATCCGTGATTCTATCGCGTATTTGAAATCGAAGGGCAAAGAAGTGCTCTTTGACGCCGAGCATTTTTTTGACGGCTACAAGAATAATCCTCGATATGCCACCCGGGTTGTGAAGACGGCGCTGGATGCGGGCGCGGATAAAATTGTTTTCTGCGATACCAACGGCGGAACGATGCCCCATGAGATAAGCGACGTTCTTGGGAAAATTTCGTCAACCATTCCGCTTGCGGCGTCGGGAATTCACGTTCACAACGACTGCGGACTCGCCGTGGCCAATTCCATCACTGCGGTCACAAGCGGCGTCAAGATGGTTCAGGGAACCATCAATGGTTACGGGGAGCGGTGCGGAAACGCCGATTTGATTTCCTTAATCGGCAATCTGCAAATCAAGCTGAAAATGAATTGCCTGCCCGGCGAATCGATCCGGCAATTGACCAACCTGTCCCTGTATGTGAGCGACGTGGCCAATATCCCGCCTCTGATGTCGCGTCCTTTTGTAGGCCGCAGCGCCTTTGCGCACAAAGGCGGTGTGCATGTCAGCGCCGTGACCAAGAATTCGGCGGCTTATGAGCACATGCAGCCCGAACTTGTCGGCAACAGCCGGCGCGTGCTGGTTTCCGACATGGCCGGTAAAAGCAACATTGCCTTCAAGGCCAAAGCCCTGGGCATTGATCTGGACAAGAAGAACGCCCTGGGGAAAGTCGTTCATCAGGTGAAATTGATGGAAGACAAGGGGTATCAGTTTGATGCCGCCGACGGATCTTTGTCCGTGTTGATGAAGAAGGCCATTGGTGAATTTGTGGAGCCGTTTACTCTGGAGTGCTTCAGTGTGGTTACGCAGCGGACGCTGGACAACCCCTGCCTTTCGCAGGCGACGATCAAGATTTCGGTAGGCGGCGAAGAGGAATTGACGGCCGCCGAGGGCAATGGTCCGGTGAATGCGCTTGACCACGCCCTGCGCAAGGCGCTGACCAAGTTCTACCCGCAGATCCGGGAAATGCATCTGGTTGATTTTAAGGTGCGCACGCTGGAGGGGTCGGAGGGCACGGCGGCCGGCGTCCGGGTTCTCCTGGACTCGACGGACGGGTCCGAGCTCTGGAGCACAACGGGCGTTTCCGAAAACATTATTGAAGCCAGCTGGCAGGCCCTGATCGACAGCATCGAATATAAGCTCAGCAAAGATAAGAAAAAGAGGTAAAGAGTCCTTTCTCTAAAGACCGTTTGCAGCCATTGCTAAATCCGGGGATTGCTGATATGGATACCGATTGAAACGGGGGCTTCGACGGTGTTATCGATAAACGGCCAGAATCCGCAAATGCGCCTCATCAAGAAAGCAACGGATGTGCTCAGAGACGGCGGTGTGATCATCTATCCCACGGACACGGTTTACGGGTTGGGGTGCGATTTATCCAACAAGAAAGGCATTGAAAGAATCTACGAGATTAAGAGGAGAAATAAGAAACGACCGCTTAGTTTTGTCTGCTCCGATCTTAAACATAT
This sequence comes from Deltaproteobacteria bacterium, assembly GCA_009668925.1. Next base: position 2,205 of record SBEK01000152.1, read on the forward strand.
CAGCCAATATGCCCTGGTCACGGATTATGCCTACAAAACCATGAAACGATGCCTGCCGGGGCCTTATACCTTCATTCTGGAAGCATCGCGCCTGGTCCCGAAGATGATCCTGCCGAAACGGCCGACCACCGGCATCCGTGTGCCGGCCAATGAAATTTGCCTTGCTTTAATCCGCGAACTCGGCCAGCCTATCATCAGCACGAGCGTCCAGACGCTGGAGGGAGAAGATCTGGGCAATCCCGCGATCATCAACGAATATTTCGGACGGATCGTCGATTTGATCATCGACGGCGGAACGATTGTTCCCGAACCGTCCAGCATCATCAGTCTCGTTGATGATACGATCGAAGTGATTAGAAAAGGAAAAGGCGACGTAAACGCCTTTTTGTAAATATAGAAAGCTGCATCAGGCAGGTTGCGTGCCGGTCGGGCGTTGGTCCCTCCCTGAGCGTGTGACCCGAGAGGCAGTAAAAAAGGAACAGCCATGAAACACATTATGCTCGTTAACGCCGTGCACAAGGAACAGATGCGCATGGCCACGGTTGACGAAAAGGGCAAGCTCATTGAATTCAATATTCAAATGGCCGTGCGGGAGCCGATTACCGGCAATATTTACAAAGGCAAGGTGCTGAAGGTCGAGCGGGGCCTGCAGGCCGCCTTTGTCGACTACGGCGGCGTCAAGGACGGATTTCTTCCACTGCGTGACGTGAGCCCCGTCTATCTGACGGAACAGGAAAACGGCCAGGGCGGCGGCAAGCCCGTGCTCAAGACCGGCCAGGAAATTATCGTCCAGGTCGTCCGGGAAGTCATCGGCAACAAAGGCGCTCTGCTGACGTCTTACATCTCCCTGCCCGGCAGGTATCTCGTCCTGCTTCCGAACAAACTCTGCGGCGGCATTTCGCGCAAAATAGAAAGTGAAGAAGACCGCCAGAAGATCAAATCGCTCATGGAGCAGATCAAGGTTCCCGAAGATATGGGTTTTATCGTCCGGACCGCGGGCATCAACCGCACCAAACCGGAGATTCTTCGCGATTACCAGTTTCTCATGCGGCTATGGAAGGATATTTTCAAGAAGGCCGAAAGCGTTTCGGCGCCTTACTTTCTTTACCAGGAGACGGACTTCGGCGTACGGTCGCTTCGCGATTATCTGACGCAGGAAATCGATGAAATTTGGGTCGATGAGGTCGAGACCTTCCGTAAAATGCGCGCATATTTGAAGGCCGTTGCACCCCGTCACCTGAGGATTCTGAAGCAATATAAGGAAAAGGTGCCGATTTTTGAACAGTACGGCCTGGAGGAACAGATCCGCGCGATCTATCAGGAGCGCGTGGAATTGAAATCCGGCGGCTATATCATCATCAATCCGACGGAAGCCATGATCACCATCGACGTCAATTCCGGCCGCGGCTCCAATAAGAGAAACATCGAAGAGACGGCTTTCAAAACCAACGTCGATGCTTGTGAGGAAATTGCGCGTCAGCTCAGATTGCGCGATCTGGGCGGCCTGATTGTGATTGATTTTATCGATATGATCGATAAGAAGCACGTGGCGGAGGTGGAAAAGGCGTTCAAGAAGGCGCTCAGCATGGACAGAGCCCGAATCCAGCTCTCCCGCATTTCCAAATTCGGTCTTCTGGAATTGTCCCGGCAGAAGAAGCAATCGACGATTCAGGAAATCAGCTATATCACCTGCCCGTACTGCAAAGGCAGCGGGCTTCGGCCCTCGCTGGAATATGTATCGCTGGGCGCCTTCCGTAAGATTGAATCGGAAGCGGTCAAAGGCGTCTACTCGGAGCTGAAGGTCAGCCTGCCGCATGAGATCTCCCTGTACATTCTGAATAATAAAAGAAGCGAACTGCTGAAGCTGGAAACGACGTTCGGCGTCTGTATCGCCATTGAAGGCCGCTCGGATATGGCCTGGGATATGCTGGAAATTCAGCAATCCGTCAAGGAGCAGGCGGTGGAAGTCAGCGCCGTCCAGGGCGTTCCGCTCTTGACGCTCGCTGAAGAAACCGAACCGGACGCCGAGTGCGATCTGAAAACGGACGGGGAAGCCGCCTCCGAGCCGGAGGAAAGCCCGAAAAAGAAAGGCCGCCGCCGCTCCCGCCACCGGAAAAGAAGACCTGCGGAGGCGCCGGTGGAAAATATAATGTCCGTGTCCGTGATTCCCGGGATACCGGCCATCACGCTGCCGACGCCGATGCCGTCGGCCCAATCGGCCCGGTTCCCGGAGAAGCCATTGAAAATCGTTACGGCCCTGCCGGATGAATTCTATCCGGTGGAACTGAGCGGTGATATGTTTGCCCCGGAGCCGGAATCGGAAGACGCGAAGGAAGAATGAAGGATCATCGATACCGGTCTCACCCCATACCCATGTGAAAGCGGATCTTAAAATACTGCGTTGCTAAGGAGGTTCACCCGTGGCGGATGAAATCAGGAAAGGCCTGTATCGGATTGTCGTACCCCTGCCGAACAGTCCTCTGAAAGACTTGAACTCTTATGTCATTAAAGGCGATGACCGCAATCTGATTATTGATACCGGCTTCAATCGTTCCGTGTGTTACGAGGCCATGCAAAAAGGATTGGCCGAGCTCGGGATCGATCTTTCCCGGACCGATTTCATGCTTACCCACATGCATGCCGATCATACGGGCCTCGTGTCCCGGCTGTCATCGGCGACAAGCAAAATATTCTTCAGCCGGATTGATTCGCGGGTGTTCGACGATGATGAAAGCTGGCAGCCCCTGGTCGACTTTGCCGAAATCAACGGATTTCCGGCCGATGAACTGCAAAAGGCGCTCAACAGTCATCCCGGCTTCAAATACAGTCCGGAAACAAAGCCCGTCTTCACACTCATTGACGACGGCGATGTGATCGAATGCGGCGGCTACCGCCTGCAATGCATCGCCACGCCGGGGCATACGCAGGGGCACATCTGCCTCTACGAAAGAGACCGGAAGATTTTTTTCTCCGGGGATCATATTCTTTTTGATATTACGCCGCACATCGAGTCGTGGGCGTATGCCACGAATTCACTGGCGGACTACATTGCCAGTCTGGATAAGGTCTATGACCTGCCGGTCGATCTCGTTCTGCCCGGCCATCGGAATTTCCTGGGGAATCTGAAAGACAGGATTGACGAATTGAAAATTCATCATCGCGAGCGGGCGGATGAAGTGATGGACGTCCTGGACAACAAAACGATGAACGCCTATGAGATTGCAGGCGGAATGACCTGGGACATCGACTGCGAAACGTGGGCGGACTTCCCCATCGCCCAGAAATGGTTTGCCACCGGAGAGGCCATTGCGCATTTGCGCTATCTGGAGGGCGAAGGCCGGATCGTCCGGAATGCCGGACAGAAGGTTATCACTTTCCAGGTCAGCCGTACCTGATGCCGATTGGCGAAGGATAATTTATTAAAAGAATAAAAGCGGCGAACCGATTTCGGTTCGCCGCTTTTTCATTAGCCATAAGAAGATGACTTTGTAAAATACCCTGCAGGGCGCGCGAGTTCCGGAGCAAGGCTCCGCATCTCGAGGAATGAGTCCTCCTTGAAGCACTGGTTTGTAGGGAACGGTCGCGACCGTTCCCTACCCGATCATGCTAGAAGAAGATCATGCCCAGCGCCTCAGCAATACACGCCGGCTTGTCCTGCCCTTCGATTTCAATGGTATGAACCTGCGTCATCAGCAGGCGGTTTCCCGGTTTTTCGTCGAGCGCTTTCAAAACAATCCGGTCGCGGATTTTGGAGCCGGAAGCCACCGGGTTGAGAAACCGGACTTTGTCCAGTCCGTAATTAATGGACATTTTGGCGCCTTCAAACTTCAGCGGAACCTGGTAGCTGAAGAAGGGAAGATGCGACAGCGTCAGAAAGCCGTGCGCGATGGTGGTCCCGAAAGGTCCTTTGGCTGCTTTTTCCACATCCACGTGAATCCACTGATGATCCATAGTGGCGTCCGCGAACTTATTAATCTGATCCTGTGTGACCTGTGTCCAATCGGAAACGAAGACTTCCTTCCCGATATGCTGTTTCATACTTTCCACTGCCGATGCGATTGACATAACAATACTCCCTTCGTTTTTTTTAGACGCATCATAGCGCTTTTGCCTGCTTTGGGCAATGCCGGATTAATCAAGCGCCGCATTGACCTTGGCCTGCGCGGCCTTTGCTTCCTTAACGATTCTCTCGAAGAGTTCGGCAACGGTCGGCATATCGTGAATCAATCCTTGTACCTGGCCCACCGGCAGGACGCCTGTCTGGGAATCGCCGTCTTCGGTGGCCACTTTAATGGCTTTAAAAGCATTGGCCATGTAAGCCAGCTGCCTTGCGTTCGAGTAACCGGAGGCGAGCACGCCCAAAAATAATTTGAAGTAGGGCACGTTGACCTGTTTGGCGATGTCCTGAGAATTGAAGAAAGCCGCGGGCCAGCTGAGTCCCTTCCGGACGGCTCTTTTCGCCGCATCGGTTTTCATCACCCGGCATAAAATGCCGTCAAAGCGCTTGGAGAACAGCGTGTCGTAGACTTCCTTTTCCTGGGTCAGCTTCTTATAGTTTTCGTGAAGCGGACTTTCCTTCGTGGTCATGAGGCGTGTTCCCATCGCCACGCCTTCCGCGCCGAGGGCCAGTGCGGCAGCGATCCCCCGGCCGTCGGCAAAACCGCCCGCCGCGATGACGGGGATCTTTAAATTTTCGGCCAGATGGGGGATTAAAACGAGCGATGTAACGTCCTCACCGTGCGCCGCCGCCTCCTGCCCCGTGGCGATGACCGCGTCGGTGCCGAAATCCTGTGCGCGCTTGGCGTGCTTCAGATTGACGACGGTTGCAAAAACCTTTCCGCCGTATTTGTGCGCTTCCTTTACAATCCAGTCGCCTTTGCCCAGCGCAAAATTGATGACGGGCACTTTTTCCTGCAGAAGGACCTTCGCGTTTTCGGCCGCTCCCGGAAACATCAGCGACGCGTTGGCGCCGAAGGGTTTGTCCGTAAGCGTCCGGATTTCCCGGACGGCTTCGCGGGTCTGCGCGCTCGAGAGCGGCCCCGTCGCCAGGATGCCCAGGCCTCCGGCATTGGATACCGCCGCGACCATCTTCGGCGTGCTGATCCAGCTCATGCCGGAAAGTACGATCGGGACCTTGATGCCGACCATTTCAGTAATTCGTGTTTTCATAGTCTCTCCTTATGATTTATGTCTTGTCGACTTTTATGGATCAGTTGCCGCAAAGCTTGACCGTCCGGGCCGAGCATGCTTTCGCTTCCTGGGCCATCCGGTCGAGCAGTTCCTGGCAGGTCGGGATATCATGAATCAGGCCGATGGACTGGCCGACCATGAGCGGAGCATAATCGCAGTCGCCCGTTTCCCAGGCTTCCTTGACCCTCTGTCCGGCCAGCAGGGGGATCAACTCCTCGAATCCGCCGTGGCGCGCTTCAATGGCCAGCACTTCTTCGATGACCTTGGACTTGAGGCCGCGTCCCTGCAGGCCGATGGACTTTCCGTAGATCACCGTCTCGAATTCCTGCCGGCGGATCAGTTCCTGTTTGACGTTTTCATGCACTTCGCATTCTTTGGTGGCAATAAAGCGGCTCGCCATCATCACGCCTTCGGCGCCCAGCGTCAGCGCCGCCGCCATGGTCCGGCCGTCCGCGATGCCGCCTACGGTGACCACGGGAATTTTGACTGAGGAGACGATGCGGGGAGTGAGCACCATGGAGGTCACGTCGTCATTGAGCGGATGGCCGCCTTCCTCGATGCCCGCCGCATAAATGCCGTCAAATCCGATTTTATCCGCGTGGACGGCGTGCCGGACGGCGCCGACTTTATGAAACATCTTCACGCCGGCCTTCTTTAACATCTCGACGGCTTCCATCCCGGCCACCTTATCCAGCGGCGTACCGGAAAATTCAATGCCGGCCACCTTCTCCTCAGCGCATATTTTCACATACATCTTGTGGTGCTCCGGCGTAATCCGCACGGACGGCAAAAGGGTGATCGCGACAAAAAAAGGTTTATCGGTGAGTTTGCGCGTCTGGCGAATCGCCGCTCGGAAGTCATCCGCCGTTTCATAATTGCCGGCGGTCAGATTGCCGATGCCGCCGGCGTTGGACACGGCCGCGCACAGGTTAGGTTTGCAAAGCCACATCATCGCTCCGCAGATAATCGGGTATTTCACGCCGAACATTTCCGTAATCGCTGTCTTAAACATAGATGCCTCCTCAAGGTTCATTTTTGCCGTCGATGATTCGCGGCAGGTTTTTTTGATTTCTTTTTCAAGCTCTTCTGAATATTTTGTTCAACCTGCTTTTGAAACAGCCGTCGCAGGATATAGTCACGGTAGAAATGGCCGATGCGCGTCAGCTCGGATGTAATGAGAATATTTTCGCGCATCGATTTACCGGCAACGATTTTATGCCGAAGCGCCATTTCTCTTTCCACGATTTGCGTGCCCAGTTCCACCAGAAAGGAAAACTCCCGAAGATCCGTCCCCAGCCGGCACAGTTGTTTGATGCCGTCGCGCCCCATGCGAACGTCGTCGTCATTATAAAGGGGCTCCGCGGTTGCGGTCGTATAGGGAATCAAAAGACCCAGACGTTCCGCCTTTTGCAGCTCCTTTTCCGTCAAACCGGTTGCCTCCAGGAAGGCCTGCCGGTTCACCAGGCCGCGGCCGATGCTGTCTTTGGAACCGAAGACGGCATTTTCCACCATTTCGGCTTCCGGCAGGCTGAGGCCTTCGTCCATGCGCCGCAGAATATTCTTTATGAGATAGAGCGGAAAGTAGCGCCTTTCCTTGAGCTCTTGGATGGCGCGCAGTTTGTCGATGCAGGCTTCATCGTAATAGGCCATTTTTTCGTTGGTTTTTTCGGGCCTCGGCAGGAGTCCTTCCCCCACGTAGTAACGGATCGTCGAAGGTCGAACCCCGCTGCGCCTGGCCAGTTCACCGATTTTGAGCTTCATTCGAACGTCCAAACATTAAAGTTGAGCTTTAATGTCATAGAGTGCTTGCCGGTTCTTTGTCAAGCAAATAAATAAACGATCGCTTAACCCGCCCTGGCCATAGATAAAATAATTGACTTAATTCCCGAAGATTCCTATACTTCCGGCCGCGTAAACATTTTGATTCAGGAGATCGTTTAATGAAAAAGAGCAGTTGGTTTCTCGTGGCGCTGGCCGTGTTTTGTACCGTTTTTTCTCCTCCGGGCGCCCTGCGGGCCGAAGCGGCTTATCCCGAAAGACCCATTAC
>SBEK01000337.1 GCA_009668925.1 Deltaproteobacteria bacterium
GGCCAAGCCCATCCCTCCGGGGCAGCATCACGTCTATAACAGCAGCATCGTAAGGTTCCGAAAGCGCGAGACGGAGACCTTCCTCGCCGTCCGGGGCATGGTCTACGGCATAACCCGCGGCTTTCAATCCTTTGATGATGAAGGAGGCGATTTTGATATCATCTTCGACCAGCAACACTCTCATCGGCGTCCCCTCTGGATTTGCGGCAAAAAGAAAAATCCGGTGTTCCGGATTCATTCGCCGTTTCTAGAAACTTATCAGAACGCATTTCACAATGCAAGGGTGCCCGCCTCCGCGATGAATGGAGATGATCTGCCGTGCGCCGCGGGTCCCCGGCGGGAGGCGCCCCGGGCTTTGTCCGGGGAAATTCTTTCGGGGCCGGCGCGGCTCCGTCACTCTGCGACGAAATATCATTCACCGATTTTTGAGCCGATCTTCACTTGGAGAAGATCATTTTTAAGGCGATGATCAACAGGGCAACGCCGAATATTTTTTCCAATACGGGGTCCGATATACGGATGGCCAGTTTGGCGCCCGCCAATCCGCCCAGGACAAAACCGGCGCCAATGAGGCCGGCAATCGGAAAGTTGATATATCCCTCCTTGTAGTAGGTCCAGGCGGCGAGCAGGCCGATGGGCGGGACCAATAAGGCCAGCGTCGTCCCCTGGGCTGCTTTTTGAGACAGGCCAAACACCAGAATGAGAATCGGAATGATAATCACGCCGCCGCCGATGCCGATCAGGCCGCTTAGCAGGCCGGCGAGCAGTCCCGTTAAGATGTATAAAAGGGCATGAGTGAAGTCCATCTTTAAGTCTCTTTAAGGTGTAGCCCGGGAAACGGTAAAATTCCCCAGGACCTTTGCACGGAGCAGGGCTTTCGCTCTTCCGCTTCCTCAATTTCCGTCGGGACCCTCCGTCACCTGGACAAACCCTTCCGGCCGGATCCATTTTTTGAACGCATCCCGCACCCGTGTCGCCGTCATGCTGCGGTAACGCTTCGCCGCCCGGAGTGGTTCATCCAACGGCAAATCCAGGGTGGAACGGGAAAGCAGCCCCCCCGCGATGCTGTTCAGGCTGGCGTTGGCCAGCGGAATCTGGTGGACGAGCAGAATTTTGGCGCGCTTCAGCTCCGAGGTCTTGATCGGCCGGGTTTGCAGCAGGCGGAGATTCTGTTCGACCATCGTTCGCGCTTTGGAAACGTTCGGCGGATCGCACCCGTAAGAAACGCTGAAAACGGAGCGGTGTTTTCCGGCTTGCAGCTCCGAACCCACGGTATAAACCAGCCCGGCGTTTTCCCGTAAATCCCGATAGAGACGTGAGGCATAGAAGGCCCCGGAGAGGATGTGATTGCCGAATTCGAGCGCGTAGTAGTCGGGATGCGTGCGCGTGAGAGTGAGCGTCTGGGCGAGCGTGACCTCGTCCTGAACCCGGCTGTCATTGGGGACGACGTGCCGCGATGGTGCATTGGGGCCGACGGGGGGAAGATCCGTGACCGGTTTTGGAC
>SBEK01000153.1 GCA_009668925.1 Deltaproteobacteria bacterium
CGAAAAGGCAATCTTTTTGATCTTACGTATGGAATTGGGTCAGGCACTCATTTCCGTGCGCCATTTAAGGAGCGCCGTCGTTTTTTGTATTCTTTTCAGGAGGGGTACGCCCCGCAGTTCGGGCTTCGTTCCTGTTGGTCAGACGCGCGTTTCTGATTCACCAGCCACAGAACGTTGGGGCGTATTACATATGGCGGATGCAATACATGTACCCCTTGAAAAGCAGGTATGGAATACACCTTTTCCGGGGAGCCGGGTATCGGCTTCAGTCCGAATTAAAAGTCAACGAACGTCTTACATGATGTCGGTTTTTGTCTGACAAGGATTTCATTTGATAGAGGGTAGATGATAAAGGAAGGCCAATACCTTTCAGGGGGATAAAGGTGATTCAGGCAACCGGGTTTCATAAACGACGCCTTCGCCGGCAGTCAGATTACTGTCGGCGCAACTCCCGGTGCAATTTTTCTTTTCCCTAGCGGTTTGCGGAATCAGCGCCAGGTCACCTGCGGCTCATTGCGCGGGGGAATCCGGTGATAGTGGTGCTGCGGGTACCCCAGCATCACCGCACCGAAGCACTGGTGCCCCGGGGGCAGCGCCAGCTTTTCGATCAGCGGATCATAGGCGCCCGCCGCCGCCGTAAAATATCCGGCCCAGCAAGTCCCCAGCCTTTTGGCATGAGCATAAAGTTCCAGATAGGTGAGGGCAATCGCACAGTCGGCCGCGGGGAAAGACAAGTCCTGGGGGCAGTGGGTGACCACCAGGTGCGGGGCTCCCCGCATAATGCGGTCCCGGCCCGCATCCCACGCCCCGACAATGCGCCGGAAACGCCGGACCGTGCCCTCATCGGAGGTCAGAGGAAGCATGATCCGCATAAAGTCGACCACCAGTCCGGCCAGAGCGTGGACTTCATCGCGATCGCGGAAAACCAGCCAGTGAACCTGCTGCTTGTTGCTGCCGGTGGGCGCATAGCGCGCCGTCGTGATTAATTCCGTCAGTGTCTGGTCGGACACGGGCGTTTTTTTATACTGGCGAATCGAGCGCCGGGTCAGGAGAACCTGCCGGATGATCGCGGCGTCGGGAATATGCTTCTCGACCGGCGGACACGCGGAAAGCGGGATGTTAACGTGGGTAAGGGCATCGTGCGGACAGACCGCAACGCAATGTCCGCAGGCAATGCAGAATTCCTCACCGTGTTCCAGCATCGCCGGAAAGGCCTCTTTGTCCGTCTGAACGATAATTTGCGCCGGACACTCCGCCGCACAAATTCCGTCACGCTTACACTTCGTCTGGTCGATGCTGAAAAGCGCCATGATAACACTCCTTCTCTCTCGGGTTCCTGAATCCACCGGTCGCAAGACCGCCTGATCCTTTTATAAATTGTTAATATAAGGAGGGCAATGTTTTTTGGCAATCTCCCCCGTTGTGATATTTTCTTTTTTATTTATAATGCAAATTAGCAGGAGAAAAGGTAAGAAAATTTATGGCTAAACTGACATTGGATGAGTGGATCGCCAGGCTCAAAAAAAATAAAAGCTTCAACGCCAGCGCGGCAGCCGTTGTGGATATCCCGGCAAAACCGGGCGACTTCGAAGACTATCCCGTCTGGGTTAATCCCCATCTGCGCGACGTTCTGGTGAAACGCGGGATGGAGAAGCTTTATAAGCATCAGGCGCAGGCCATCCGCTTTATTCGCAACGGTCAGGATGTCGTGCTCGTCACCCCCACAGCTAGCGGCAAGACGCTCTGCTATAACCTGCCTGTATTGCAAAGCATCCTCGACGAACCGGAAACCCGGGCGCTGTATATGTTTCCCACCAAGGCGCTGGCCCAGGATCAAATGCACGAAGCCCACAGCCTGATCACCGATCTTGCCGCCGATATCAAAACCTTCACCTACGACGGCGACACACCGGACGATGCCCGCCGGGCCATCCGCCGGCAGGGACACATCGTCGTCACCAACCCCGATATGCTGCATGCGGGCATCCTGCCCCATCATACGAAGTGGCAAAAGCTTTTCATGAATTTGAAATACGTCGTCATTGACGAACTGCATATCTACCGCGGCATTTTCGGTTCGCATTTTGCCAACGTTGTCCGGAGATTGATCAGGATCTGCCGCTTTTATGGCGCCAATCCCGTGTTCATCTGCTGTTCGGCCACCGTCGCCAACCCCCGCGAGCACGCCGAAAAAATTCTGGAGCGGTCCGTGGCGCTGCTCGATAAAAGCGGCGCGCCGACGGCCGCCAAAACGTTCGTCCTTTACAATCCGCCCATCGTCAACCGCGAACTGGGCATCAGGCAGAGCGCGATGACGCCCGCGCGCAAGTTCGCGACGGATCTCATTGACAACAACATTCAGACGATCGTCTTTGCCACCAGCCGTCTCCATGTCGAAGTCCTGACGAAGTATCTTAAGGATAAATTCATCAAATCCAAACCGACAGACGACCATTTCGTCACCGGCTACCGCGGCGGCTATCTGCCGAACCTCCGGCGGGAAATCGAAAGCGGCCTGCGGTCCCGCGAGGTCATGGGCGTCATCAGCACCAACGCCCTGGAGCTGGGCATCGACATCGGCAACCTGGAGGCCTGTATCATGGCCGGCTACCCGGGCTCCATTGCCAGCACCTGGCAACAGGCCGGACGCGCCGGGAGGCGCTCCGGACGCAGCCTCGCCATTCTCATCGCCAGGAGCAATCCGCTCGATCAGTTCATCATGGAAAACCCCGACTATTTCTTTTCGCTTTCGCCGGAGCACTGCCGGATTAACCCCGACAATCTCCTCATCCTGCTGCATCACATTAAGAGCGCGGCGTTCGAACTGCCGTTCGAAAAGGGCGAAAAATTCGGCGGCGAAAATCTGGAAGAGTTTCTGCAATACCTGGAGGAAAAAGGCGTCCTACACCGGACCGATGACCGCTGGCACTGGGCGGCGGAAAGCTACCCGGCCGACGAAGTCAGCCTGCGCGCGATCAACCCGGAAAATGTCGTGGTGGTCGACACGTCCGACGCGGGAAACCACAAGGTGATCGCCGAGGTCGACTGGGACAGCGCCTTCACCGCCGTGCACGACGACGCCATCTACATGCTCGCCTCCGAACAATACCATGTCGACAAGCTCGACCTGGAACGCAAGAAGGCTTACGTCCGCAAGGTGGACGCCGATTACTACACCGACGCCATGACCTACACGAACGTGCGCGTGATCGACTCCTTCGACAATCACAAGGAGGCCGGAGCGATCATCGAGCACGGCGAAGTCCAGGTCGTGCGCAAGGTGGTGGGCTATAAGAAAATTAAATTCTACACGTCTGAAAATCTCGGCTACGGCGATGTCAATCTGCCGGAAAAAGACATGCACACGACGAGCTACTGGTTTACGATTCCGCGCGACCATTTGCGCCGACTGGATTTCACGGCCGCGGAAATCATCGACGGCCTGTCGGCGCTGGCCTACACGCTCCAGCATCTGTCGGCCATGTTTCTGATGGCCGACACGCATGACATCGACAGGTCGATCGGCGATAAAAGCGGTGAGTGGTTTGTGAACCAGGGAAAAACCGGGCGCGTCATCACATCGTTTTCCACAGGGCGGCAACAGTCCCTGGAAGGGCCGGCGGGCGCGCGCATCGACGAATTCGATCCGACGATTTTCATTTTCGATTCTTATCCGGGAGGCATCGGCTTTTCCGAACTGCTTTACCGCGAACATGCCAATCTTCTATCGGCCGCGCGGACGCTGATTGAAAAATGCCCCTGCGCCTATGGCTGCCCATCGTGCGTCGGCCCCACGCTCGAAGTCGGCAAAACCGCCAAGGAGATTGTGCCGAAAATCATCGATCTGATGCTGTCGGCCCCGTAAAATGGCCGGATGCGGCGTTGCGCTGCATTTCTCCCCGGCCTTCGCCGGGGCAGGCTCTGTTGCGAAGTACGTTAAAAGTACGTCTCACTCCTCGAAATTTGCGCCTTGCCTGCGGCCATTTTACAAGGCCGTACGAACAGGATATACAGGATGTCATTTCGAATCCGACCATGGCGTATGAGAAGTATTGAAATTGGATTATGAAATCGATTGATAAGTTAAAACGCCTCACCGGCGAGAGCACAGCGCCCAAAACAACGGATCAGGACCGGACCATTCCATCGTCCGGAAGGCGCACCGAGATCGACGAGCTGAGGCGGCGCATCGACACCGTCGTCAGCCGTTCGGCCGCACTCGGCAGGGCGACCCGGGAGGAAGCCCGGGAACGCGGCCATCGGGGACTTGCCGAAATTCTGGAAGGCTGTGAAATCGAAAACGAGCACGGCCGCTTTTTTCTGGTCAGTCGCGTCGTCAAAAGCTCAAACCCGCACGGCAATCGCAGCATCCTCGATGCGTTTGACTTCGACATGTCCGCAGCGGCGATGCTGGCCAACAACCCGATCATCAGCGAGTATCGTTCGTCGGATGCCCTCTTTCTGGATACCGAAACAACGGGGCTGGCCGGCGGCACGGGCACGATGGCTTTTCTGATCGGCCTGGGCTGGTTTGAAGAAGGTCATTTTCAGGTCCGGCAGATTCTGGCGCGCGACTTTGGCGAAGAAAAGGCGGCGCTGGCTTACCTCAAAGAGATCGCGGCGCGAAAGAAATTTCTGGTCACCTTCAACGGCAAGGCCTTCGACGTCAATCTGCTCTCGACGCGCTTTATCATGAACCGGCTGCCCAGCGACCTCGCCTTCCTGCCCCATCTGGATTTGCTGCATCCGTCGCGCCGTATCCTGGGGCATCGTCTGGAGAACTGCCGACTGGTCACTCTGGAGTCGGATATTCTGGGCGTCACGCGGGAAGGTGATATTCCCGGCTGGGAGATCCCGCAGCGCTACTTCGACTGGCTCAGAAGGCGCGATCCCCGGTTGCTGGCCGATATCTTTGAGCACAACCGTCTGGATGTGGTTTCCATGGCGACGCTGACCGCGCATCTGGTCGACATATTGACCGCACACGCCCTGACGCGGCAGACCCACACTGATGACTATCTGGCGGCTGCCCGGCTCTGCCTGAAACATGCCAACGCACAGGGAGCGCAAAAGATATTAAACATCTTTCAGGAAAAGACCTGTGATGAATTCTCCGGGCAATCGAAAAAGAAGTTGGCTCAATTATACAAACGAACCGGAAGAATGGATGACGCGGCGCACCTCTGGGAACAAATGGCCGCCTGCAACCCCGTCGAATTTTACGCCGTCTCGGAACTGGCCAAATTTCTGGAGCATCATAAGCGGGATTACCGGCAGGCCAAAGACCTCATTGAAAGAGCGCTGGCCGGGATGAACACCCTTTCCGAAGATGAAATAACTTCGCTGACGCATCGTTTGAGCCGCTTGAAGGCCAAGCTGAAAATATCCCGGTAGTCTTTTCCGGATCATCCGGTGGGCAACGGCTTCCCGAAGCCGTAAAAATTTAGCTCTTCAACAAATGATCCTCCGCATCGGGTATTCAATTGACTCGCGCCGTAAAAACAACTATCGTGTCGTGTGCACTGCATCCCTAAAGGAGTGTGATGCTTGTCCGGGCCTGCTTTGATTATGCGTGGAACCCCTGGAACGATCTGCAGCAAGGAATGACGACATTACGTTTTCCTTCCTCGATTGTCCGGAGATTCCCCTCACGTTCATTCAGCGCAATTTATTGAAAGAAGGGGGTTTCCTCTGGTGAAAACGATTGTGGAGCAATTAGATCCCATTTTCAAACCGAAATCCATCGCCGTGATCGGCGCGTCCAAAAGCCACGCCAAATGGGGATTCCGGATGATCAACCGTCCGCTGCGCACAGGATACCGCGGAGCCCTATACGCCGTCAACCGGCTGGGCGAGCGGATTAATGATCTGCCCACGTACAAAAGTGTTCTGGACATTCCGGGAATCGTTGATCTGGCCGTCATTACCGTGCCTGCCAATCAGGTTCCGGGCGTCATGAAGGAGTGCACGCAAAAAGGGGTTAAAGGCGTCGTCCTGATCACCGCCGGATTTGCCGAGATCGGGCCGGAAGGAAAAGTCCTGGAAGAAAAAGTGGTCCATGTCGCGAGGACCGGAGGTCTGCGTTTTGTGGGACCCAACTGTATGGGGATATGGAGCAGGGCGGGAATGCTGAGCCTGGCGTTCGATAAAGCGCCCCTGGCCGGCCCCATTGCCTTTGTCTCCCAGAGTGGAACCTTCGGCGTTTCTCTTTCGGAGATCGCCGTCACCAAGGGATACGGTCTGAGTAAATTCATCAGCATCGGAAATCAGGCGGATCTCGATGCGGCGGACTACCTGGAATACCTGGCCGCCGATGAGGAGACCAAGGTCGTCGTGTTCTACATCGAAGGCTTCAAAGACGGTAAACGGTTTATGGATCTGGCCCGGGACGTGGTGAAGCGCAAACCGATCATCATCTATAAAGCCGGACGTACTTCCGCCGGCGGCAAGGCCACGCAGTCGCACACGGCCTCCCTGGCCGGCTCCGATGAAATTTTTGACGCGCTGTGCCGGCAGGCGGGCCTGATCCGGGCGCAGGAAACGCTTCATGCCTTCGATATGGCGGAGGTCTTGGCCAGTCAACCCCTTCCCCCGGGAAAGCGGGTCGCCATTCTAGGCAGCGGAGGACAGGGCGTAGTGACAGCCGATGCCTGCGCCTCTCTGGGTCTGGAAGTGCCGGAGCTGGACGAAGACACCGTCCACAGCCTGATGGCGGGACTGCCGCCGCACGCCCCCCGGCCGAACAATCCCGTCGATTTTGCGGGAAGCTCCCGCACCGGCATGGAAGAAGCGGCCGTGGTGGAGAAGCTGCTTAGCTGCGACTATATCGACGGCGTGATTTCCAATGTTCCCATTAACCCGGCGGCGTGGAAAGACATGTTCGGTTTTTCCGGACTGCCTAAACCGCTGCTCGACCTGACCAAAAAGGCGATTGAAGGAGCGGATTATTTTGCATCTCTGCCCGCAAAATACGGCAAGCCCGTTATCACGACGCGGTTTCGACGGGTGGCCTATGACATGGTCATCGACATTCTTAAGGGAGCAGGAATCCCTGTTTGCGACACCCCGGAAGAAGCCGCCCGGGCGATGCATGCTCTCGTTCAGTACGCGGAAATAAGGAAAAAAGCGGGCGGGCATAGGAAAGCCCAGACCGAAGTCATCGGCCCGAAGGATCGCCCGGCGATACATAAATAAAATTGAAGGAGATAAAAGTATGAAACTGGAAACAGTAGATCACATCAGTTACGCGGTTACCGACATCGATAAAGTGATCGAGTCCTGGACAAAGTTGTTCGGCATCGGCCCCTGGACATTCCGCGAGAACGGCGGAACCGATGTCAAGGGACGTCCCTGGAAAATAAAGATGGCCTTTGCCTATATGGGTCCCGTGGAGATCGAGCTTGTCTCGTGCACGGAAGGGAGAATATTTCAGTCCAAGTTTCTCGACAAGTGGGGAGAAGGCGTCCATCATCTCGGGTTTTTCGTCGATGACGTGGACGCGGAGGTGGCAAAAATCACAAAAGAGGGCGCCAACCTGCTGATCCATGATCCGGGGAAATTCGCTTACGTCGATGCCGGTGGACCGGGGGGAGCCATCTTTGAACTGATGCAAAGAAGACGCTGATCAGGCCCGGCCGCTCCTCAGCGCCGGATATTTAACCGGTTTTGGCAATAGGCGAAATGTGCGGTTCGGGATGGACGTTTTTGCCCGGGGCTTCTCCTTAAAGGGCGTCTAACGCCCGCCGGTTCCATATTTCGAAAGCTTCGTGCGCAGGGTCTTGCGGGTGATGCCCAAACGCCGCGCGGCTTCACTTTTGTTGCCGCCGGCCTGGGCGAGCGCCTCCAGAATGCTCCTTTTTTCCACTTCTTCGAGCGGCAGGTTCTGCGGCGGGCCTGCCGCCGGGTGTGCACTTACCGCCGAAGCGTCACTCGCCGGACACTGATCCGCCATCGGGAAGACCAGTTCATCCGCATCCACCGTATCGGTCCGGGACAGGACAACGGCCCGTTCGACCGCGTTCATCAACTCCCGGACATTGCCCGGCCAGGTGTAGTGCATGAGCTTCTGCATCGCCTGCGGCGTGAACCCTGAAATGGATTTGGCATTCTTTTCGGCAAAGACCCTGAGAAAGTGCTGAGCCATGAGCGGAATATCCTCGGTCCTTTCGCGAAGCGGCGGCACGGTAAGAGCCACGACGTTGAGGCGGTAAAATAGGTCCTCGCGAAACCGGCTCTGCTGGATTTCTCTCTTCAAATCTTTGTTGGATGCGGCAATCACGCGTACGTCGACTTGCACGACATCCGAGCCGCCCACGCGGGTCAGTTCGCGCTCCTGCAACACCCGCAATAGCTTGACCTGCATCGCCGGCGACATTTCACTTACTTCATCGAGGAAAATACTGCCGCCGTCGGCCTGGACAAACTTCCCTTCGCGCCTTCGGTCCGCTCCGGTGAAAGCGCCTTTTTCATGGCCGAACAGTTCGGATTCCAGAAGTGTTTCGGTGAGCGCCGCGCAATTGATTTTGACGAAGGACGCCTGCCGGCGATTGCTGTTTAGGTGAATGGCGTTGGCAATGACTTCTTTGCCGGTGCCCGACTCTCCCGTAATCAGAATCGTCGCCTGTGTCGGAGCCACCTGCTCCACGATTTCCAGCAGTTTGACCATCGCCTGGCTTTGGCCGATAATATTTCTCCGATCGAATTTTTCACCGAGCCGTTCCTTGAGATATTCATTTTCTTTTTTCAGCAGGCTGTGTTCGGTCGCCCGGGCAATGACCAGCTGCAGCTCATCAAAATCCAGCGGTTTGGTCAGATAATCATAGGCGCCTTTTTTCAGAGCGCTGACGGCCGTTTCGACAGACGCGTAGGCGGTCATGATGATCACGGGAATGGCCGGCGCAATCTTCTTGATCTCGGTGAGGGCTTCGATGCCGGAAACCTTCATCATCCGGATATCCATCAGAATCAAATCAAACGCCCTCTTCCGGACTTCTTCAATCGCGGTCCCGCCGTCATCCGCCTCCGCTACGGCGTAGCCCCAGCCGCTGATGACTTTTTTCAGCATCACGCGGTGGGCCAGATCATCATCCACAATTAAAATGTCGAGTTTGTGTTTCATGTCCTGTTCCTCTCAGCATCCGTCAATGGGAATTTCAATGTTACCGTCGTGCCTCGACCGGCCTCGCTTTCCACCCGGACAGCCCCCCCGTGCGCTTCCATGATTTTCTGCACAATAGCCAGCCCCAGACCCGTTCCCGCAGGCTTCGACGTAAAATACGGATCATAGATCCGCGGCAGATTCTCTTCGGTGATGCCTTCCCCCGTGTCGGAT
>SBEK01000007.1 GCA_009668925.1 Deltaproteobacteria bacterium
GCCGATGTCATCATTCTCGTGACCGAGGCCGATGTCTGGACGGATTTTGAAGAAGCCGTCTTCACGGAAGCGAAAAGCCGCAAGACGCCTGTTTTAGTCGTTGTCAATAAAATTGATCTCCGTAAACCGTCGCCGGAGCACCTGAATTTTTTACAGTCCAAAGGGCTTGTCCTCGCCGTTTCCTGCCAGGATCCCGCCCGACGTGATCACTATCTCAACGCCTTAAAAGAACAACTTCTGGAAGTAGTCCCGGAGGATTTCACACAGATGCCGCCGCTGGTCGGTGATTTGCTTCCCCCGGGCGGTCTGGCCGTCCTGGTGGTCCCCATTGACTTGCAGGCGCCCAAGGGCCGGTTGATTCTGCCGCAGGTGCAGACCCTTCGCGATGCGCTGGACAACGACGCGATGGCGCTCGTCGTCAAAGAAAGAGAACTGGCCGCCGCTCTCGCCAATCTGAAAACTCCGCCTGCTCTTGTGGTAACGGACTCTCAGGCCATCCTGAAAGTCACGGCGGATACTCCGCCCGCTATTCCCGTGACGACCTTCTCCATATTATTCGCCAGACAAAAATCCGATCTGTCCGTCATGGCCGCCGGCGCGGCAGCCATTGATCAACTGGGACCCGGCGACCGCGTCCTGATCGCCGAGGCTTGTTCTCATCACGCGCTGGAAGACGACATCGGACGGGTGAAGATTCCGCGCTGGCTCAGGCAGTATGTGGGAGGAGATCTGCAAATTGATACAGCCTGCGGCCGCGATTATCCTGCCGATCTGAAAAACTACAAACTCATCCTGCACTGCGGCGCCTGCATGGTCAACCGCCGGGAAATGCTCAGCCGTCTGCGAAAAGCCCGGGAGGCGGGAATCCCCATTACAAATTACGGCGTCGCCATTTCTTTTCTGCAGGGCGTGATCAGACGAAGCCTTGCGCCTTTTCCAACCGCACTTACAGCGTTCGAAAATGAAATAAAACGCAGGAAACCGGAATCAACCACCTCGTAGCAAACTGTCGAGATAGGCAATGCACGCCGTTGTAGCCAAACAAGCCAAGGAGAATTGACACTCGTCTTGGCAAAGCGGAATTAACAAAAACAATTCGGCATCAGCCGGTGGAGATTCCTGTAGCGCGACCCGATGGACGACTCCGTTTCTGTCCAAACGTCCCGGGTAATTGATTTCCTACCCCGTTTCTTCCGCCGGACATCCCTTAAAGGTTTTTGCACACCTGCCGGCATATCTGAATCTCCGACGAAGAGCCGGATCTTCGCCACTGCCCGCTTGTCTGGATTAACGCATTGAATTCGTGATTCTTCACCGGGTGCAGTGAACCAAAAAAAGGTCTCGGACCGTGTCAGGTTTTTCCTACCGATCGGCTGTTAATAAATTACCGTTGATTTCTATACTGTCTCAACACTATTCCATAGTTAATATTTTAAGTTATACTGCTGTATCAGGTTCTTTGAATTTGGCATTATCAACGTATTAATGGGTACTTGAGAGAGATCAACTCTTCCTTACGGTTTCGACACTTTTATTAGATTCGGCTTGACTGAAAAGAACTGATAGTTTATGGGAGTCATGACATATGTTATTTGTGACATAATGTGACGTGCACATCCGATTAGAATTGGTTTGCTTACGGATTGGCAGCCTCAAAAATTTGAAGGGGGTTATATGGCAAAAGAAAATCATTCCGGATACAAAAAGATGATTGACAAGCAGTACAAAGATCTCCTGAAGCACTGCCAGACACATATGGATCAGGCCGAAAAGAATCTTCCTGAACCAAAAGAAAATCTGCACGAGCTCTTGAAGGAAAGAGGCCTCTCCCGAAGAGATTTCGTCAAGTGGACCTCCGTGATGACCGCGGCGCTCATGCTGCCGCCGGTATTCCGTCCGCTGGTCGCCAAAGCGGCGGAAAACTTCAGCCGCCTGCCGGTCGTCTGGCTGCATTTTGCCGAATGCACCGGCTGCTCGGAAGCATTCCTGCGCTCCTCCTATCCTAATGTCGACGACATCCTTCTGGAAACGATCTCCCTTGAATACCACGAAACATTGATGGCCGCATCCGGTTATCAGGCGGAGCAATGCCTGGAAAATGCGATGAAAGATTTCGCGGAAAAATTCATCTGTGTTATCGAGGGCGCCCTGCCCCGCGGCTTGAACGGTCAATATTTGCGGCTCGGCCCCAAGGGAAAAACCGGCATTGAAATCGCCAAAGAGGTTACGTCTAAGGCCGCCGCCGTTGTCTGCATCGGCGCTTGCGCCTGTTACGGCAACATCCAGGCCGCCAACCCCAATCCGACCGATGCCGTCGGCATCAGCAAAGCGCTCGGCATTTCGACCGTGAACATCGCCGGCTGCCCGCCGAACGCGGTCAATTTTACGGGAACCATCCTACACTATCTGCTGTTCGGTACCTTGCCGCCGCTCGATTCCCTGGGGAGACCCCTGTGGGCTTACGGAAAGCGCATTCACGACACCTGCGAAAGACGCCCGCATTATGACGCTTCCGAATTTGTCGACGAATGGGGAGACGCAGGAGCGCTGAAAGGCTGGTGCCTTTATAAAATGGGATGCAAGGGCCCTTACACGTATGCCAATTGCGGCAAAGTCCGGTTCAATGACAGCCTCTCCTGGCCGATCATGGCCGGCCACGGTTGCATCGGCTGCACGGAACCTGCGTTCTGGGACACCATGGCGCCGCTGGAAAAACCGCTGCCGGAAAAAACCTATGGCGGCCCGGATAATACGGTCGATAATATCGGCATCGCTTTGACCGGTATTGCCGCCGCGGGCATCGCCGCCCACGCCTTAGCCACCGCCATTCGACACAGAAAAGATGACCGGATAAAGACCGAGGAGGAAAAACATGACTAAACGAATCATTGTCGATCCGATCACCAGGATTGAAGGACATTTAAGAATTGAAGTCGAAGTCGATGAAAAGAACGTCATCAAAGACGCCTGGAGCAGCATCACCCTGTGGCGTGGTATTGAAACCATCCTGAAAGGACGCGATCCGCGTGATGCCGGCCTTATGACGCAGCGTTTCTGCGGTGTTTGCACCTACGTTCATTACGAAGCCAGCATTCTGGCCTGCGAGGATGCCTTCGGCGTGAAACCGCCGCCCAACGCCAGAATCGCCCGCAATTTAATCGGTGCCTCGCAGTATCTGACCGACCATATCATGCATTTTTATCATCTCCACGGCCTGGACTGGGTGGATGTGGTAAGCGCGCTTTCCGCCAAACCTGAAAAAGCGGTCGACATGGCCAGGGCCTACAGCCCCAATCCGTATAACTGTTCGGCGGCGCACTATAAAGCAGTTCAGGAAAGACTGACCAAATTCGTTAAGTCCGGCCGTCTCGGACCTTTTGCCAACGCTTACTGGGGAAACCCCTCCTACAAATTGCCGCCCGAAGCCAATCTGATCATTCTTTCTCACTACCTGGATGCGTTGCAGGTATCCAAGATCGGCGCGCAGATGATGGCCATTCTCGGCGGCAAGAACCCGCACCCGCAGACGCTGGTTGTCGGCGGCGTCACCTCGGGTATGGATCTGTTTGAGGCCGAAAGACTGGGACAGTATTTGTTCCGCTTCCGGGAAATCAAGAATTTCCTGGAAGCGGCCTATCTCCCCGATGTGTTACTCGCTGCAAAATATTACAAGGATGAAGGTCTGCAGGGCATCGGCGGCGGCGTCAAGAATTATCTCTCTTACGGCGGCTTTCCGCTGGATGACGACTGGAACAAAACACTTTTCCCGCGAGGCGTTGTCAGGAACAGGGATCTCGCCTCGCCGCTGAAACTCGATGAAGAAAAAATCACGGAAGAAGTCACGCATGCCTGGTATCAGGCCAAAGAACCTCAACACCCGTATAAAGGGACGACGGATCCCGAATACACCGGATATGACAAAAACGGTAACCTCAAGGGCGATGAGAAATATACCTGGTGCAAGGCTCCGCGTTATGACAATCAGCCTCATGAAGTCGGACCGCTGGCCCGCATGGTCGTGGGTTACGCGCAGGGTCACAAGGAAATCAAAGGACTCGTGGATTCCACGTTGAAAGCTGCGGGGCTGCCCGCAACCGTTTTATTCTCCACGCTGGGCAGAACGGCAGCCCGCGCACTGGAAACCAAGCTCATCGCGGATCATACCGAAGAATGGGTCAATGAACTGATCGGCAATGTCAAAAAAGGCGATACCCGCACCTGGACGCGCTGCGATGTTCCTAAAAAGCCTGCTCAGGGCCGCGGCATGACCGAGCCGCCGCGCGGCGCTCTGGGGCACTGGATCAAGATCGAAAACGGCGCGATTGCCAATTATCAGGCCGTAGTTCCTTCTACCTGGAACTGCTCGCCGCGGGACAAAGCCGGTTTACGAGGCCCCTATGAAGAATCCCTGATCGGCACGAAACTGGCCAAGGTTGACCAGCCGCTGGAGATCATCCGGACCATCCATTCGTTCGACCCCTGCATGGCGTGCGCCGTGCATATCATCGACCCGAAGACGAATGAGATAAAACAATATAAAGTGGCGTGAGCGTAAGGAGGTTACAGTGGAAAATATTGTTTGCAAAACAGAGTGGTCCGCATCCATTCGGATTAACCACTGGGCCATGGCTTTGGTGATCGTGGTCTTGATTGCTACCGGATTTTATATCGCCGAACCCTTTACTATCTCTAGGGGCGAAACGGTCGACAAATTCTTCATGGGCCATGTCCGATTCGTCCATGATCTCTGCGGGATATTTCTCGTGTTCCTTTTCCTCTGGAGGGTTTACCTCGCCTTCTTTTCCCGCTTCTACGCGGACTGGAAGGATTTCATTGCCTGGACGGATATCAAAACCACCGTCGATCAAATCAAGTTCTATCTTCTGATCAGAAAGGAACCGCCGGAGCATACCTGCCTCTATGGACCGCTGCAATCCCTGGCCTACCTGGCGCTCATGCTGATGGTCCTGGTCATCGTGGTGACCGGCCTGATTTTGATGGGTGCAAATTATCACGAGGGCTTGACTGCCATCGGCTATACGATTTTGCGGCCGGTCGAAAATCTTATGGGCGGCCTGGCCGTCGTTCGCACGATTCACCACATCTTCACCTGGCTCTTTATCCTCTTTATCGTGGTGCATATCTATATGGCCTTCTGGTATGATGCCGTGCTGAAGCAGGGCACCATTTCATCCATGGTCAGCGGGCATTTATTTGAAAGAGAGAAAGATTGAAGAGAATAAATGCCGGATAGAAATTGTGTAACGATTCTGGGGGTGGGAAATATTCTGCTGGCGGATGAAGGATTCGGCGTTCATTTCGTCAAGTGGCTTGCCGAACGCTATCAGCAAAGCGACCAGGTCCGCATCATGGACGGCGGCACGCTCGGCTACGCGCTGATTGATATCATCTGCAGTTGCGATCATCTGATCGTGGTTGATGTTTTGAAAGCGAAAGACAAGCCCGGTTCCATTTACCGTTTCGATACAGAGGAAATGCAGGCCCACATGCCACCTCCGACGACGGCCCATGAAGTCACATTTTTTGACGTCCTGTTTAAGGTGGAACTGATGAATGAATTGCCGGAAACGATTTTCCTGTGTATCGTTCCCCAGGACTACGGTACAATGAATCTGGAAATGACGAAGACCATGCGGGGGAAGTTTCCCGTGATGGAGAAATTATTGTCTGCGGAATTATCGCGGCTGAATATCGCATTGGAAAGAACAAATCGTGCATGAACTTTATCTCGCCGAATCCATCATCACCATTGTTCAGGATTATGCAAAAAGACAGGATTTCAAGAAAGTCAATTCCATTGTGCTCTCCTGCGGACGGCTCTCTCCAATTGAACCCCAAACGCTGCAGTTTGCCTTTGACGTCCAGGCCCGGAACACACCCGCCGAAGGCGCAGCACTTGATTTCCGGATCATGCCCGCCGTTATTCATTGCCTTTCGTGTGCTAAGGATTCGGAAATCAGCGCCCACACGGGCATATGTCCTTCGTGCGGCGGCCTCGACGTCCTCCTGACCGCGGGAACGGAGGAATTACAGATTCTGGAACTGGATGTGGATTAGGACTGTTTTATGTGCATCGGCTTTCCCGGAAAAATCATTGCCATTGACCCCGACAATTACGCGATCATCGATATAAGCGGCACCCGCCGCGAGGTTTGTCTGGATATCATCGATGAAGAGGCCGGCGTCGGCGATTATGTCATCAGTCACGCGGGCTACGCCATCCACAAGATCGATTCGGAACAGGCCCGGGAAAAATTGAAATTCTTGCAGGACATCATCGACCATGAAATTTATTGATGAATACCGGGACCCAGCTCTCGCCGCCGGTCTCCTGAAACACATTCAGGGAGCGGCCGAGCGAATTGAACGCCCCGTCACCCTCATGGAAATCTGCGGCAGTCACACTCAGGCGATCGGACGATTCGGCCTTCGCACCCTGTTGCCGGCAAACATTCGTCTCATTTCCGGCCCGGGCTGCCCCGTCTGCGTCACGTCGGCGCGCGACGTGGATTTGGCCCTGCATCTTTCCAGTTTGCCGGGTGTCATTTTCGCCACGTTCGGCGATATGCTGAGGGTACCGGGAACAGGAGGCGACAGTCTGCAGAAAAGGCGCGCCGCCGGCTGCGATGTTCGCGTAGTCTCTTCCGCCGACGAATGCCTGGGCCTTGCTGGGGCCCATCCCCAAAAAGAAATCATCATGATGGGCATCGGCTTTGAAACCACCGCACCGACGATTGCCGCCCTCGTCGCCGGCAGCCGGAAACTGGGGATTGCGAACCTTACCGTATTTTCCGTCCACAAGATTGTTCCTCCGGCCATTCGGGCGCTTCTCGCCGACCCTCTGCTCAATATCGACGGATTCCTGTGTCCGGGTCATGTGAGTACGATGATCGGCGCCGCCGCTTATCAAATGATACCCGATAAAAGACGCGCCGCCGTGATCACCGGCTTCGAACCGGTGGACATTCTTGAAGGCATCTGGATGCTCTTGCGGCAAATCGAAAGCGGAAAACCCGAGGTCTCCATCCAGTACAGCCGCGGCGTAAAGCCCGAAGGAAACACGCGCGCCATGACCCTGCTTAAGTCCGTTTTCGAAACCACGGACGCCGGGTGGCGCGGTCTGGGAACGATCCCGGCCTCCGGCCTGGCCCTGCGCTCTGAATTTGCCGGATTCGATACGCTCACCAAGTTTCCCGTCCCGGATCTTCAAGCGGACGATCCTCCGGGCTGCAGCTGCGGCGATATTCTGCGCGGTATTAAGCTGCCGCACGATTGTTTATTGTTCAAAACAGTCTGCACGCCGGTCAATCCCGTCGGCCCCTGCATGGTTTCAGCGGAAGGCACCTGCTCGGCCTACTACAAATATCATTGACGGAGGTATACAGTGAAAGTAACCGTGGTTAAAAATGTTCTCGACGCCAATAACCGGATTGCTGAGGAAAACCGAAAGCTCTTCGATCAGCATAAGATGTTTGTCATCAACCTGATGAGTTCCCCGGGTGCGGGCAAAACATCGCTCGTCGAACGAACCATCGTCGCCCTCCGGGACAGGTACGGAATCGCCGTCATCGAAGGCGACGTGCAGGACACCTGCGATGCCGACCGCATCGCCGCACTTACCATCCCCGTCGTCCAGATCAATACGGGCGGCGCCTGTCATATCGACGGGAACATGATCCGGGAAGCCTTTCCGGTTTTCGATTTCAAGACAGTGGATCTTCTCATCGTCGAAAATGTCGGCAACCTGGTCTGTCCGGCCGAATTCAAAATCGGCGAAAACATGAAGATCATGCTGCTTTCCACTCCGGAAGGCGCGGATAAACCGGCCAAATATCCCCTGATGTTCCAGGAATCGTCGGCGCTGCTGATTAATAAAACGGATTTGCTTCCCTACGTCGATTTTGATTTGGCCAAAGCCAGGCGGGATTCACTTGCCTTGAATAAAGACTTAACCATTTTCGAAGTATCCTGCAAAAGCGGTGAGGGACTTGCCGCCTGGTTTAAATGGCTCGGCGATCATATTGATGCATTTCAAAAAAGGAACCGTGAATAACAAAAGAGTCCGTCATTACTTTTCCGGCATCGTGCAGGGGGTCGGTTTCCGGCCCTTTATTTACCGTCTGGCCGTGCAAAACGGGCTTACCGGTTTCGTCCGGAACCGCACCGACGGCGTGATCGCGGAAGTGGAAGGCGAGCCGGCGGCGCTGGACTCTTTTCTGGCGGGCGTGCATCGGGAACTTCCGCCGCTTGCTCACATGACTCAAATGGCATCCGAGGAAATTGCCGTCCGCCATGACCCTGATTTCCGGATCATCGAAAGCGACGCCCGGGGCCCGGCGGACGTCCATATGACACCGGATGCAGCGATCTGCCCCGACTGCCTCCGCGAACTCTTCGATCAAACGAACCGGCGGTTTCGGTATCCGTTCATCAACTGCACCAACTGCGGTCCGCGTCTGACGATCATCCGGACGATTCCCTATGACCGCGCCAATACCTCCCTGGCCTGCTTTCCGCTTTGCCCTCAATGCCGGGCCGAATACGAAAATCCGGCCGACAGGCGCTTTCATGCCGAACCGAATGCCTGCCCGGTCTGCGGTCCGCGCCTCACCCTGCTGGATAGGGAAGGCGAACCTGTGGAGACGGTCGACCCCGCCGCCACCGCCGTTGATTTGCTTTCGACCGGCCATGTTCTGGCCATCAAGGGCCTGGGAGGCTTTCACCTGTGCGTCGATGCGGCAAGCGACGAAGCCGTAAAAAAACTGCGCTCACGCAAATACCGGGAGGAAAAGCCCCTGGCGGTCATGGCGCGCGATATCGATCGGGTCAGGCAAATGGCCCGGGTGAGTCCCGAAGAAGAGGCGCTGCTTATCTCCTCCCGGCGCCCTATTGTTTTGCTTCAAAAAATCAAACAAAGTTCGCTTTCCGAAGCGGTTGCACCCGGCGTTCCCAACCTCGGCGTCATGCTACCGTATACACCGCTCCATCATCTGCTTCTCTCAGATCATTTTACAGCGCTGGTCATGACCAGCGCCAACCAGGTGGACGAACCGATCTGCATCGGGAACCGCGAATCCGTCCAGCGGCTGAAACACATTGCCGATTACTTCCTTGTCCACAATCGGGACATCCTCGTGCGGTGCGACGATTCTATCGTTTTCGCCGCTGCCGGCAGCTCTCAGCTCCTGCGCCGTTCGCGGGGCTTTGTACCGCAGCCCCTTCGTTTGCGGGAGGAATATCCGCCTGTGCTGGCGCTGGGAGGACAGATGAAAACGGCGCACTGCATTTTGAAGGGACATTTCGCCTTCGTCAGTCCGCACATTGGAGATATGGAAACGCCGCAGGCGCGCGACTTTTTCAACGAGAGCCTTGCCCTGATGAAAAAGATCACCGAATCCGATCCGCAGACCATCGCCTGCGATCTGCATCCGGCGTATTATTCCACACAGGCGGCCAACGAACTCGCCGCTTCACGGGTCATCTCCGTCCAGCATCATCATGCGCATGTCGTGAGTTGTATGGCCGATAATCATATCGAAGGTGCCGTGATCGGCCTGGCCATGGACGGCACGGGGTACGGTCCGGACGGCCAGGCCTGGGGCGGAGAATTTCTGATCGCCGATGAAACCGGGTTTCAGCGGTTCGGCCATCTGCGGTACCTTGTGCTGCCTGGTGGTGAAAAAGCCATCCGTGAACCGTGGCGCATAGCCATCAGCCTGCTCAGAATAGCTTACGGACCTCCCTGGAAAGAAATGGCGATGAAACTGAAGTTGATTACCGACGAGACTCAGGGAGATGTTTTCGATAAAATTATCGAGCGGGAAATTCATTCACCCCTGTCTTCGGGCCTGGGCCGGCTCTTCGACGGTGTGGCGGCGCTGATCGGCGTCCGAAAATGCATAAGTTATGAGGGGCAGGCGGCTATGGAGCTCGAAGCGCTGGCCGCGGGGGCATCGGGATCATCCTACCCGTTCGACCTCCGGCACGAGGAAACCGAGCCGGCTATCCTGGATATGTCCGCCGCCGTCCGGGCCCTTGTCTCCGATCTGCACGCCGGCAAAAGCCGCGCCAAAATCGCCGCGTCGTTTCATCAGACGCTGATCGATGCCCTTGCCGGCATGAGCGGTCAAATGCGTCAATCCAGCGGACTCTCCCGTGTCGTTCTCTCCGGCGGTTGTTTTCAGAATAAAATTCTGCTCGAAGGTACGATGAATCAACTGAAACGCTCCGGCTTCGATGTCTATTGCCACCGGCGCGTTCCCGCCAATGACGGCGGCATTTCGCTCGGCCAGGCGGTCATCGCCGGATCGATCATGAAGAAAGGAATCTGACATGAAATACGACAAAATTCTTCTGGAACACGGAGCAGGCGGGTTATTATCGAATGAACTGATCGCCGAATGTTTCCTGCCCCATTTTCAAAATCCGTATCTTGAACGGCTGGAAGACAGCGCCGTGCTCACCGTAGGAGACAATAAATTTTGTTTCACAACCGATTCCTATGTCGTAAGCCCTATCTTTTTCCCCGGCGGCAACATCGGTTCGCTGGCCGTCCACGGCACCGTCAACGACCTTTCCGTCTGCGGCGGCCGACCGCTGTATATGAGTTGCGGGTTTATTCTGGAAGAGGGATTTCCTCTGGAATCGCTTAAAATGATCATCAACACCATGGCCCGGGCGGCAGCGGAGGCGAACGTCGCCATTGTTACCGGCGACACCAAAGTCGTCGCCCGCGGGGCGGCTGACGGCATTTTTATTAATACGTCCGGCATCGGCCTTGTGGAATATCCCGGAACGCTGTCCGTTAAGAACATCCAATCCGGTGATGTGATTATTCTCAGCGGAACCGTCGGAGACCACGGCGCGGCCATTATTCAGGCCCGAGAAAATCTGGCGATCACGTCGGATATTGTGTCGGATTCGGCGCCGCTCAACGATTTGATCAGGGGGATTCTCGCGGCCAGCCCGAACATTCATTGCATGCGCGACGCCACACGCGGAGGCCTGGGCGCCATTCTCGCGGAAATCGCGAAAAGCGCGCCGGTGCGCATGGATATTGATGAGAAAAGTATTCCGGTGCGGGACAATGTCCGGGGGATTTGCGAGATCCTCGGCTTCGATCCTCTATTTCTGGCGAACGAAGGCAAGATGATTGCGTTTTGTCCGCAATCGGATGCCCAAACCGTCCTGGCGGCCCTGCGCCGCCACAAATACGGCGTCAATGCGGCCGTCATCGGCCGCGTGAGCGAGGCCGCTCGGGGACAAGTGGTCATGAAAACGGCTATCGGCGGTGAACGGATGATTGATCTGCCCGTAGGGGAACTCGTCCCGAGAATCTGCTGAGCCCGCTTAGCGATCCCTTCCACCGCACCAAGCGGAACAGGTCCGTTGCGGGCAAAAAGAGAGCCGGATTATTTCTTCAGTTCGTGCATCATGTAGTCAATCAGGGCCCTGCTCTGGTCTGCCGAGAGAGGAACCGGCCGCATCACCCCGTGTCCTTTGGCCAGGACAAATCTGATTTTTTCTTCGCTCAAATTCTCCCAGGCAGCGGACTTCGAGAAATCCTTGGGCCGGTATTGCTTGTAAAAAGTGGACGGATAGCTCCCGTCTCCCTCGATCCTGTGGCAGCCCTGGCATCTGCTTCTAAAAACAGCCTTCCCCGCAGAGTAATCAGCGGCCCGGATCTGGTCCGCACCAAGAAGGATCGCCGTCAGACACAACAATGCCGCCATTGCGTAAAGCTTTACCTTCATATATTTACCGCCTCTTTAATACTTTGCATTATCATTAAGCATCCCGGCAGAAGACGTCAAGCGCATTAAAATTAATGTTGTTGACACACAGGTTTCCTTTTTCTATGATCCCTCCCGAAGTGCAGGCGCACGTCCACACCTTGTTCGACCACTGTTCATGATTCCGGGACCGGGAGGCATTTTCATGTTGAAAGACCCTACTACGACGCTTAATGAATTTGACGGTGCAGCCCTGCTTGCGGAGTGGGGAATTCCCGTCGCGCAAAACATACTGGCCCCGAGCGGCTTGGAGGCTGAACAAGCGGCAAATCTGATCGGCTATCCCGTCGCGCTTAAAATATGTTCCGCTTTGATCCCGCACAAGACGGAACGCGGCGGGGTGATGCTGAACCTCCAGGATGCCCCTTCCCTGGGCCGAGCCGTCCGGGAAATGGAAAGCAGATTCGCCGATGTGCCCCATGCGTTTTTGGTGCAGAAGATGGATCAGCCGGGCACTGAGCTTATCCTGGGTGCAAGGCGCGATCCGGTCTTCGGACCCGTGGTGATGGCCGGCATCGGCGGAATATTCACGGAAATCTTCCGCGACACCGCTATTGACCTCGCCCCTGTGGACAAAAACGGCGCGCTTGGGATGCTCGATCGGCTCAAAGGTGCAGCCCTTCTTAAAGGCTATCGCTCCCAGGAAGCTCTCGATCTGGAAACCGTCGCCCATTCGCTGCAGGCTCTCTCGCGTCTCATGATCGAGCGCCCGGATATTACCGAGATCGATATCAATCCCTTCATCGCTCACGCCCAAGGCGCTGTAGCCGTGGATGCCCTGGTTCGGTTGGGCGGTCATCCCCTCCGGCAGCGTCTCCAGCATCCGGACCCGCAAACCGTGGCGCCCTTTTTTAATCCGCGGACGATGGCCGTCATCGGCGCCTCCAGAAGCCCGGGCAAAGGCGGCAATATCATCCTGCGCAACATGCACCGGGCCGGCTTCCAGGGCGTCATCTGCCCTATTAATCCAACGGTCAAAGAAATTCTGGGCATGCCCGCCTATCCCCGTGTGACGGACGTCAAGACTCCGGTCGACCTCGCGATGATCGTGATCCCGAAAACCGCGGTATCCGCCGCGCTTACGGAATGCGGCGCCAAGGGAATCAAGAACGTCATCCTCAGCACGGGCGGATACTCGGACACGGGAGAAGCGGGAGCCGCGGAACAAAAAGTCATTATGGATCAGGCCCGCCTGGCCGGCATCCGCGTTATGGGACCCAACAGCATCGGCACGATCAACCCCTCCGCGGGCCTGGCGACCTCCATCGCCGGCCTTGAACCCATCGCCGCCGGAGGCGTCTCCATTATCGGACAATCCGGCGTATTCTCTTCGGGTTGGGGCCGCTGGATCGCTGATGCCAAGCCGTTCGGCGTGGCCAAAGTCGCCTGTATCGGCAACAAGGGAGACGTCCAGGAGAGCGACCTCCTGGAATATCTCACCGACGATGCGGAAACGGCAACCATCGGTCTGTACCTGGAAGGCGTGGTCGACGGGCCCCGCTTCGTCAGGGCTGCGGGCAAAGCCTGTCGGAAAAAGCCCGTTGTGGTAATGAAAGCGGGCCGCAGCGAAGCCGGCGCGGCCGCCATTGCTTCACACACGGGGTCACTGGCCGGATCGGATGCGGTCTTCGACGCGGTCTGCCGCAAAACGGGTCTTCAGCGCGTGCCCGATGCCGAAGCCTTTTTCGATACGCTCGCCGCCTTCGACAAGCTCCCCCTGCCGCGCGGCAATCGTCTGGGAGTCATCTCCATTACGGGCATGGGCTGCGTGGCGGCCACGGACGCCGCCTTCGAATACGGTCTCGCGATACCGGCCCTCAAGCCCGCGACGCTCGCCAGGCTGGGCGAAGTCATGCCCTCGTGGGCTCCGGTGCGCAATCCCGTCGACACCTGGTCGGCGATCGAGCAGCACGGCTCGCACAAAGCGATGCGGCATATCAGTCAATGTCTGATGGATCAGCAGGATATCGACGCTCTGCTCATGATCTTCGTCGTCATGCCGGAGAGCCTGTTTGACATCTCCGGGGCCTTCGGTGATATCATAGCGGCTCATCCGCACAAGCCGGTTCTGGTGAGCTGCTACGGCGGCACCTCTAAGGAAATAGCCCATATGCACGAGGGATTTCGAGCTCTTTCCGTTCCGTGCTACCCGACGCCGGAGCGCGCGATGTACGCTTTCGGCCGTCTGGTGGATTACGCCCGGTTTCGCGGAATAATCCGGGGTTAACGGGCGCCGTCCGGATCATCGTCCTTTGCGGACTAGAAATGACCGCCGCCAGGAAATCAGGGGAGCGGACATCTTTTTTTCCCGCCTTGGACCGGTCTCCGCAAGGCGCGTCAGCGGCCGCGTACGCAACTTTTGCGCGCAAGACAAAACTAAACGAAGTTGTCGGCCGGTGCCGCATTGCCGCCGGAGAGCCGGACTGAATCTTCCCTTTCCCAACCGGGTTCAACAGACGCCTCCCGGGATTTCATCGATTTCATTCTCCGGCGCCGATCCGTGATCAGCTCTACCCTCGGATCGTGTCGCGATCCTTTCCGGCAACAGCGGAATTAGAGGTTGACATTCGCGTAAATTGTGCTACGAAAATAACGTTTGGTGCTACCGGCCGGAAAAAGAGAAGAGAGATGCAATGCTGAACATAGGGAAGTGGAAATGGCTTACCGGCATAGCGCCGTGCCTGTTATTATTCATGGCCTGTCCGTCCTGGGCAGCCCACCCGCTTGCCGCCGACGATACGGGAACACAGGGAAAAGGAAGATTTCAACTGGAATTGAATGTCCAGATCGACTGGGAGAAGGAAGACATTGAAGGCGTGTCCGTCAGGTCCACGGGGGGTCAGGCGGCGGCCGCACTGTCCTACGGAATAGCCCAGAATGTTGATCTGGTTTTGAGTCTGCCCTACCTGTGGGGCACGGCTGAAGAAAATATTACAATATCACATAACGAAAGGGGAATCGGCGACACGGTTTTGGAAGCCAAGTGGCGTTTCTTCGAAAAGAACGGATTCGGTCTGGCTTTAAAACCGGGTCTCAGCATTCCCACCGGCGACCCTGACAAAGGTCTCGGGACGGGAGAACTTGGCGGACGTCTTTTTTTGATCGGCACCCAAGCACTGGAGCCCTGCGCCCTGCATGCGAATTTAGGGTATATCAGAAATGAAAACAAGAATAATGAGCGCAGGGATCTGTGGCATGTTTCCGGCGCAGTGACCTGGGATGTCGTCAAGGACTTGAAGCTGGTCGCCAATGCCGGTATGGAACGCAATCCCGATAATACCGGAGCCAGTGATTCCGCCTTTCTCATCGGCGGCGTCATCTATTCTTTCGCCTCGAACCTGGATATTGATATTGGCGCTAAATATGATTGGAATTCATCCGAAACGGAGATCTCGGTGATGGCCGGAGTCACTTTCAGATTTTAGGGTAGAATCTGGAATGGCCGGTCTTCCGAAGGAAAAATGACGATGCACATGGCCGATGCTTTACTATCGCCCGCGGTGGGAGTCACGATGTGGGCCGGATCAATGGCGGCGATAGGATATTCATCCCGGAAGCTGAAGGAAAACCTTGAGCATAAAACACTGCCGCTGATGGGAGTTTTGGGCGCATTTATTTTCGCCGCGCAAATAATCAATTTTACCATTCCCGGCACCGGTTCCAGCGGGCACTTGGGAGGGGGCATGATTCTCGCCGCTCTGCTCGGCCCCTATGCGGCCTGTCTCGCCATCGCTTCCGTTTTATCGGTGCAGGCGCTTTTTTTCGCCGACGGCGGGCTGCTCGCCCTGGGCTGCAATATCTGGAACCTGGGCGTCTACCCCTGTTTCGTCGCCTACCCCCTGATCTTCAAGCCCCTTGCGGGAGACGGCACAAACGCCCGGCGGATCGCCGCCGCCTCGATCGTGAGCGCGGTCATCGCTCTGCAGCTGGGCGCTTTATCGGTTGTGCTGGAAACACTCTTGTCCGGAAAAAGTGAACTGCACTTCGGAACTTTCGTTCTGCTGATGCAACCCATCCATCTGGCCATCGGGCTGGTGGAGGGAATCGTCACCGCCGGACTGATCGGCTATGTCAGGAACACCCGGCCGGAAATCCTTCAAAACGACAGTTCCGTGCGGCCCCTCGGCGCCGGTCTTCCCGTCAATCGCTTTTTG
Organism: Deltaproteobacteria bacterium; assembly: GCA_009668925.1. The sequence continues at coordinate 15,968 of SBEK01000007.1, forward strand.
ATCGTCTTTGTGATTCTGACCGTTGCCGCAGGCGGCGTGCTCTCCTGGTTCGCCTCGACGCATCCGGATGGACTCGAATGGTCCATCGAAAGGAGTGTGGGTAAAACGCAGCCGGCCGAAAAAAAACAGGGCCTTGCTGCCGCTCTTGGGGGAATACAGGAAAAGACCTCTTTTCTCCCGGACTATACCTTCAAACCGGAGGTTCCGGAAACTCCCGCAGGACAGAAAGCTCCCGTCTGGCCGGAAATGGATGCCGGAAGGTCGATCGCCGGAATTACAGGCTCCGGAATTGTGCTGGGGCTCATTCTTTTGATCGGATTCGCGATCAGGCATTACAGGAAGAAAATGAGATAGGAAAAAGGAGAATCTGCGCCTCTGCGTAAAATGCCGGTTTGTCAGAGGCGCGTCTGAACGAATTTTGCGGACCTTGAGCGGGATAAAATCATGACGTTTGACGAACAGTATTTCAATATGGGGTTTTTCGACCGCCTTTCCTATCAGAACACATTCGTGCATCGGCTGGACCCCAGAGTCAAACTCATTGTCACCTTCTTCTTTCTTTTTGCGGTGATCTCATTCCCGAAGTATGAGGTCGCCGCCCTATTCCCGTTTATTCTCTACCCGGTGCTCCTTCTGACCCTGGGAGAGATTCCCCTCCCGGTCGTCCTGAGGAAAATTGTCGTGGTTTCGCCCTTCGCCGTCTTCGTCGGCATTTTCAATCCTCTTTTGGACCCCGGACGGGTTGTTCTATTTTGCGGACTGACGATTTCGTCGGGCTGGCTATCCTTCTTTTCCATCCTGATTAAATTTGTTCTCACGGTCGGCACGGCGCTTCTGCTTGTTGCCACAACTTCTTTCCCGGGAGTCTGCCATGCCCTGCGACGGTTGGGTGTTCCGTCGCTCTTCGTATCGCAGCTCCTTTTTCTTTACCGCTATATTTTTGTTCTCATGGAAGAAACCATGCGCATTGTCCGGGCGCGCGAAATGAGGTCTTACGGACGGCGCGGCAGGGGCCTTAAGGTCTTCGTCCGTCTCGCCGGCGTTGCCTTCCTCAGAACCCTCGAGCGAGCCGAACGCGTCTATGATGCGATGCTGTCCCGGGGCTTTCAGGGGGATATGCCGACATTCCGGCATTTCCGACTGACCATGCGTGATCTGGGTTTCGCTGTCTGCGCGATAACGGCAATGACCCTTTTCCGGCTTTATCCGGTCACGGAAGAACTGGGCCGGTTTGTAGAGGAGTTTTTCTCATGAGCCATCATATTGTCGAATTTAAGAACGTTTCTTTTCGCTATCCCGACGGAACCCCCGCCCTGCAGGATATCTCCTTTCGGATTACCCACGGTGAATCCGTGGGCATCATCGGAGCAAACGGGGCCGGTAAATCCACGCTTCTGCTGCATATGAACGGCTATCTCCTGCCGACATCCGGAACCATCAACATCGGCGACATTTATCTGACGGGGAAGACCCGGCAGGAAATCCGCAGAAAAGTCGGCATCGTTTTTCAAAATCCGGACGATCAGCTGTTTATGCCGACCGTGTATGAAGACGTCGCTTTCGGTCCTTTCAATCTCGGCCTCAACGAGACGGCCGTGCGGCAGCGCGTGGAAGCGGCATTGAACCTCGTCAACGGCCTTGACCTGCAGCAGAAGCCTCCGCATCACCTCTCCTGCGGCCAGAAAGCGGCCGTGGCCATTGCGTCGGTTCTGGCCATGGAACCGGATATTCTGGCGATGGACGAACCGGCGGCCAATCTGGACCCGCGGTCGCGGCGGCTGCTCATCAATCTGCTGAAAAGCTTCAGACATTCCAAAATCATCGCCTCACACGATCTGGATTTGATTCTCGATGTCTGCAGCCGCTGCATTGTGATCAAAAACGGCTCCGTGGCCGCCGACGGTCCGGCCAGGGAAATTCTTACCCGGAAAGAACTGCTGGAAGAAAATCACCTGGAGCTTCCCCTGTCCCTCACGCAGGGCAAAGGACTGTAAGGTCGCCTTCTCATTCCCTGTTTGTTTCCATTCCTGTTGCGGCATTCAATAGGCAAATACCGGACTTTAAAAGAATTGACATCCGGTTTGAACTCCATTATGTTCCCCAACATAAATTACGCGTTATTCAACCCGCAAGTCAAATTGAAAACGAAAATGAGGAGTCGCTTACCGAAGTGGCATTTCTCTTCATAAAAAACTTCTTCAGGCAAGAACATGCCGATATCTGGTTTGTTCTCGGTCCATCCGGCGCGGGCAAAACGTATTTCTGTGACTTTCTCCAGAATCGTCTCAACTGGCTGCACATCAATGTGGACGAACCTTATCCACCCGACGGAGACGGCCTGGATAAAATGAAGCTTCGGAGAACCTGGAACCAGTTTTTCTTCAAACTCCGGGGGCGCCCGCTGGTCAATAAGATCAGAAAGAAATTCGCGTCATTCGCGCATTACAGAATCGTCCTGTCTTTTCCAAGCGATTATGTGATTGATGAGAGTCATATTCGCGCTATCCAAAGGCACGTTAAGATCATTTATCTGTACGGCAGGCAGCAAAGCTGTTTAAACGCTTTTCTGGAAAGGGAATACGCCAGCGGCCGCTCACTGGGCGAGGAACATTGGCGTCATCACAATCTTCACCTTTATGAAGCCCTGGACGGCACTTCACTTCGTCCCTGGATTATTGAGGTTTTCCAGAAGGACGGCACCCGCAAAAGCGCGGCAGCGCTCTATAACGAGATAGAGGCGTTGTGGAGCTCACCCCTCTCTGACCGCATCTGACTTCCGGAATAGTAAATCGTCAGGCCAGGTCTTTTCCTTTAGTCGCCATCATGAAGCCTGCGTGCTTGACGCTCTTGATCGATTTGAGTTTTTGATAAAGTTCTTCGATGTCCTTTGGTTTGCCCTGGGTCACAATGATTTCGAAACAATTGTGATGATCCAGGTGAATATGCTGCGTCGACAGGATGCTCGCATGGTAATCATGCTGGATATCGAGTACTTTGGTGACGAGTTCTCTTGTGTGGTGGTCGTAAACCAGTGTGATGGCGCCGGTCACTTCTTTGTTTTCCGTCCATTCCTTTTTCACCAATTCATCGCGAATCAGGTCCCGAATCGCTTCCGAGCGGTTGGTGTATTTCCTTTGCCTGATCAGCCGATCGAACTTAACCAGCAAGTCTTCTTCCAGAGACACGCCGAAGCGGACGAGTTTTGACATATTCATTTCTCCGGTGATAAATCGTGACCTTATGATATAAACATGGTCACAGCAGGTCAAGATATATTTGCGGGCAAGGAAATCCTCGTTGACAAAACGGATGCGGTAAGGGTAAATATCCATCAAATTTGGTTTCGCCTGAGAGGGAGGAATTTTCTGATCTTAAGGGAAGTCTGAAGTCTTTTAATACAAAGGTTTGATTCTTCCGGATCAAACCTTTTTTAGTGAGACTCCAATGGTGCAGGCGTAGCGTGGCAGCATTGGCAAGTCGAACTATCCCGCCAAGCATAGGGCTGTAAGCCCGTGGCGTTTTTGTGAGGCAAAATGGATAAGCGCATCGGCACCATTACGATTGTTATAACGGACAGAGCCAAACAGGCCCAGAAGGTCAATCAGATTTTGTGCGATTTCGGGGAACTGATTATCGGGCGCATGGGGCTTCCCTATGCGCCGGCCAATCTGCACATCATCGCCCTCATCGTCCACGCGTCCACCGACGCCATCGGTTCGCTCACCGGAAAACTGGGCGCGCTGCCGGGTGTTTCGGTAAAAGCATCTCTGACGAAAGTATGAAGATACAAAGGATGAACATGGAATGAAAGATTTTATTGATGATCAAAAAATTGAAGCGATTCTGGAACAATCCAAGAATCCGCCTCCCGAAAAAGTTCGGGACATCATCGATAAAGCGCGCGACCTCAAAGGCCTTGCTCCCGAAGATGTCGCCGTCCTTTTGCAGACGAAAGACGAAGAACACGTCTCGTCGATCCTCCGGACGGCCCATACCATTAAAGAGAACATCTACGGCAACCGGCTCGTTCTGTTTGCACCGCTCTATATCGCCAACCTGTGCGCCAACAACTGCCTGTATTGCGGTTTCCGGCGGGACAACAAGGAACTCAACCGCGTCGCCCTGACGATGGATCAAATCACCAAGGAAGTGCAGGTGCTCGAGCGCGAGGGCCACAAGCGTCTGCTGATGCTCTGCGGTGAACACCCCAGCCGCTCCAGTCTGGAATATTTCATGGAAGCCATTGAAACGGCTTATGCCGTCAAAACCGAAAACGGCGGCGAGATCCGGCGGATTAACGTGGAAATCGCACCGCTGGAGGTCGCTGAATATAAAGAGCTGAAGAAAACCGGCATCGGCACCTGTGTCCTGTTTCAGGAAACGTACCATCACGAGACGTACAAACTGATGCACCCCAGCGGGCCCAAGCGGGATTATGTGAAGAGGCTCACGGCAATGCATCGCGCCCAGGAAGGCGGTATCAGCGACGTGGGCATCGGAGCGCTCTTCGGACTTTACGATTACAAATATGAAGTTCTGGGACTGCTCTTGCATGCCCTGCAATTGGAGAAGGACTGCGGCGTAGGACCGCACACGATTTCCGTCCCCCGCCTGGAACCCGCGTTCAACGCGCCCGCGGCTATCCGTCCGCCGCATCCGGTCAGCGATCACGATTTTAAGAAGCTCGTGGCTATTCTCCGCATGGCCGTTCCCTACACGGGAATGATTCTTTCCACCCGGGAAACGCCCGCCCTGCGCTCGGAAGTGTTTGCCCTGGGCATCTCCCAGATCAGCGCCGGGTCGCGCACGAATCCCGGCGGTTACCATGACGACACCAGTGAAACTTTCCGCGCCGCGCAGTTTAATCTCGGTGACACGCGCACCCTCGACGAGGTGATTCTGGATATTACCGAGCGCGGCCATATCCCCAGTTTCTGCACGGCCTGCTACCGTCTGGGACGCACCGGCAAGGACTTTATGGATCTGGCCAAACCCGGACTCATTCAGCGGTTCTGTCAAACAAACGCCCTCTTCTCTTTCAAGGAATATCTGCTGGATTACGCAAGTGCAAAGACGCGGGAGGCCGGAGAATCACTGATTCAAAAAATGCTGGAGGAAACGTTTAAGACCAGAAGAAAGAAAGCGGTCACCGACCGGCTTAAAAAAATCCACGACGGAGAACGCGATGTCTATATCTAGCCAATGTGAAGACCTCATCACCAAAGCTGAAATCGGCAAAACCCTTCGCCGTGAGGATGTCATTGCCCTGCTCAAGCTTCCTTCCGATTATTCACCGGACCTTTTTGCCGCCGCCGACCGCGTTCGGAAGAATGAAGTCGGCGACGAAATTTTCCTGCGCGGCATCATCGAGTTCTCCAATATGTGCGAGCGCAACTGCCTGTATTGCGGCCTGCGCAAAGGCAACTCAAGCCTCAGCCGCTACCGGATGACGGATGATGAGATTCTCGCCACCGCCAGGCAAATCGAAAAGACCGGCATCCCCACGGTCGTCCTGCAATCCGGAGAGGATTCTTTCTATTGTGCGGATAAAATCTGCCGTCTGGTGGAACGAATCACCGGCGAAACAGGACTCGTCATCACGCTTTCCATCGGCGAGCGGCCCATCGCCGACTACCAGGCGTTCCGGCAGGCCGGCGCCGGCCGTTATCTGCTCAAACACGAAACGACCTCGCTCGAACTCTACAAATATCTGCGCCCCGGGTGTCAACTGGACTATCGCATGGGATGCCTGAAAACGCTCGCCCATCTCGGATTTGAAACCGGAACGGGAAACATCGTGGGTCTGCCGGGACAGACACTGGAAATCCTGGCGGACGACCTCCTGGTGATGAAACTGCTGGACGCGGATATGCTGGGAATCGGTCCCTTCATCGCCCACCCCGAAACGCCCCTGGCCGGGCTCGTCTTTGACGACATCGAGCTGACGCTGCGCGTTCTGGCGGTCGCGAGGCTTTTGACGCGCGATACGAACATTCCGGCGACCACGGCCCTGGCGACAATGCATCCGCAGGGACGGCTCCTGGCTCTGCAGGCCGGCGCCAATGTCGTGATGCCTGATTTTACGCCGGAGGTTTACAAAAGCCGGTATGACATTTACCCAGGAAGGAAAGAAGTTGCCGCGGCGCAGGACATGATCCGTCTTCTGGAAAAGGATTTTCATTCCATCGGCCGGATGCTGAAATTTTCGGCGGGGAGCCGTCCTAAGAAGTCGGACCGCGGCATTCTTCACTGACGCTTATGCTCTGGGCCTGCGGCCTTATGATATTTGCCGCCTAAGCTCCAGGACTCCGCAGTTGATCCCGTTTCTCAATATCCGGCACACCCCAAGAGACCTCAGGGATTGCAGCGCTCCGTTCCCGCCCGTTACAACGATCCCATCGCGATGAGTTCTTTGATATTAATGTGGCGGGATTCGTCGACGGACAGTCCTTCGCGGATCAAATCCAGGACGAGCTGTTTTTCATCGGGGAATTTGTATCCTTCATAATCCATGTGGAACAGAAGCCCGCCTTGGCGATTGGTCCAGGAGTTCATGTTGTGATCGAAACAGACCCGGGACGTAACGTTCAGATTTTCGATCATGACCCGGAGCTCTTCCAGACGCTCATGCGGCGATGAGATATGCAGGCGACCCTGTTCATAATCCTCGAAAATCTCCGTTCCCTGGCGGGGCACGAAAGGACGAGAGCGGATGTAATGCGGATTGATTGCATTCAGCACCCGCGCCGTATTCTCGGCATGCTGACGCCAGCGTTCCCGGCCGCCCAGATCAGGCATCCAGTATTCCGAAAGCTGAAAACCGGCGGCCATGGCCTTTTTGCCGCCTTCAATCTGCTCGGCGCTGGTCACGCCCTTGCGAACAATGCTCAAAAGCTCATCATCGCCCGTTTCCAGACCAACGTGAATGCGGTCCAGACCCGCCTCGCGGATGGCGGTCAATTCTTCGAGTTTTCTCTGGGCCAGAGTCTTCGACCGGGTGTATGACGTCACCCGTGTTAAGGTACTTAACGTTTCCCGAAGATACTTGAGCACCTCAACGAATTCACCGGGCCGCATGATCATACTGTTGGCGTCCTGTAAGAAGGCCGTCCTGCCACCGGAATAGAGCCAGCTGAAGACCGTCGAAAAACAATGATTTTCATTGAGATAGGGATTAACCGCCAGAAGGGCGCGGAGGACTTCTCTGTTGATCTGGCCGTTTTGACCGATTTTTTCCGACACCTCCCGGATTTCGCCGGCCATCGCTTTTACCGCATCGATATCGGCCTTAATGTCCGCGACCGGACGATAAACAAAACGGTGCTCTTTGTACATTTCGCAGAACGTGCATTTGTTCCAGGGACAATTTTCGGTAATCCGCAGCAGAAGCGATGAGCTTCCTCCTTCACTGGGCGGCCGATAAACCCCCACCGAAAAACTTAACTCGCTTATTTTTTTAACGTTTTCTTCATAATGATTCTTCCCGGCACCTGATCGCATGACAACTCCTTTGGGGTATTTAGGGACCTAGTATAAGTACCTTTCCTGAATTTGACAACAAAAGTTCCGGAATTGCGGATCGCCACGGGAAATTCTGCAGCAAAACCGAAATATCCGAGTTAAAATAACGTTATGACATAATTGACATAATTGACAAAGCACCTGCCAGCGACTATAAGTCATTTCGTTTAAAATTGCATACCCTTTTATGCTTTTTGGGCAGCGTCGGATATCGATCTTGAAGATGGGAGAGAGAAAATGGAAAAAATGATTACGCTTACGATTGATGGGAAAGAAGTATCAGCAACACCCGGACAAACGATTCTGGAATGCGCCAGAGGTATGGGTATTTTTGTCCCGACGCTTTGCCACTATCAAAACACGACCAATGTGGGTGCCTGCAGGGTTTGCGTTGTCGAAGTCGAAAACGCCCGAAGCCTGGTTGCGGCATGTTGTATGCCGATCACACCGGGCATGGTTGTACGCACCGACACCCCGGCCGTTCGTGCCGCCCAGAAAATGATCGTCGAACTTCTGTGGTCATCCGGCGATCACAACTGTCTTACGTGCGAGCAGAACGGCCAGTGCGAACTCCAAAATCTGGTATACTGGCTGCAAATTGATAAGCCGCGTTTCGAGATCACCCCCCCCGGCTATGCCCTGGATGACAGCAACACCATGATCCATCGCGACCTGAACAAGTGCATCCTGTGCGGCCGGTGCGTCCGAGCCTGCAACGAGATTCAGGTGAACGAAGTGCTGGACTTCGCGAAACGCAGCTCCGGCGCCAAAGTCGGCCCGGCGTTCGACGCCGACTACATTGATTCCTCCTGCGTCTTCTGCGGCGAATGCCTCCAGGTCTGTCCGACGGGCGCCATCACCTTCAAACAGGCGAAATTCGGCGGCCGCCCCTGGGAACTCCGGAAAGTGCGCACAACCTGCGCCTACTGCGGCGTCGGCTGTCAGATGGATCTCTTCACCAAGGACAATAAAATCGTCAAAGTCATGGGAAACCGTGAATACAGCCAGCCGAACGAGGGCAGCCTGTGCGTCAAGGGACGCTTCGGCATGGACTTTGTGTCCCACCCGGACCGTCTGACCAAGCCCCTGATCCGTATGAAAAAAGGCGGAGAGTTCCAGGAAGCCTCATGGGACGAAGCCTTCACGTTTATTGCTGATAAACTCGCGGCGGTTAAGAAGGCAAGCGGTCCGGACAGCATCGCCGGTCTTTCATCCGCACGCTGTACGAATGAAGAAAACTACCTTTTCCAGAAGTTTATGAGGGCGGCGATCGGCACCAACAATGTGGACCACTGCGCCCGTCTCTGACACTCCGTAACGGTGGCCGGTCTGGCCGCCACATTCGGGAGCGGTGCGATGACCAACTCGATCGCCGAACTGGAATTTACGGACTTGATTTTAGCCACGGGCACCAATACGACGGAAAATCACCCCATGATCGGCATGAAAGTCAAACGCGCCGTCAAACAGCACGGCACCAAGCTGATCGTCATCGACCCGCGGGAAATTGATCTGGTTCGCTATGCCGACATCTGGCTCCGCCAGAAACCGGGAACGGACGTCGCTGTTTTCAACGGCCTCATGAACGTGATTATCTCGGAAGGCCTCTATGATAAGAAGTACGTTGCCGAAAGAACCGAGGGATTTGACGCGCTCACCGCGCTGGTGGCCAAATACACGCCCGATTATGTTGAACAAATTTCGGGCATACCGGCCGAAGATTTGAAGAAGGCCGCCCGTATGTATGCCGGGGCCAGCCGCGCCAGCATCATCTACGCCATGGGTATGACGCAGCATGTCAGCGGGACCGACAACGTGAAAAGCACAGCCAATCTTTCCATGCTCTGCGGCAACGTCGGCATCGAAGGAGGCGGCGTCAATCCGCTGCGCGGCCAGAATAACGTTCAGGGCGCCTGCGATATGGGTGCTCTGCCCAATGTATACCCCGCCTACCAGCAAGTGGCCAATGAGGATATCCGCAAGAAATTCGAAAAAGCCTGGGGCGCGAAGCTTTCCCCCAAGCCCGGCCTGACGCTGATGGAAATCATGGCCGCCGCGGGCAGCGGCGCCATCAAAGCGCTCTATGTCATGGGTGAAAATCCGCTCCTGTCCGATCCGGATTTGCAGCATGTGGCCAAAGAGCTCCAAAAGCTGGATCTGCTGGTCGTACAGGATATTTTCATGACGGAAACGGCTAAGCTCGCCGATGTTGTTCTGCCGGTCACCTCATTTGCCGAGAAAGACGGAACGTTCACCAATACGGAACGGCGCGTGCAGCGCGTACGCAAGGCTCTGGACGCCCCGGGAGAAGCCAGAACGGATTGGGAAGTCATCTGCGGTATTTCCAATAAGATGGGCTACCCCATGAAGTACTCGTCTGCCGAAGACATTTTTAATGAAGTCGTCACCGTCACGCCGAGCTACGCCGGGATCACGTACCAACGTCTGGAAAAGGAGGGACTGCAATGGCCCTGCCCGACGCCGGATCATCCGGGCACAAAATTCCTTCATAAAGACAAATTTTCGCGGGGCCTTGGGCTCTTTACGGCCATAGAATTTATACCGCCCAACGAACTGCCGGATAAAGACTACCCCTTCGTGCTTTCGACGGGGCGTGTCCTTTACCACTACCACACCGGCACGATGACGACCCGCGCCAAGGGACCGTCCGAACGTTATCCGGAAAGTCTGGTCGAAATCCACCCGAACGACGCCGAACGATTGGGCATTTCCGACGGACAGCTGGTCAAAGTCACGTCCAGACGAGGCCAGGTTGAAGCCAAAGCCTTCGTTACGGCCAAAAGCGCGCCGGGGTCGATTTTCATGAACTTCCATTTTGCCAATGTCCCCGTAAATGCCCTGACCAATCCGGCACTTGATCCGACGGGCAAGATTCCGGAATATAAAGTCTGCGCCGTAAAACTGGAAGCCGCCTGAACGACCGGAACAATAGAAATAACTATGCTACATTAAGCATGCAAAAAAAGTGAATATGCCCCTTGTCAGGGGCATATTCTTTATGTATAAGACTCGCAGTCATTTTTGTTCTTTCACAAAGATAAAGCCCTTTATCATTATTTAATAGGAAGGTTTTTTCAGAGCGCCGCCACTAAATTCAGCCTTTATTCTAAAAGGCAAGGGAGGAATTGAAATATGGTTAATGAAAATTTGGAAAGCAAGCGATGGTTTCTCGCCATCGCGGGTGTCGTGATCATGCTGATTCTCGGCACGGTTTACGCCTGGTCCGTTTTTGTCAAACCCATTGCGGCATTACATGGGTGGGAAGTTAAGGTTGTATCGCGCGTCTTCATGCTCATCATTGGCGTCATCGGTATTTCCGCCGCTTTCGGCGGCATGCTGGTCGATAAGAAAGGCCCCAAGTTTGTTGCGACTCTCGGCGCATGCTTTTACGGCGTTGGCGTTTTGCTGGGCGGTGTTGCACTGTATGTTGGCAATTTCTGGTTTCTTTTGTTCGGGTACGGTTTAATCGCCGGCATCGGCAACGGTTTAACCTATGTTGTGCCCATCGCGACTCTGATCCGCTGGTTCCCGGATAAACGCGGTCTGATCACCGGTCTCGCCGTTATGGGATTCGGCTTTGGAGCTTTTTTTATCGGCTTGATTATCCCCGGCCTCATCGTTAAAGTCGGTGTGGCCAATGCGTTTTTGATCCTGGGTGTTGTTTATCTGGTTCTTTGCGCTCTCGCGGCTCTGACGCTAAAAAATCCTCCCGCCGGATGGCTCCCCAAGGGCTTCAAGCCTTCGGCAACGACGGTCAGCGCAGCGGATTCCTTCGCCTGGGCCGAAGCCAAGAAAACGCGTCAGTGGTATATGCTTTGGTGCATGCTTTTCTTAAATGTTACTGCGGGCATGGGCCTTTTATCCAAACTTTCTCCCATGGCGCAGGAAGTGATTAAATTAGCTCAAGGCATCGATGATCCAGCCAAACTGGCTGTTATGGGCGGCGGCGTTCTGGCCACGGCTTCCATCTTCAACGGTCTGGGCCGGCTCTTCTGGGCGGCCGTATCCGATAAAATCGGCCGCAAAGGCACTTACATGACCATGTTCCTGACCCAGGCGATTCTTTACATCCTTCTGCCCCAGGTCACGAGCGTGCTCATTTTTACGATCATTGCCTGCTACCTGCTGGCCTGCCTCGGCGGCGGCTTCGCCGTCATGCCGTCTTTTTCGGCCGACTCATTCGGCCCGACGAACATCGGCAAGATTTATGGATTCCTGCTTACGGCCTGGGGCGTGGCCGGCGTTGTCGGCGGCTTCGTGTTTGCCGAATTCAACAAGCAGCAGTCTCTCTACACAGCGGCAGGATGCCTGATTGTCGGTTTTGTGATCGCTCTGCTCTTCACGCGGCCGAAGCACGTATCTGAGTATAGATGATTAAATGACCACACTTGTCGCATCGTGATTCAAGAGCGCCGTTTCTTCAAGGCGCTCTTTTTTTGCTCATCTCCCTTTTGCTTACCGCAGTACTGTTCTCCCGGAGATGACGCCTCTATCACGTAAATTTCCACAATTGTCTTGACAGACATCCTTCGTTGCTGCTAGGGTCATTTATAAACTGGAATGATTCCGATATGGGAAAGATCAATAAAGAAGACCTGATCGGTCAGCTAAAGGAAAGAGGCCTCAAGATCACGCCGCAGCGGCTGGCGATTATCGAGTCGCTTTTGCAGAAGTGCCGCGAACATCCCGGTGCGACAATGATCTTCAACGAAGCCCGCAAGAAAGCCAAACGCGTGAGCCTCTCCACGGTTTATGCGACGCTTAAGGAATTTTCCGAAAACGGCCTGATTCGCCAGCTGGAATTCGACCGGATGGAAAACCGTTACGATGCAGATCTTTCCGACCATGTAAATCTTATCTGCAGCCGCTGCGGAAAGATTGTGGACTACGCCGTCCCGGATTCGCTTGACCCCAGAGATATTGCCCGAAAATCGGGTTTTATCCTCACCGGGACCCGACTGGAGTTTCACGGGTATTGCCGGGATTGCTTAAAGCGCCCCGGCTGAATTTCTTGTCGTGCAGTGTCACGGCATGTTTTGCTGACGGCCAAAGAAGCAATGGGAGCGGCTTTGCTTATTATTCAGAATCATTCCAGATTGAAAAATAATAGCAGGGTGTCTGAATCGTTACGTTTTTAAACAAATGCCCCACGAAAGGAGGAACGACCATGACCGAAGAAAACAAATGCCCGATAACGGGCCATATGCGCAGACCCATTTCCGGAGGCGGCACTTCAAACCGCGACTGGTGGCCGAATCAATTAAATCTGAAAATTCTTCATCAACACACGCACAAAAGCAACCCGCTGGGCGAAACGTTTGATTACGCCAAGGCATTCAAAACACTCGACCTTAAGGCCGTCAAGAAAGACCTTTATGCCTTAATGACCGACTCGCAGGAGTGGTGGCCGGCCGACTGGGGCCACTATGGCGGGCTTTTCATCCGGATGGCCTGGCACAGCGCCGGCACCTACCGTTTGGGCGACGGCCGCGGGGGCGCAGGCTCCGGTTCCCAGCGTTTGGCGCCGCTGAACAGCTGGCCGGACAACGTAAACCTGGACAAGGCGCGCCGGCTTTTGTGGCCCGTCAAGCAGAAGTACGGCAGGAAAATTTCCTGGGCCGATCTGATGATCCTGGCCGGCAACTGCGCTCTGGAGTCGATGGGCTTCAAAACCTTCGGCTTTGCCGGCGGGCGTATGGACAAATGGGAACCGGAAGAAGACATCTACTGGGGCAGCGAAGACAAATGGCTCGGCGACAACCGCTATTCCGGTGATCGCGACCTCGAAAATCCGCTGGCCGCCGTGCAGATGGGCCTGATTTATGTGAACCCCGAGGGCCCCAACGGCAACCCCGATCCGGTGGCTTCCGGCCGCGACGTCCGCGAAACCTTTGCGCGCATGGCCATGAACGACGACGAAACGGTCGCACTGGTCGCAGGCGGGCATACCTTCGGCAAGGCCCACGGCGCGGGTCCGGCCACCCATGTGGGGCCGGAGCCCGAAGGCGCTCCCCTTGAACAACAGGGCCTGGGCTGGAAGAGCAGTTTTAAGAACGGCAAGGGCGGCGATACGATTTCGAGCGGCCTCGAGGGCGCCTGGAAGCCCAACCCGACAAAATGGGATATGGGCTATCTCAAGGTTCTTTTTAAATATGAGTGGGAACTGGTCAAAAGTCCGGCCGGCGCCAATCAGTGGCTGGCCAAAGACGTGGAAGATGAAGACATGGTGGCGGACGCGCACGATCCGTCGAAAAAGCGCCGGCCGATGATGACCACGGCGGACCTTTCGCTGCGCTTCGACCCGGTTTACGAGCCGATCGCGCGACGCTATCTGGCCAACCCGAAGGAATTTGCCGACGCCTTTGCGCGCGCCTGGTTCAAGCTGACGCATCGGGACATGGGGCCGCGCTCGCGCTATCTGGGCCCCGAAGTGCCCAAAGAAATGCTGATCTGGCAGGACCCCATTCCGGCCGTCAACCACAAGCTGATTAACAAATCAGACGCCGCTTCGCTTAAGAGCAAAATCCTGGCCTCGGGCCTGTCCGTCTCTGAACTGGTTTCCACCGCCTGGGCGTCCGCTTCCACGTTCCGCGGGTCCGACAAGCGCGGCGGCGCCAACGGCGCCCGCATTCGCCTGGCACCGCAAAAAAATTGGGAAGTGAACGAACCGGAGCGTCTGGCCAGGGTGCTCAAAACGCTCGAGCGCATCCGGAAGGCGTTCAACAAGGAACAATCCGGCGACAAGAAGGTATCACTGGCCGACCTGATCGTTCTCGGCGGCTCAGCGGGTATCGAGCAGGCCGCGAAAAATGCGGGTTACAAAATTACGGTTCCCTTCTCGCCGGGCCGGATGGACGCGTCGCAGCAGCAGACCGATGTGGCTTCTTTCGGTGTGCTCGAACCCAAAGCCTGCGGGTTCCGCAACTACCAGAAGGCCAAATATGCAGTTTCGGCCGAGGAGATGCTGGTGGACAGAGCACAGCTTCTCACGCTCACCGCGCCGGAAATGACGGCGCTGATCGGCGGCCTGCGCGTCCTGGGCGCCAACTTCGGCGGCTCTCCGCACGGCGTCTTCACCTCCCGACCGGGAATGCTCACCAACGACTTCTTCGTGAACCTGCTCGACATGGGCACCCGGTGGGAACCGACCCGGGACAACCCGGACGTGTTTGAAGGGTATGACCGCAAGACCGGCGCGCTCCAATGGACCGGAACCCGAGTCGATCTCGTTTTCGGCGCCAACGCCCAGCTTCGGGCCGTGGCGGAAGTCTACGCCTGCAAGGATTCGCCGGAGAAGTTCCTGGGCGACTTTGTAGCGGCCTGGAACAAGGTCATGAATCTGGACCGGTTCGACCTTGCCTAAGCTGGCCTTGAAATTTCCGGAAGATTTGTTTTCGGATTACCGTCCGGCCTCCCCTAGAATAGTGGAGGCCGGGCGGAAATGAAGCCGCTGCCGGCCGGAAACTTCACCCTCCCCCCTCCCAGCATGAGAGGAGAAATTGAGGGACGCCTCAAACGGGTCACCGCGCCAACCGTGATACCTCCCTTTTGACCGGGGAGGCCGGGTAGGAATGAAATCTATAGAGTGCGTAATGTTTGACCATATTTCAAAAATGATCCATGGCGTCGTGGGCAGCAGAATAATGGCACACCAGAAAATGAAATAATTTAAATGAAGAAGGAGATTAAGATGTCGAAGACAGAAGATGCGCTAAAGGAGGCTTTTGCAGGAGAATCGCAAGCCAACCGTAAATATCTGGCCTTTGCGGCGAAGGCTGACCAGGAAGGATTTGCCCAGGCTGCAAAACTATTCCGGGCCGCCGCGGAAGCGGAAACCGTCCATGCGCATGCTCATTTGCGGGCCATGAAAGGCATACGTTCCACAAAGGAAAACCTTCAGGAGGCCATCGCGGGAGAAACGCACGAGTTCAAAAGCATGTATCCGGCCATGATCGATGCCGCCAAGGCCGAAGGCCATAAAGAAGGGGAACGCTCTTTTACCTTTGCCAACGAAGTGGAAAAAATTCACGCCGGGCTCTATCAGCACATGCTGGACAATCTCGATGGCGCAAAAGAAGCATACAGCTATCATGTCTGCCCGGTCTGCGGATACACCGTGGAAAAAGAAGCGCCCGACACCTGCCCGATTTGCGGCGCCAAGGGCCAGATGTTTAAAAAAGTGGATTAATCATCCTCAATAACCAAGAGGGTTCATCCTCGCCATGGAAAGGAAAATTACATGGTCGTTAAGTTATACCGATGTGAGATATGCGGTGACGCCTATATCGGCTTTGCTCCCCCGCGCAACTGTCCCTTTTGCGGAGCGCATGTCGAGCATATCAAAGAGGCGAATAATGCTCAGGTGAATTTTGACGTGGACTTAAGCGCCAAGGACCGCGCCAATGCTGAACATGCGCTCCTGGTGGAAATCAGCAATTCGGCATTTTATATGTGCGCCGCCGGTCAAACCGATGATCCGGAAGGGAAGATATTGTTCAAGGCTTTGGGGAAAGTCGAGGCAGAGCACGCATCGATCTGGAAAAAAATCCTCAAGGTGGGAAACGTCTCTCCGGGAAACGACGCCTGCCATACGCAGAACGTCGCCAACCTGCAGGAGTCCCACGCCCGGGAAACCCGGGCCATCGGTTTCTACCGGAAGGCGGCGGACGAATCGGATCATCCAAGACTCCGGCAGATCTTTAACGCCCTTGTGGATATCGAAACGGACCACCTGCAGCTGTCCGAAGCACGGTTGAAATAAATCAGATTTGTGAAACCGGGGGCCAATGCCCTTGGTTTCACAAATCGGGATTTTCAAGGTCACTTGAAGCGTTTCGAAAATTTCCTGACGATCACATTTAGAATGTTCCGGGCGTAAAACTGACGGAAGTCGCCTGGAAAATCGATATAGCCAAACCGGATCATCCGGATATCGCGGCTAAGAAATCTTTTGACATCCATCTGGATTTGATCCGGTTTTAATCCCCATATTCCTTTTCCGGAAAATGTTCGAACAGCACCTTCTGGCCGGACTTTCCAAAGAAGCGCAATTAATTTATCGCAGCTGGCATATCAGTGGGAAAAAAGCGCGAATAGTGCTATAGAGTCGATGCGCCGCCGGGCATTGACTTACGTGCATGAAGAACTCGAAACCATTGAATCGTTGCTCTCCAACACAAAAAGCCATACTGAGGAAATCAGAAGCCTGATCGACCAAACCGAAGCGGCGACTGAAGGACTAAAATGATACAGGACGTCATCACCGATTTCGTTTTCGCGGAATCGTAAAGAATTTATTGCAGAAGGAGATATAGGTATGCAACACACCCATGAAGTTGAACAGATGTGCGTCGTGGCGAAGGGCGCGAAAAACGGTCCCGCCCCGATCCCCCAGGAGGGGGGCTGGACTCAGGTCAAAGAAATTAAGGACATCAGCGGGCTCACGCACGGCGTCGGCTGGTGCGCCCCTCAGCAGGGCGCCTGCAAACTGACCCTCAACGTGAAAAACGGCATCATCGAAGAAGCGCTGGTCGAAACCATCGGCTGCACCGGAATGACCCATTCCGCGGCCATGGCTGCGGAAATATTGCCGCACAAGACCATTCTGGAAGCGCTCAATTCCGACATGGTCTGCGACGCCATCAACGTCGCGATGCGGGAGATCTTTCTCCAGATCGCCTACGGCCGGACACAGACCGCCTTTTCCGAAGGAGGGCTCCCCATCGGCGCCGGTCTGGAAGATCTGGGCAAGGGGCTCAGAAGCGTGATTGCCACCATGTACGGAACCAAAGTGAAAGGCCCCCGCTATCTGGAAATGGCGGAAGGTTATGTGACGGAGCTTGGCCTGGACGCGGACAACGAGATTATCGGCTACAAGTTCGTTCAGCTGGGCGTCATGATGGATCACATATCAAAGGGTCTGGACCCGGCCGCGGCGCTTAACAAAGCCTCCGGAACCTATGGCCGTTTCGCGGAAGCGGTCAAAGTCATCAACCCACGTAAAGAATAAAGGAGTTTAACCATGGCTTTATTTGAAGGATACGAAAGAAGGATTAATCAGATCACTCCTTTTCTCGCCAAATATGGAATCGCCTCTTTAGAGGATGCGGAAAAAGTATGCCTGGGAAAAGGCGTGGATGTGCGAAAAATTGTCAAAGACATTCAACCGATTTCATTTGAAAATGCCGGTTGGGCCTATCTGGTCGGCGCGGCCGCCGCCATTAAGAAGGGCCAAAAAAACGCGGCGGAAATTGCCGAGACACTGGGTGAAGGGCTTCAGGCCTTCTGCATTCCCGGCTCGGTGGCCGACGATCGCCAGGTCGGTATCGGCCACGGGAATCTGGCTTCCATGCTGCTCAGAGAAGAAACCACCTGCTTCGCTTTCTGCGCCGGACATGAATCCTTTGCCGCGGCGGAAGGCGCCATCGGCCTGGCCAAGTCCGCCAACAAGGCGAGAAAGAAACCTCTGCGCGTCATCCTGAACGGTTTGGGAAAAGACGCTGCCCATATCATCGCCCGCGTCAACGGTTTCACCCACGTGGCGACGGCGTTTGATTACAAGACCGGCAAGGTTGCGGTCGCGAAGGAAAAAGCCTATTCCAGCGGTGAGCGCGCGGCGGTTCGCTGCTACGGCGCGGACGACGTGCGTGAAGGCGTGGCCATCATGCATCTGGAAGGCGTGGATGTCGCCATTACCGGAAACTCCACGAATCCGACACGGTTCCAGCACCCGGTGATGGGCGTGTACAAGAAAGAATGCCTGCTGGCGGGAAAGAAGTTTTTTTCGGTCGCCTCGGGCGGCGGAACCGGAAGGACGCTTCACCCGGACAATATGGCCGCAGGCCCTGCCTCCTACGGCATGACGGACACGATGGGGCGCATGCACTCGGATGCGCAGTTTGCCGGCTCGTCGTCGGTCCCCGCCCACGTGGAAATGATGGGTCTCATCGGCATGGGCAACAACCCCATGGTCGGCGCCTCGGTCGCCGTTGCGGTGGCCGTGGAACAGGCCATGAAATAGTCATCGTCACCAAAGTACCGCACGTTTCCTTCCCGGGAAGCGTGCGGTACTTTTTTTATGTCCTATTGCCACAACCACTCTCATTTAGCTTACTCCCTGTCTTCCATCACCATGATGTATCCAGTTACAATTTATGACATCATGGATGATCAGGAGTTTTAATTGACAAAATTTCATAGGTATTTGATTAAGACACCACGCCGTAAGAATGCAAACCTTGCGCGCAGGCGATGGAGTTCGCCTTTAACCGCCTTCGCTGCTGATGACTCCTGCAAAATATCCTTATCAAGGAGTTATCGCATGGAGAATATCTATCTCGTCGCCGCTTTCTGGTTTTTAGCCGCTGTTTTGTCCACAGCACTTGCCAGCCGTTTAAAAATTTCGATTGCACTCATGGAAATTGTTGTCGGGTGTGTCATCGGGTTTGCGGCATTTAAGCTCGGCTGCTTCGACAAACTGTCTCTTCAGGCCGACTGGCTGAAATTCTGCACGGGCCTGGGCGCAATGCTTTTGACCTTTCTGGCGGGGGCGGAACTTAACCCCGATGTTATGAAAACAAAAATCAAGGAAGTGTCCATTATCGGCATCATCGGATTTGCCGCCCCTTTCGCCGGATGTACGTTAATCGCTTATTTCCTGATTGGATGGAGTCTCCAGTCCAGCTTGCTTTGCGGAATTGCTCTTTCGACCACATCGATGGCGGTTGTTTATGCGGTGATGCTCGAATACGGATTCAACAAGACGGAATTCGGCAAAGGCATTCTCGGGGCCTGCTTTGTCAACGACCTGGGAACCGTCATTGCGCTGGGGTTGATCTTTGCGCCTTTCACGTACAAAACCGTCGTCTTCGTTGTTGCATCCATTGTCCTGATTTTTACCATCCAACCCGTCACGGATTACTTAATCCGTCGCTACGCCTACAAAACGGCGGCCATTCGGGCCAAATGGATTATCTTTGTCTTGCTGTCCTGCGGAGTGCTGGCGCTCTGGTCGGGCAGCGAACCGGTGCTTCCGGCTTATGTTCTGGGAATGGTTCTGGCGAAGACTATGGAGAAAGACGGCCACTTTGTCCGGCGCCTGAGAACCTTAACCATCGGCTTTCTGACCCCGCTCTATTTCCTGAGAGCCGGCGCACTTGTATCCATTCCGGCGCTTACTGCCGCTCCCGCGATATTTCTTCTCCTTCTCGGAGGGAAGGTCGCCTCAAAAATATTCGGTCTCTATCCGGCCATTCATCGTTTTCGGCAAGACCACAAGGAAAAGTGGTATTACACACTCCTTATGTCTACAGGGCTTACCTTCGGAACGATATCCGCTCTTTATGGCCTGACCAATAACATTATCAGTCAGGCGCAATATTCTTTCATTGTCGGCGCAGTCATTGCCAGTGCCGTGATTCCGACGATCATTGCCAATAAATTCTTCCTGCCTTCCCATTTGCTCGAAAAACCGCTTCTGGATGACCAGGCTCCGGATAAAAAGGATATTGAAAATAAACTGTAGATTTTCAGACTACACCGCGAAGCGATAAAACGCGATTCCCAAAACCAGAGCGCCCAGCACAAAGCGATAAAACACAAAGGGCAAAAACGTCCTCGTCTGCACGTAGCGCAGCAGAAAACCGATGGCGAGAAGTCCTGAAACACAGGAGACGGCCATGCCGGTAAGGAATCCGGCATCGATCATGGCTGGATGGGCAACAAGCTCTGGAACCTTGACCAGCGCAGCGCCCAGAATAATCGGTGCGGAAAGCAGAAAGGAAAAACGGGCGGCGCCCTCCCGGGTCATGCCCAGAGCAAGCGCCGTTGTCATGGTCACACCGGAGCGCGATACGCCGGGGATAATCGCCAGCGCTTGGGAAAGGCCGATCAGAAAACTGGTCTTGAGCGAAATATGCCGGACGTCAATTTCTTTTTTCCCCTTGCGGTCAACAAGATAAAGAAGAACGCCGAGGAGAATCAGCATGCAGGCGATGAGAACGGGGTTGCGGAAAACCGTTTCGGCAACCCTTTCCAGCCCGAAACCGATCAGCGCGCCGGGAATGGTCGCGAGGACCAGGTACCAGAAAAGTTTCCCCTCCCTCTCTTTGGGTTTCGCAAACCCTTTGTGCAGCAGGTTGATCCAATCTTTCCAGAAATAAAGCACGACGGCAATCAGCGTTCCGACATGCAACGCGATATCAAAGGTGAGGCCGGGATCCGCCCAGCCCATTAACCAGGGCACTAAAACCAGATGAGCCGAACTCGATATCGGCAGAAACTCTCCCAATCCCTGCACCAATCCTAAAACGACCGCCTGCCCTATATCCATGATTCACCTTTCCGGCTTTTTGCTTTTTGCTACTACTGATGACGTGATGCGCTCATTTACCTGAACCGAATCTTTTTGTCCACCTTCAATATACGGTGTTTATCCGCCGTCTGCTTGACACCCGTCGTCCTTGCGCATATACTTAATATCATCTGATTTTGCGGCCGGGCTGGGCGCAGCCTTTTGATTTTAGCAGGGAGAACCGGATGTTTAATGATCTCTATCAGGAACAAAAGGATTTTTTCCGCTCCGGAAAATCGCGTGATCCCGCTTTTCGTATTGCATCCCTCAAAAGACTCGGGGCCGCCATCGCGGCAAACGAAAAGGAAATTCTTGCCGCAGTTTACGCCGATTTGCACAAAGAAGAAACGGACACCCGGGCAACGGAACTGGCCGGCGTCTATCACGAAATCAAATTTGCCATTCGCCATCTCCGCGATTGGGCGGCGCGCGAAAGGGTCTTCACTCCTTTTTTCATGAGGCCCTCCCGAAGTTATATCTATAAAGAACCTTACGGGGTCACGCTCATCATCGCACCGTGGAATTATCCCGCTCAGCTTCTTCTGATGCCGCTGATCGGAGCCATTGCCGCCGGCAATACGGCGATCCTCAAACCGTCGGAGCTTTCCGCCCACACTTCATCCGTCCTGGAAGGGATCATCAATCAGGCCTTTCCCCCGGGCTACATTCACGTGGTTTGCGGCGCGGCAGCCCGGACACAGGCGCTCCTCGAGCTGCCCGTCGACTACATTTTTTTTACCGGCAGCGCCGCGGTGGGGAAAATCGTCATGACCGCTGCGGCTAAAAATCTGATACCGCTCACGCTGGAGCTGGGCGGCAAAAGCCCGGCGATCGTCCACGAAAGCGCGGCGCTCGGAACGGCTGCCCGCCGCATCGGCCTGGGCAAATTTCTCAACGCCGGGCAAACCTGCATCGCGCCGGATTATGTTTTGGTCCACGAATCGGTCAAAGATACATTTATTGATGAGATGATCAGGGTCATCATAAAATTTTACGGCGAAGATGCCTCCAAGCACCCGCGGTACTGCCGCATTATCAACGATCGTCACTTCGAACGCCTTGCCGCACTGATCGATCCCTCCAAAATTATTTACGGCGGCAAAACAATAACGTCCGACCGCTATGTGGAGCCGACCCTGCTTTATCCGGTGGACTGGGATGACGAGATCATGCAGGACGAAATTTTCGGTCCCCTTCTGCCCATCATCCGCTATAAGGACCTGGATGAAATCATCGGCCGGATCAATGACCGGCCCCATCCGCTGTCTTTGTACATGTTTGTCAATGATAAGGCGGCCCGGCGAAAAATGATTCGCGAAATCTCTTTCGGCGGCGGTGCGGTCAATAACACGCTGATGCATATCGTGTCGCCCTATCTGCCTTTCGGCGGCCTGGGAGCGAGCGGCCTGGGGCGGTATCACGGCCGCTACAGCTTTGAGACATTTTCCCATACGAAAAGTATTCTCACGAGCTGCAATTTTGTCGATCCGCTGGATAGTGCCGCCCCTGATAAGGGCGGTTTGATAAAATTATTTCTGAAAATGATGAAATAAGCGCTTTAAAGAAAGGAAACCCTATGAAGAAGATACTCTTCCTGACGGCCTTGTGCCTGCTTATCCTGCTTACCGCCTGCTCGGCGCCCCGGCTGAATCTGTTGGACACGACGCCCAACCCGCTTCGTGAATTTACACTGGAGGGAAAAGGGAAAGATAAGATTCTGATCATTCCGGTCGGCGGAACGATTTCGGACACGCCTAAAGAAGGTTTGTTTTCCGTATCGCCCAGTCTGGTCGAACAGGTCGTCGTTCAGCTCTATAAAGCCCAGGATGATCCGCAGATTAAAGCCGTTTTGCTGAAGGTCAATTCACCGGGCGGAACAGTTACCGCCAGTGACCTTTTGTATCATGAACTCCTCTTATACAAATCGAAGACGAAAAACAAAATCGGCGTGATCATGATGGACGTGGCCGCTTCCGGCGGCTATTATCTGTCCCTGCCCGCGGATGTCATCATGGCTCATCCGACGACCCTGACCGGTTCCGTCGGCGTCATTTTTATGCGACCGAAAGCCGTCGGCCTGATGAGCAAAATCGGTCTGGGCGTGGAAGTCAGTAAATTCGGTGAAAACAAAGATATGGGATCGCCCTTCCGTGAATCGAGTGATGAGGAAAGGAAATTGCTGCAGAAGACCGTCGAGAATTTCGGCAACCGGTTCATTCAGTTGGTGCAAAAACACCGCAAGCTCGATGAAAAGGCGCTCAAAGAAGTATCCACTGCCCGCGTGTTCGTCGCCGAGGACGCCCTGCGATTGAAGTTGATTGATAAAATCGGCTACATTCGCGATGCCGTTAAAGAGACGAAAACGATCGCCGGGCTTGCCGATGACGCGCGCGTCGTCGTCTACCGGCGCAACGACATCCCCGAGGACAATTACTATCGCGCGGCCGCCCCGGATGCCGCCCATATGTCACTGGTCCATATCGATCTTCCGGACCTGTTGAAAGTGCGGGCGGGCTTTTATTATCTGTGGCCCGGTGCGGTCAATTTCGAGTAAAGGAACTTTGGATTTCTAATCTATGGCCATTATCGAAACGCGATCGCTCACAAAAACATTCGGCAGAATCGAGGCCGTGCGCGGCATTGATCTCAATATTGAAAAAGGTGAAATTTTCGGACTCCTGGGCCCCAACGGCGCGGGCAAAACCACGACCATCGGGATGCTCTGTACCATCATCAAACCGACATCGGGACGGGGGATCATCGCCGGTTTTGACATTGCCAAGCATCCTGCGCATGTCCGGCGCAGGGTCGGTATTGTTTTTCAGGACCCCACGCTGGACACCATTCTCACGGGCCGCGAAAATTTACAGCTTCATGCCCGCCTGTACGGCATTCCGGCCCGAATCCGCAATACCTGGATTGAAGAAATGCTTGCGCTGGTCGACCTCCGGGAGCGCGCCGACGATCTGACGAAAACTTACTCCGGCGGGATGAAACGCCGGTTGGAACTGGCGCGCGGCCTTCTGCACCGCCCCGCTGTTTTGTTTCTCGATGAACCGACGCTGGGGCTTGATCCGCAGACACGCGCCCGCACCTGGGACTATATTCGCAAAATGGCCGAGAAAGAAGAAACCACCGTCGTCCTCACCACTCACTACATGGAAGAGGCCCAACAGATGTGCGACCGCATCGGCATTATCGATGCCGGGAGCATCATCGCTCTGGACACCCCGAAAAACATGATCGAAGCGCTGGGCGGCGACATCGTCGCTATTACCGCGCACCGGCCGCCGCTTGACAAAATCCGCTCACTGCCCTATGTCTCAGCCGTGAAAGCCATGGACGACGCAATGGAAATCACCATGAAATCGGCGCATCTCCATCTTGCCGAACTTCTGTCCCTGATCCCGGATGTAGCCAGTGTGGAAATGAGAAAGCCCACATTAAACGACGTCTTTATCAAACTGACCGGACGCGATATTCGCGTTGAAGCAGTGGAAAACGGCGGCAGCTGGGTGGAAACCGTCGCCCGTTACCGGCAAAGAGGGAAATGAGAGAATGAATTCCGATATCCTGCGCAAGGAACTGCTCGGCATATCCGCGGTATGGTGGCGGGAATTCAAAGTCTTCTGGCGTGAAAAAAGCCGGATTGTCTCGAGCGTCGTCCAGCCGATGATGTGGCTGTTTTTGTTCGGCAGCGGCATCGGGGCAAGCCTGTCCGTGGGCAGCGTCAATTATCGCGATTACATCTACCCCGGAATTCTGACGATGACCGTCATTTTCGGCTCCGTGTTTTTTGGTCTGTATATCATCTGGGACCGGAAGCTCGATGTGCTCAAAGCCGTGCTGGTCGCGCCCGTGACGCGCATCAGCATCTTTTTCGGCAAAGTGCTCGGCGGCTGTACCGACGTATTTTTGCAGGTCATCATCCTCTTTGCTTTTTCTTTCCTCTTCCCGTCGGTAAACCCCTGGGGCATTCCTCAAGCCCTCTTGATTCTGATTATCGCCTCGATTGCTCTGGTCTCTCTGGGGCTGGCGCTGGGATCACTGCTGGAGAGTCTGGAAGGATTTCAGGTCATTTCCGCCTTTTTGATTTTTCCCCTTTTCTTCCTGTCCGGCGCCCTCTTTCCGGTGGATGATAAGCTTCCGGCATGGCTGCACGAGCTCGTCAAGCTCAATCCCTTGAGTTATACCGTGGACGGGGTCCGGGGCGCGCTTCTGGGGGTGAACGTGTATCCCTTTTATATCGATCTGACGATCATCGCGTTGTTTGCCGCGGTCATGCTGACCGTGGGAAGCATCCTGTTCGGCCGGATGAAATAGCCGGGGCCGTTAAACACTTCTAAGGATGATGATGATGGACTTTCGAAAGCTTAAAATATTTATCGTTTGCGCTCTGGTGATCACTTCTCTGCAAGCTCACGCCTGGTATGACAAGACCCACCTGGCCGTGGCCAAAGTCGCTGGGCTTAAGTCATGGTACAACGCCGCCGGTCCTGATCTCGCCAAAATCAAAGCCGGCAATATTGAATCCTACAACCACTGGTATAACAACAATGCCGAGGCCGAGGTCACACCTCAGATGGTGCTCGCGCAAATCGGCAGATACAATGAACGAAACAAGCTCCTGGATTCGGAGGGACATCTTTACGGCGCCATTATCGCCTCCCTGCGCGCCTACGAAAAAGACCTCCGCGCGGGGAAATATGCCCAGTATCATTTGGCCTATTGCGCGCACTATATCGCCGATCTGTCTCAGCCGCTGCATAACATCCCCAGGGATGATTTCAATATGGCCTGGCACGGCACGGATGACGGAATCGTGGAAGACACGATCCTGGATGAGCCGCAAAAAGTCATCGCGCACATGTACACCATCTTGTTGACACGTGACAATTTCGAAGCGGACCTGGCCCGCGAGATTGCGCGGATTGCCAATTTGAGCCGTAAGCTCGGCTATAAGCTGCGGGCGGAAAACCGCGGCATCACCAGAGAAGAAGCGTACGTCCAACTGGGGCACAGCGCCTCGCTCCTGAAG
>SBEK01000338.1 GCA_009668925.1 Deltaproteobacteria bacterium
ATCATCGACCATGAAATTTATTGATGAATACCGCGACCCCGCCCTCGTCGCCGGTCTCCTGAAACACATTCAGGGCGCGGCCGAGCGGATTGAACGCCCCGTCACCCTCATGGAAATTTGCGGAAGCCATACCCAGGCCATCGGACGATTCGGCCTCAGCACCCTGCTCCCGGCAAACATTCGTCTCATTTCCGGCCCGGGCTGCCCGGTCTGTGTCACGTCGGCGCGCGACGTGGATTTGGCCCTCTATCTTTCCGGTTTGCCGGGCGTCATTTTCGCCACGTTCGGCGATATGCTGCGGGTGCCGGGATCAGGGGGCGACAGTCTGCAGCAAAGGCGCGCCGACGGCTGCGATGTTCGCGTGGTCTCGTCCGCCGATGAATGCATCGGAATCGCGCTATCCCATCCTCAAAAAGACGTCGTCATGATGGGCATCGGCTTTGAAACCACCGCGCCGACCATTGCCGCCCTCGTCGCGAGCAGCCGGAAAAGGGGTATTGCGAATCTTACCGTATTTTCCGTCCACAAGATTGTGCCCCCGGCCATCCAGGCTTTGCTTGCCGATCCACTCCTCCGCATCGATGGATTCTTATGCCCCGGACACGTGAGCACGATGATCGGCGCCGCCGCTTATCAGATGATACCCGATACAGGACGCGCCGCCGTGATCACCGGCTTCGAACCGGTGGATATTCTTGAAGGCATCTGGATGCTCTTGCGGCAAATCGAAAGCGGAAAAAACGAGGTCGCCATCCAGTACAGCCGCGGCGTGAAACCCGAAGGAAACGCACGCGCGATGACCCTGCTCATGTCCGTTTTCGAAACCACGGACGCCAGGTGGCGCGGCCTGGGAATGATCCCGGCCTCCGGCCTGGCCCTGCGCTCTGAATTTGCCGGATTCGATACGCTCAAAATATTTCCCGTCCCGGATCTTCAGGCGGACGATCCTCCGGGCTGCAGTTGCGGCGACATTCTGCGCGGCATCAAGCTGCCGCACGATTGTTTATTATTCAAAACAGTCTGCTCGCCGGTCAATCCCGTCGGTCCCTGCATGGTTTCAGCGGAAGGCACCTGCTGTGCCTACTACAAATATCATTAACGGAGGTTTTAAAGTGAAAGTAACCGTGGTCAAAAACGTCCTGGACGCCAACAACCGTATCGCAGAGGAGAACAGACGCCTCTTTGATCAACATGACCTGTTCGTGATCAATCTGATGAGTTCTCCCGGCGCGGGGAAAACATCACTCGTGGAGCAAACGATCACCGCGCTCCGGGACAGGTACGGGATCGCCGTCATCGAAGGCGACGTGCAGGACACCTGCGATGCCGACCGCATCGCCAAACTTTCCATCCCCGTCGTCCAGATCAATACGGGCGGCGCCTGTCATATCGACGGGAATATGATCCGGGAGACATTTCCGGCGTTTGATTTCAGTACGATTGATCTTCTCATCGTCGAAAATGTCGGCAACCTGGTCTGTCCGGCCGAATTCAAAA
>SBEK01000154.1 GCA_009668925.1 Deltaproteobacteria bacterium
CATTTATTTTGCGACAATAATTGATGTCCTCCATATGGTCCATTCCCGGACGACTTGGGACAAGGCGGACTGTCCGATCCAACTTTTGACAATCCGCAAACAGGGCATTCAAAAGACCTCTGCCGTAAAGAAGTGCAAATTTCGCATGCCCCGCGGAAGCACCACCCGATGATCATCGACCTTGACGCCCGGGTCCGGGGCAATTCGAACCATGGTTAAATGGCGGCTTTTTTAAACGACATTTGCGGAACATGAAGCAGCGGACATCCACAGCCATGCATGGGCCTTCCGCAATCACAATCATTGGTGTCGCAATCGGAGAAACTGGCAATTCCGAGCACGGCATACCGCCATTACTGAAAGTCGCCTGCTCCGGAAGGAAGATATAAATTACCGTTTCTTGCGTTAGGAACAGAGCATCAGTATTTCGCGCGCCATGTCCGGCGTGACATCCCCGTTTTCACCCATATGGGTCAGGCCGTGAGCCCGGAGCAGTTCCATGACCTGTTCGATATCGACTTTGTCCAGGCCGTAACCGCGGAAAGAAGTCGGCAAGCCCATGCTTTCGAAAAATGCGCGTGTTCTGCCGATGGCTTCTTCCAGACGCGATGATTCAGTCCCTGAGGCGATTCCCCAGACACGCTCGCTGTACTGCAATAATTTTTGCCTTTTCCCCTGAAGACGAACCTTAAGCATGGCCGGGACCAGGACCGCCAGCGTCTGGGCGTGATCCAACCCGTATAGAACCGTCAGCTCATATCCCAGTCGATGCGCCGACCAGTCCTGGGGAACCCCCGCACCGATGAGACCGTTCAGCCCCAGCGTTGCCGCCCACATCAGGTTGGCCCGGACGTCGTAATTTTCCGGTTCACGAAGCGCCCTGGGTCCGTCCTCGATCAAGACGGCCAGCAGACCTTCAGCCAGTCGATCCTGCACGCGGCCCTCCACCGGATACGTCATATACTGCTCCAGGACATGAACAAATGTATCGACCACCCCATTGCCGATTTGACCGGCCGGCAGCGTATAGGTCTTCGTCGGATCCAGCACGGCAAACCTCGGGTATAAAAACGGATTCATAATGCCGCGTTTTAGCATGGCGCTCCGGCGCGTAATAATCGCGCGGCTGTTCATCTCCGAACCGCTGGCCGGGAGCGTCGCCACGGCACCGACGGGCAAAGACCCTGTAATGGCGCTGCCGGCGTTTTCGAGCAATAGAAAGGGGGCTCCCGCAAACGGAGCCGCGGCAGCCATGAACTTGGTGCCGTCGATGACGGAGCCGCCGCCAATCGCCAGCAGGAAATCAATCCGCTTCTCGCGAACCAGGGATATCCCTTTGAGGAGCATTTCGTATTCGGGGTTCGGCCCGATGCCTCCGAACTCGATGAGATCATATCCCGTGAGGGCTGCTTTCACCTCATCCAACACGCCATACTTCCTGGCGCTCGTCGACCCATACGTCACCATCACTCTGGCCGTCCGGGGAATTTCACCGGGGATGAGCCCCAGAGTGTTTTTCCCGAAGATGACTTTGGTCGGATTCTGAAATGTAAAATTGAGCATACCTGCCTCCTGAATAATTTGAGAATTTATGAAGAGAAGGCGTCATTCTTCCGGTCATTCTTAAGAAAACAGTCCCTTCCTGTCAATGAAAAACACGATCGCCCCGCCCGGCGCCCCGGACCGCTTCGGGCCTTTGGCCCTTTAATATTGACCCCATCACCCTTTCATGGTAGTTAGCGCCTGTAAATTTGAAGACATGGATTCGCATGCCGTCCGTGCTTTTCACCGGTATACATGAAGGAGGATAACGTGACATTTCAGGAATTAATATTTGCGCTCGAACAATACTGGCACTCTCAGGGCTGCGTCATCCAGCAACCTTATGATATGGAAGTCGGCGCAGGAACATTTCATCCCGCAACCTGCCTGCGCGCACTGGGACCGGAACCATGGAATGTAGCCTACGTGCAGCCTTCGCGGCGGCCGACGGACGGCCGTTACGGAGAGAATCCCAACCGTCTTCAGCACTATTACCAGTATCAGGTGATCATGAAGCCGTCTCCGATGAACATCCAGGAACTGTATCTCAACTCGCTTAAAAGCTTCGGCATCGATCCGCTGGAACACGATATCCGTTTTGTAGAAGACGACTGGGAATCTCCGACGCTGGGCGCCTGGGGACTGGGCTGGGAAGTATGGCTCGACGGCATGGAAATCTCGCAATTCACTTATTTTCAGCAAGTGGGCGGGTTCGATCTGCACCCGGTGTGCGCCGAGCTGACTTACGGAACGGAGCGCATCGCCATGTACATTCAGGGCATCAACAACGTTTATGATTTGCAGTGGACCGACAAGATCAAGTACGGCGATGTTCATCACAAAGGCGAAGTGGAATTTTCCACGTACAACTTTGAAGTAGCGGACATTCCGATGCTGCGCAGGCTCTTTGACACCTACGAAGAAGAAGCCCTGCGTATTGCCGAGAAAAATCTGGCGCTCCCGGCTTATGATTACTGCCTGAAATGCTCCCATACCTTTAACCTGCTCAATGCCCGCGGCGCCATCAGCGTAGCCGAGCGCACAAGCTACATCGGCCGGGTCAGAAACCTGGCGCGGCTCTCCGCCGAACTTTACCTCAAGCAGCGTGAAGAACTGGGATTCCCTCTTTTAAAGAACAATTAGATGATCTGGAGATACGATGAGTAACGAACTGCTTTTTGAAATCGGCACCGAAGAAATTCCCGCTGCTTTTTTGTCCAAAGCCGTAGTGGATATGGAAGAAATCATCCGCAAATCATTGACCGAAAAACGGATCAGCTTTACCGGAATCCAATGTCTGGCAACGCCGCGGCGTCTGGTCCTGTACATTGCAGATGTTTCTCCCAAACAGGACGACCAGACGATCGAAAAGATGGGACCTGCCAAAAAAGCCGCTTTCGATGAAAACGGACAGCCGACGAAAGCCGCCCTGGGGTTTGCGCGGGGTCAGGGAATGGAAGTCTCTCAACTGGAAACGATCGTTACGGAGAAAGGCGAATACCTGGGCGCCCGCAAGACCATCGCCGGACAGCCGACGACGGACCTTCTGCCCGAAATCCTGACGGGGTTTCTTTTGGCGATCCCTTTCCGGAAATCCATGCGCTGGGGAGACTACGACCTGCGTTTCGCCCGTCCGGTGCATTGGGTCCTGGCCCTCTATGCCGGTCAAATCGTTCCTCTGAAGATTGAAAACATCGATAGCGGCAACCTGTCCCGCGGACATCGCTTCATGAGTCCGGCGTCGTTTGCCGTTTCAGGATTTGAAGATTATCTTTCCCAAACGGGAAAAAACTTCGTCATTGCCGATCCTGCGGAAAGAAGGAAAATCATCCTGGAAGAAGCCCAGAAGGCGGCGGCTGAAGTTGGCGGCAAACTTTTTTACACGGACGATCTCCTGGAAACCGTCAGCTTCATCGTTGAATATCCGGTGATCGTTCGCGGCGGCTTCGATGAAGCTTATTTAAAGATCCCCAAGGAAGTCCTCACGACCACGATGATCTCCCACCAGAAATACTTCCCGATCGTTAGTCCCGAAGGAAACCTGCTGCCCTATTTCATAGCGGTCAGCAACACCCGCGCCCGCAACCTGGACGTGGTGGCCAAAGGCAACGAACGCGTGCTTCGGGCCCGCCTGGCCGATGCGTCGTTCTTTTTTGAAGAGGATAAGAAAGTTCCGCTCGAAGACCGGGTCGAATCACTGAAGAAAGTCGTCTTTCATACGCTCTTGGGAACATCGCACAAAAAAGTAATGCGTTTCCGCAAATTGGCGGTCAAGATCGCCGCCAAGGTGAAACCGTCCGTTAAGAAGAATGTCGACCGCGCGGCGCTTCTGGCCAAGGCCGATCTGGAATCGCTCATGGTCGGCGAGTTCTCGGAGCTCCAGGGCATTATGGGCCGTGAATATGCGCTGCTCGCGGGCGAGAAGCCCGAAATCGCCAACGCCATTTATGAACATTATTTGCCGATTGTCGCCGGCGGCGACCTGCCTCAATCGGATGAAGGCGCTATTGTCGGTATTGCCGACAAAATGGACACGATCGTCGGCTTCTTTGCCGCGGGAATGCCGCCGACCGGGACGGCCGATCCTTATGCCCTGAGGCGCCAGGCGCTGGGCATCATCAACATCATTTTATCGCGGCGCTATGCGCTCAGCTTGAATTTCTTAATCGATGAATGCCTGGCCGCGCTCAAAGATGTTCTGAAAAAGCCGGCCGAGAATGTTAAGAAAGATGTCCTCGAATTTTTCAAGGGTCGTCTGCAAAATCAACTGATCGCCCAAGGGTATGCTTACGACACAGTGGATGCGGTTTTGTCAACGGATATTGATGACCTGGTCTCGGTCATCGAGAAGATCCAGGCTCTCCAGGCTTTCCGGCAGAATCCGGAATTTGAACCGATTTCAGTCGCTTTCAAACGGGTGGATAATATTTTGAAAGATTTCCGCGAAGGACAGGTGGATGTCAACCTGCTGTCGCATGATGCGGAAATCAAACTTTTCTCGTCACTGGAAAATATCAAACTGCGCGTCGAAAAAGGCATCACCGAGAAAGATTTCCCTACCGCCCTGAATAAACTCGCCGGCCTGCGTCCGCCCGTAGATGCCTTTTTCGACAATGTCATGGTCATGGACAAAGACGAAAAGATCCGTGATAACCGCCTGTCTCTTTTATCCGAAATATCGGCGTTGTTCCATAAAATCGCCGATTTTTCAAAGATTGTGACCGCCGGCTGACGCCGGGGTTTTCAGGTCGATACCGTAAATGTTTTATGCACATAACGCCGGTATCTGATGGATTGACATTCCCCTCGGCGCTTGCTAAGATACCGCAACATTGCGCTATGCCGAGAAGACGGAGAAAGTTGCCACGATGAGCTTTCAGTTCAAGTCTGATCCCTTAAACAACATAGATGAAAAACTGCGGATACGGAAGAATCTGCAGGATATCACCAATCGCATCCATGCGGCGCAGAATATTCCGCAAATCCTGGTTGACCTGAAAGACGGCTTTTTGAATTTATTTCAATCCGATTCAATCACCATCTATGTCGTCGACAAGCTTCAGAATGAAATCTATTCGATGTTCCACGCCGGGTCGCACCTTAAGGAAATCCGCGTTCCCATCAGCAATGAAAGCATCGCCGGATACGTGGCCAATACTTATAATATTGTCAATATCAGCGACGCCTACAACCAGGCGGAGCTGAAAGCCATCGATTTTGAGCTCACGTTCGATTCCAGCTGGGATAAAAAATCCGGATTCAGGTCCCGACAGATTCTTTGCGCTCCGATCTTTTACGAAGATCAGATCATGGGCGTGATCCAGATTCTCAACAGGAAGAAAGGCGACAATAAATTCAGCGAAGATGAAGTCGGACTGGCGATGGAAATTGCCGAAGTGCTGGGTGTCGCTTTTTACAATCAGCAGCGCTTCTCACGGCGGCGCAAGACGCGCTTCGATTTCCTGATCACGCGCGGGCTGGTCAAAGATGAGGAGATGGATGCCGCCTGGGAAGAAGCGCGCGAGCAAAAAGAATCCATGGAAAAGTACCTGATGCGCAAATACAGGATTTCCAAGGACGACATCGGCCACTCCTTCGAAGAATTTTACCGTTGCCGGTTTGTCGATTATAATGAAAAAGCCGTGATTCCGGGCGATCTCATCCGGAATTTGAAACGGGATTATCTCTCCCGCGAGCTGTGGGTTCCGCTGGAAACGATTGACGGCTACATTCACGTGCTGGTCGACGATCCCAACAACATCCTGAAGCGCGACGCCATTGAAAATCTCATGAAATCCAAAAAGGTGAAATACGACGTCGCCTTGCCCGATGATATCTTAAAATTTATTAATCTCTTTTTCCGCACCACGGACGGCGAACATTCTTTCACAGAACTTTTAGGCAAACTCGACGATGACGAAAGAAGCTTCGAAGACGAGGAAGGCTCTGAGCTGGTCACGGAATCCGACAGTGTCATCATGCAGCTCGTCAACAAAATCATCAACGACGCCTACGCCCGCCGGGCGTCCGATATTCATGTCGAACCGAACGTCGGCAGAAAGAATGTCGAAATCCGCTTCCGCGTCGACGGCGATTGTTCCCTTTATCAGACAGTTCCCTTCAGTTACCGCGCGGCGCTGATTTCCCGGATTAAGATCATGTCCAATCTGGATATCACCGTCAAAAGGCTTCCGCAGGACGGAAAAATTAAATTCCGCCGCAGCTCCGGCGATGAATTGGAACTGCGCGTGGCTTCTATTCCAACACAGGGTGGCGTGGAAGACGTCGTCATGCGGCTCCTGGCTAAAGGTGAAACCATGCCGCTTGACGATATGGGCATCGAAAAACGCAATTATAATGAGCTGGTCAAAATGATCACCAAGCCCTATGGCATGATTCTGGTCGTGGGCCCGACCGGTTCAGGCAAGACCACGACTTTGCATGCGGCGCTGCACCACATCAACCGGCCGGACCGCAAGATCTGGACGGCCGAAGATCCGGTGGAAATCACGCAATACGGTTTGCGCCAGGTCCAGGTCCAGCCCAAAATCGGGTTTGATTTTGCGGCGGCTATGCGGTCATTTTTGCGCGCCGATCCGGACATCATCATGGTCGGCGAAATGCGTGACTTTGAAACCGCCAAGATCGGCGTCGAAGCATCGCTTACGGGCCATCTGGTTCTCAGCACGCTGCATACGAACAGCGCGCCGGAAACGATCGTCCGATTACTGGACATGGGAATTGACCCTCTGAATTTCGCCGATGCGCTCCTGGGCATTCTCGCTCAGCGTCTTGTCCGGACGTTATGCAAGAACTGCAAAGAACAATACCATCCCTCCAAGGAAGAATTTGAAGAAATTGTGGAAAGCTACGGCGCCGAGGATTTCTCAAAATTAGGCATTGCCTACAATAAAGATTTCAAATTGTTTCGTGCCAAAGGGTGCGACCTGTGCGACAAAACCGGCTATAAAGGCAGAATGGGCATACACGAACTCGTTGTGGCGTCCGACGGCATCAAACGGATGGTGCAAAAACATGAAACGGTCGAAGTCCTTCGAAACAAGGCCATGTCGGAAGGCATGACCACGCTCCTTCAGGACGGCATCATGAAGTCGCTTAAAGGCTTCACGGATTTCTTGCAAGTTCGCCGGGTCTGCATCAAATAGGTCCGGTGCGCCGCGTTTCCCTCATAGCGATCCTTTTCCATTTTCTTCTTTTTCCATCGTTCGTTTACAGAAAAAAGCATTCCCTGCCGATATAAGCCCCCGATCCGCAAGATCGGGGCTTTCCTGACTGCGTTGCATTCAGATTCTTTCCACCAAGGCCTGACCAAACCTCCCGGCCCGGTCCTTTTCCTCTGATCCGGGCTGCCACATCGTTTTCAAGCCGTCCAGGACCACGTCAAAACCGGCGCCAGCCAACCGCTGCTCCAGCAGTTTGACGCTCTCTCCGCTCCAGCCGTAACAGCCGAAGGCGGCCGCTTTCTTGTTGGTAAATTTGAGTCCGGTGATCATCTCCAGGAGGGCTCCCATGGCATTGAGAATGCCTTTGTTGATCGTCGGTGAACCCAGCACAACGGCTTTGGATTTGAAGACTTCCGTTACAACATCGTTGATATCGCTGCGGGCTATGTTGTAAAGCTTCACTGTCACCTGATCATCTTTTTTCTTGATCCCCCCGGCGATCTGTTCAGCCAGGACTCGGGTGCCGTCCCACATGGTATCGTAGATGATCGTGACTTGATTTTCCTGATAGTCCGCCGCCCACTCAAGATATTTTTGCGCAATCTGCAATGGATTGTCCCGCCAGATGACGCCATGGCTGGGGCAGATAAAATTCAGAGGAAGATTAAGCGCCACCACCTCGTTGATCTTCTTCGTGACGAGAGGAGAAAACGGCGTAAGAATGTTGGCATAATATTTGGTCGCCTCCTCGAAGAGTTCGGATTGCGCAACGAGATCGTTGAACATCTGTTCGCTGGCGATATGCTGGCCAAACGCATCATTGGAGAACAGGATCGCATCCCCCGTGAGATATTCCATCATCGAATCCGGCCAGTGCAACATCATGGCTTCGATAAAAATCAGCTCTTTTTTACCCAGGGAAAGTCTATCGCCGGTTTTCACTACCTGAAAATTCCAGTCCCTGTGATAATGGCCTCTGAGTGATTTGGCACCGTTGGCCGTGCAGTAAACGGGCGTGTCCGGAATACGGCTCATCAGTTCCGGAAGCGCTCCCGAATGGTCCATTTCCGCATGATTGGCGATCACGTAATCGATTCTGTTCAGATCGATTTCTCCGGCCAGATTATCGACAAATTCTTTGGCAAAGGGCCGCCAGACCGTATCGATAACCGCGATTTTTTCATCTTTGACGAGATAGGCGTTATACGATGAACCGCGGTGCGTGGAATATTCTTCGCCGTGAAATTTGCGCAGCTCCCAATCGATCTTGCCCACCCAATCAACAGCAGGCGTAACGGTGAATTTCATCTTTTCCCCCCTCCTGTTTAATGTCCATGGGGGCGAACGCCGGCCCCATGTTCTGAGGTATGCTTGGGAGTCCCGCCGTGCTCCGCATGAGCGCTCTTGCCTGTTGCATCCTGTTGAATTTTTTCCACATAATGCGTATATTCAACATACGCTGCCACAAATTCTCTGCCTTTTTCAACGTTTTCGTCCTTATGTTTATAGGCGGCCGCGACGCGTTCAAAACGATTCCTGATGCCGGCCGCGACATCGGAAGTCACCAGATTGACCAAGGCTTCCGATGAGCCGTTTTCTATGGATTTATCGGCCTCGAGAATGACCGGTTCAATTTCGCCCGCGGGTTTGAGCCCGGTAAAAGGGGCGCCTTCGCCGGCCCGATGGATCCTTACGAGGGTTGCGAAAAACTGATCTTCCGCCGCTTTTTCATTTTTTTTCCCGCGGGCGCCAAGCGCCTTGGCAAAGCCCGCGCGAACCGCTTTTTCGTCCTTGGGCTTCACCCACTTTAAGACGGGAGTTACATCTTTGGTCTCGAGCGCCTTCCGGGCATCACCGATAACGGGTCCGTCGAGCGTGTCGCAATGAGCGGCGGCCCGAATCGACATCCCGCAAATGAGCGCCGTTGCAATGAGCATGGCCAAAACCATCTCCGCTAAAAACATTTTCCTTTTCATGGTCCCTCCTCCATCGGAGTTTACAGCTTATGACGAATTCCATCGCCTTCTCTCCATAGTTTCACGTTTTCGATGATACATTGAAT
>SBEK01000339.1 GCA_009668925.1 Deltaproteobacteria bacterium
GGAGCATCTTGCCGGAGATGAAAGCTGAATGGCAGCACAAAAACTTGAGACCAGGAGGTTTGTCATGGAGTTTTTGCTGGTTCATTTTCCCGAAAAGCGAAGTGTTTTGATTGACGGCTATGAGACAGGCAACGTCGAGGAAACCATTCCCGTAGGCAAGGGCACCCACACGATCCGGCTCGGCGGTTCCGCCAACTATCGACCCGCGTCCCTGAAGATCAAAATTCTGGACACGACGGCGATTAAGCCGATGGAGGTGCACTTTGAAAAAGCTCACTAGTCTCATCCTTATTTTTTTCATTGCCAGCGTTGCCGGCTGCGCCCACTATCAAATCAACAGCCCGCTGACAGCGGTGAAGCCGGAACAGTCCTATCGCTTCGAGAATCTCGCTTCCGGGGATAATTCGGATAGTCTTTTCGTAATCCTTTCCTTCTCCGGCGGCGGGACCCGGGCTGCCGCCCTCTCCTACGGCGTCCTGACACAGTTGCGGGATACGCAGATCCGGTGGGAAGGGGCCGCCAAACCGCTCCTTCAGGAGGTCGACGTTATCTCCTCCATCTCGGGGGGCAGCTTCACCGCAGCCTATTACGCCCTTTTCCGGGACGAGATATTTCAACACTATGAGAAGACGTTTCTGAAGGAAAACGTGGAGGGCGCCCTGGCGCTCCGTTTCTTCGGCCCGGCGGGCTGGTTTCGCCTTGCCTCGCCAAACTTCGACCGGATCGACATCGCCGCCGAGTACTACCACAAACATATCTTCCGGGAAAAGACTTTTGCCGAACTGATCGCGCAGAAACGGCGGCCCTTCATTATGATCAACGCCACGGACATGACCCAGGGCTCGCGTTTTGAGTTCACTCAGGACCAGTTCGATTATCTCTGCTCGGACCTCGGCGACTACCCCGTGGCGAATGCCGTTGCGGCCTCTTCGGCCTTTCCCATCCTGCTGAGTCCGGTCGTCCTGCGGAATTATGCGGGTTCATGCGGCTTTGCAGAGCCCGAGTGGATCACAAACGCCCTTGAGGATCGCGACGTCGCGGCGCGCCGCTTCACCCGCGCCCGCCAGTTCGCCTCGTACCGCGACGTCTCTGAACGGAAGTATCTCCACCTCCTGGATGGCGGCATTGCGGACAACATCGGCCTTCGGGGCCCCTTAAACGCCTTCATCTTTTCCGACACGCCATGGAGTCTCCTGCGCATGATCGGCCAGAAGAAAGTGCAAAAAGTCGTCTTCATCGTCGTGAATGCAGGCACCAACCCGGACAGTGATCTGGATAAGCGCGAAAGTCCGCCGAATGTGAAGCAGGTCGTTTTGACAACCATCAACGCCCCCATGGACAACTATTCGTTTGAAACGATCTCGCTGCTCGCGGACAAAATCAGGGAATTTGAAGCCCAGACAAAGGCCCGCAAGGATTGTGAAGACGTGCTCAAGACGAAGTGCCCGGAAGCCGCCTTGCCGGGAACCGCGATTTCGCCGGTGAAGTTC
>SBEK01000340.1 GCA_009668925.1 Deltaproteobacteria bacterium
GAGCAGCGCGGCCTCGATCAGCGCTTTTTCATCCCCTTTGCTAAACGGGATGAATTCCGTGGCCATGCGGTTGCCCAGGGTGATGGTTCCCGTTTTATCCATGAGCACAATGTCGACATCTCCGGATGCTTCCACGGCCCGCCCGCTCATGGCCAGGAAATTGTAGCGCAGCAACCGGTCGATCCCGGCAATGCCGATGGCACTCAAAAGCCCGCCGATCGTGGTCGGCATCAGACAAACCAGGAGGGCGATCAGCACAGACAGCGTCACACTCACCGTCATGTAGGCGGAAAAATATTTAAGCGTCGCCACGGCGGTGAGAAAAACGATGGTGAGCGCGATAAGCAGAATGGTGAGTGCTTTTTCGTTGGGCGTTTTCTGCCTCTTGGCGCCTTCCACCATGGAAATCATCTGATCCAGAAAGCTTTCTCCGGGGTTGGCCGTAATGCGGACTTTAAGTTTGCCCGATAAAATGCGGGTTCCGCCGGTGACGCCGGTGCGGTCGCCGCCGGATTCACGTATCACGGGCGCGGATTCACCCGTGATGGCGGATTCGTCAACAAGCGCCGTGCCTTCGATGACCTCGCCGTCGCCCGGCACCGTGTCGCTGTCTTCGAGCAAAATCACATCGTCTTTTTTGAGCGTGAGCGCGGAGATGACTTCCGTCTGACCGCTCCCCAGCAGCTTTCTGGCTGTCGATTCGCTGCGGTTTTTCTTGAGGGATTCGGCCTGCGCCCGGCCCTGTCCTTCCGCCAGCGCTTCGGCGAAATTCGCGAAGATAATGGTAAACCAAAGCCATAAAGCGATCTGTAAATCAAAGAATACGGGACGCCCGCTGATGACATCCGCGACGACAATAAAAGAGGTGATGATTGTGACCACTTCGACCACGAACATCACCGGACTTTTCAGCATGAGAAGCGGGTTGAGTTTGATTATGGAATCCCGGATGGCCGGAACCATGTATTGCGTCTGCCAGATATTGATTTTTTTTGTCTTCATGCGTCAGCCTCAAAATGTTTTTCCGGCAAGGACCAGTAAGTGTTCAAGGTAAGGCCCGAGCGTCAGAACGGGAAAGAAAGTCAATGCACCGACAATCGCCACCACGCAAGCCAGCATGATGACAAACAGCAGGCCGGTTGTCGGAAAGGTTGCCACGCCCTCCGGAATGATTTTCTTGGAGGCGAGCGCCCCGGCAATAGCGAGCGCCGGAATGAGCGTGGAGAATCTTCCGGCCAGCATCGCCAGCGCGGTGGTCAGATTGTAAAAAACCGAATCCGCATTAATTCCTGCAAAGGCCGATCCATTGTTTCCGGAAGCCGAGGCAAAAGCATAGATGATCTGGGAAAGGCCGTGCGGTCCCGGATTGGTGATGCCCGAGAGCCCCGGCTGAGTGGAGATGGCCATCGCCGACACAATGAGCAGGAGCAAGCCCGGCGTCAGCATGAGCACCATCGCCCTGTCCTTTTCCGGAAGCTCCATTTTCGT
>SBEK01000341.1 GCA_009668925.1 Deltaproteobacteria bacterium
CTAGGAGTCTGTCGGACTTAGGAAATCGAAGCGAAAATTCGGCTGGGCGAGGACAGATTTCGTCGATTTTGCAGGGCAATAGTTGTTCTATTGACCAAATAAGCGGCGGAATATGGTCCGTCCAGACGGATTTGCAGCAGATTTACCCTAAGTCCGACAGGCTCCCAAGTCGTCTGTTCGGACGGAATTACATTGTATGCCCCTTGAGGCCGGTATTCAAGACTCATACGGCGAAAACCAGCCAGTTGTCTCCCTGTCGGCGAAAAATCCGCTGACCGGAATCGTGTTAAAATTGAATGTGTGTGAGCATATCTCTTGCCGACCACAAAGCGATACAAAAGAAAGGATACACGATGAAAACGGTCCGCATGATTTTGATAGCTTTGCTGATTGCCGGGATGATGACCGGATGCCACTGGTGGCAGCCACCGGCACCCCCAACGCCGCCGGGTTTGCCGGAACTGCCGCCACCGCCGCCGGTTCCGATACCTGGATAATACCGGGCTTCGGGGAATAGACCGGAACACTGGGGAGGCACCACGCCCGTTGACTTTCCGCGAAAAGCGGTATAGCTTATTGCCAGTTCATGACATCTTTTCCATGTGCTCTCAGGAAAGGGGCGCAGACCGGATATACTACTGATAAATACTGTCCTTTGTTCCGTCCCGGGGCATCTCTGCAGAAAATTATTCTAGCACAGCACTGAAAGGAGCAGGTATGGACTATTTTTCCGAGGATTCCCTCCGCGGAAGCCAGCGCCCGGCAGTAGTCATCGGACTTGCCATGCTCTTCGGCGTCTTCGTCTACGCCGGCATTGTCGAGTTCATCTCACGGAGCAAAGCCCCCTTTACCGGTTATGCGCCTCTCCCGGCGGATGATTTCTCCATGCTGCGACTGCTGCTGCTCGGCGCCGGTCTTGTTTCCCTGGTCCTCATCCCGTTTCTTCGCCGGCGCATCCTTTCGGCGCCGGACCGGACCGTTTCCCCCTCCGGCAGCGACCAGGCGGTAGCCGGCAGGCTGATGTCCGTGTGCGTCGTCACCCTGGCCCTCTGCGAGTCAATCGCCATCTACGGCCTGGTCCTGTTTCTGCTGAACGGCGCGCGACAGGAATTCTACGCTTTCTTCTGTCTTTCGCTGGCGGCTTTCATGCTCAACTTTCCCCGTCTGGAACGCTGGCAGGAATGGGCCCGCATCATGAAGGATGCGCCCAGACAAGGCTAGGAGCCGTTTTTCAACAACCTGCCATTACCGGCACATAACACCTTCAGATACGGAGGACGAAATGATTGACGCAACGAAACTGTTGGGTGGGCTTCTGAACGGCTCTCTCTCGGCCGGAAAACAGAAGGGTTCAGGGTTCGGCAGCCTCCCCGGCAAGGCCGCCATCGGCATGGGACTGCTGGGAGTGGCCATTGCCGCCTTCGAGCATTTCAGTGAACAGGGCGCCGGGCGCTCGCAGGCCCCAGCGCCTCCCTCCGGCACCCGCC
>SBEK01000155.1 GCA_009668925.1 Deltaproteobacteria bacterium
GATTGAGGATGGAAAAAATAATCAATGTTGGACGGGGACGGGGCACTCAGTTCTGATTTCATCTTGATTTATCTCTCTTTCAAGTGATCCGGATCATTCACTCGCGCCGGTAATAATAGCGCCTTCTATATACCACGACGCAGCGGGGATTTCTTGCATAATATGGCCGGGAAGCTCTCTCCACATTCCTTTTCCTGCGTTCCGGCTAATCGTCGCCCGGATGAACCGCATGGCGTACCGGCCGACCCTGCGGACTTTTTAATCAACCGTCTCACGGCATGCCGTCGAGGCCTGAAATGAACGTCTTTGTTTCGCGGCAAGCTCAGGAGAATCAACGCCCGCGCCTGGGGCGAAATTCAATCCGTAAAACAATATTTGTTTGATTTTCATGCAATTCAATGTAAGAGAAGAACCATTCATCAATTGTTTTCTCCGAGAACTGAATGGGGCGCATGTGTTCATGGTTCAGTCCGGCCGATAAAACGTGGAAGCCGCGATGAAAAAACTGATTCTGAAAATTCTTCCCCTGGCGGACATCATTTTCCTGCCGCTTCTCTACCCCGCCGCCTGGCTCATGAAAAGTATCCGTCGGGCCGGAGTGCAGAACCTGCCGCGCTGTAAAAATGCCCTGATGAATATCGGCGTGTTTCCCATCCGCGATCATTATTATGAACCGCAGTTTGACCATCGGGCCCCCGGGACCGACTTTTCCCGGGACAGGCATTTGCCGGGAATCGACTGGAACATCGCCGGTCAGCTGGAAATGCTTACGAGGTTTACGTTCGCCCGGGAGCTTGCGGATCTCCCCGGGGAGAAACCGGCGTCCCGGGAATTTTATTTAAACAACGGCTCTTTCGAATCGGGGGATGCCGAATACTGGTACCAGCTGATTCGCGCCGTGAAGCCCGAAAGGATCTTTGAAATCGGCAGCGGCAACTCCACGCTCATGGCGATAAAGGCCATCCGGCAAAACCACCGTGATGATCCGGATTACCGGTGCGAACACGTCTGCATCGAGCCCTACGAGATGCCCTGGCTCGAAGACGCGGGCGTGACCGTCGTTAGGCGGAAGGTCGAAGATCTGGAGCCGTCATTCTTCTTTGGACTTCAGGAAAATGACATCCTCTTCATTGATTCGTCTCACGTCATCAGGCCCCGGGGGGATGTGCTTTTTGAGTATCTCGAAGTGCTGCCTTCTCTGAACAAGGGCGTGATCGTTCATGTGCACGACATCTTTTCGCCGAAGAATTATCTCCGGGAATGGCTGCAAGATGAAGTCCGTTTCTGGAACGAACAGTACCTGCTGGAGGCTTTCCTGTCCCACAACGACCGCTGGAAGATCGTCGGAGCGCTGAACCTGCTACATCATCAGCACTATGAGAAACTCAAATCGATTGCGCCGTTTTTGACCCCCGGAAGAGAGCCCGGCTCATTCTATATTCAAAAAATCGCTTAACCGGCGGGTTTGGCCGGATAGCGCCGCGAAAGCCGCAGGAATCGTTTTTCGCTGATCATGAACTCAGTGGGAACGGCGATCGAAGATGCGTTGGGATTTTTTTTCGCTGCGCAGAAGCTCGCCTAAGAGAACCGCCCGGGGAACGACCGTAATGCCGATCTGAGATTTGCACTTTGCCCCAACGCTCTGCATCACGGTTTCCCGATTCGCTTCCGGGTCAATTTCGAACGTCAGCGTCGCAACGTCCCGGCCCTCCGAA
Source organism: Deltaproteobacteria bacterium (assembly GCA_009668925.1). The sequence continues at coordinate 1,716 of SBEK01000155.1, forward strand.
TTTTCGATCACCAAATGATATTCACTGCTCGCCCCCGGGACCTCCTGCAGGAGCCGGTCGATTTGCGCCGGGAAGATCATCGCCCCTCTTATCTTCACCATATCGTCCGTGCGCCCGAGAATCGTGTCGATTCTGGGATACCTAAGGCCGCAGGCGCATTCGCCGGGAATGATCCGCGTCAAGTCGTGCGTCCGGTAACGGACGAGCGGCGCTCCCTCCTTCCGCAGGGTCGTGATCACCAGTTCGCCGGTTTTTCCGGGGGGCAGCGGCTCGCAGGTCAGGGGGTCGATGATTTCAAAATACAGATAATCATCCCAGAAATGCATGCCGCATTCCCGGTCACAGCTGATGCCGATGCCAGGGCCGTAAATTTCGGTCAATCCGTAAATGTCATGCAGCTTGACGCCGAGCTCGCCCGCGATCCGGCGTCTCATTTTTTCTCCCCAGCGCTCGGAGCCGAATATTCCTTTTTTAAGATGGATCTTGTCGCGAAGGCCTCTTTTCGCAATTTCTTCCGCCAGAAGAAGCGCATAGGAGGCGGTCGCACACAGTACGGTGCTCTTGAGATCCGTCATCATCCGGATTTGCCTGTCGGTATTTCCCGGACCCGTCGGAATGACCATGGCTCCCAGCTCTTCGGCTCCCGCCTGAAAGCCGATCCCGGCGGTCCACAGGCCGTATCCCGGCGTAATTTGCACGCGGTCCGAACGGGTCAACCCGGCCGTCACGTAGCAGCGGCGAAACATCTCCGTCCAATCCCCGATGTCCTGCCGCGTATAAGGGATGATGACCGGAACGCCCGTTGTGCCGGAAGAAGAATGGATCCGGACGACCTCGCGCTCCGGGACCGCCAGAAGACCCAAAGGGTATGCGTCTCTCAGGTCGTTCTTATCCGTAAAGGGCAGCGCCGCAAAATCTTCCCGGCTTTGAATCGCACCCGGGTCGATTCCGGAAAATTTTTTCGCGTAAAATTCGCTCTTGGCGGCAAGCGTGGAAAGCACTTTTTTAATCCGTTGCCATTGTGCTTCCTTCATGCCGTCTAGCCTCCTGTTTCATCCCGCTGCGGCTCACGCTGCACCCCGATGCCGTGGTCCGTCAGGATATCAAAAAAGCGTCTTTCGACAAGCGGCTGATCGATGGCCCGCGAAAAACTTACCGACAGGGTGTCCCGGTAGCTGATCACCCCGCATTCGATTCTAAAAAAATGTAAATTCCCGCCCACGGTATCGAAGCGCTCCACTTTATCTTGGATGGCTTCGGGCAAATCGATCGTCCCCATATTGGTCAGGTCCATGGAAAGCATTCCGGAGGCAATCTTGTCCAGCACCAGCATCGCCAACCGTTTTTTGATGAAAAGAGGCATCATGCGCACGAGGACATTTTCCTCGGCGGCCGTATTCTGGCTGATGAGCGCATTCTGGCTTTTTTCGGTAAGCAGCAGCCGGCACTGATGGTGCACCTCTTCCACGATTTCACGGAAGGTGTACGGGCCTGCGCCCGGATCGATGCCGACATTGCCGAATCCCGAAAAGTTGCCAAGCGTCCTGGTCGGATAAAACTTTCTCAGGTTCGCGGAAACGGATACTCTCACCGGCAGGGGAGAACGGGGTTTATTTTCTTGCTGGAGCAAAACCAAAGACTGCACAAGCACCGCCGTGAGATATTCCGTGACGCTCACGCGATGCGTCCGCGCTTTGGCCAGGACATCGCCCGCGCTCATGATTCCCGTGGCCAGGGCAATTTCTTCCAGCCTGGCGGGCCCGCCTGGCCGGCTCTCCGGACGAAAAGCCCGGGTATCGCGCCCCGGGGGTTTAAGGTTCCTGCGGCTGTATTTTTTATAGCCGTCCTCATACTCTTCCGGGCAGGGTGCTTCATGGACATCCAGCGCGCCGTGCGTAAACGGAACGTCGACGCCCTTCTGGCGGAAATACTGCACCAGAAGTGTTTTCAGAAGCGTTACCGCGCCGAACCCGTCGGAAAGAACGTGCGCCATCTCCACGTTTATTTTTCTTCCTTCGTATCCGACATGCAAAAGCGGACCCTGCGGGCTCAATGTTTGAAAGTGCGCCAGTGAATCCTGCTGCAGGGTGATCTTTTGCCCCGCTTCCTCCAGGAAATGCCAGAAGAACCCGTTTTTCAGCACGACATCGTAGTAGGGAAAACGCCGCATCGTCGCTTGGAGGGCGCCGGCCAGAACCGCCGGGTCCACGTCTTCGGTGAGCACCGCAATGAACCGAAAGCGCGGCCTTCTCCGGGACGTCGTAACGGAAGAAAACAAGCGGCCTGCATTATCAATTTCAAATCGTCGCGCCGGATTCACTAAAGCAGCAGTCCCCCCAAGTTGACTCAATCCATCATCCGCAGATATCGGCGACGGCCGCAAGAAAGCCGTCCATTTCTTCATCGTTGCCGATGCTCACCCTCAGGTAGTTGTCAATTCTGGGCTTGTCAAAATAGCGCACCAGGATGCCCTTTTCTCTCAGCCGCTGAAACAGGATGCGCGCCGGGCATTCCGGATTGGAGATAAAAATAAAATTGGCTTCGGACGGGATGACGACAAATCCCGTGTCCTTGAGCCTGGCCGTCACGCGCTCCCGGGTGGCGATGATTTTCGAGCGCGTCTCCTGAAACCAGGCGTCGTCTTGAATGGCTTCCCGGGCGCCGGCTTGGGCCAGACGGTCCACAGTATAGGAATTGATCGAGTCCTTGACGCGCGTGAGCCCTTCAATCAGTTCTTCGCTCCCCAGCGCATATCCCACGCGCAACCCCGCCAGCGAGTGCGATTTGGACAGCGTCCGGACGACCAGCAGATTTGCATACCGGTTCACCAGGCCCGCGGCGGTTTCGCCGCCGAAATCAATATAGGCTTCGTCCAGCACCACCACGCTTGCTTCATTCCGCCCGAGAATCGCTTCCACATCCGCAAGCCCGATGCCGCGTCCGGTGGGCGCGTTGGGATTGGCAATGATGATTCCGCCGTTTTCCTGAAAGTAGCCTTCGACCGGAATTTTGAATTCGGCGTCCACCTCAATCAGCCGGAAAGGAATATTAAAGAATGCCGCGTAGACGGGATAGAAACTGTACGTGACGTCGGCAAAAAGTACCGCTTTGCCCGCCGGTTCAAAAAATGCCGGAAACGCAAAGGCCAGCAGTTCGTCGGAGCCGTTGCCGATAAAAACATTGCTTCTTTGAAGGCCGAAATACTCGGCAATCGCGTCTCGGAGCGCGTCGCCCAACGGATCGGGATAAAGCCGCAGGGTATCGCCGGCCGCCTCTTTGATCGCGTCAATGGCCCTGGGTGACGGCGGGTAAGGATTTTCGTTGGTATTGAGTTTAATGTATCTCCGGTCTTTGGGTTGCTCTCCCGGAACATAAGGTTTGATGTCTTTGACCGCCCGGGTCCAGTATCTGCTCATGACGCTATTTCCGTATCTTTCTTTTATTTGGATATTGATGGCTTTAGATATAAGAAATGCCGCCGAATTTCCACTATTTGTTTTTTTGCTTTTTCCCCGGAGGAAACGGGAGAGACCCCATCAGCGCCCCAGGATGACGTCGCCGGTATCGGTGATGAGTTTTTCCGGCAGTTGAAAGAGGCGGCGGAAGGTGTCAAAGGTTCCCTTGGCCAGCGACCTGACCGGGATGGGCCGCACATCCGGGTCATCCCAGCTCCCCGTGGCTTTGAAATGAACGGTGATCAGATTGCCGCCCTCGTCGGTGAGCAGCCACCCCGCAATGGGAATTTTCGCCGCGATGAGATCCAGGGTTTGCAGCGGATGCACGCCGGCAATGAAGTCGACCCGTTCTTTGATGAAATCAATGCTCCCGGCGCCGGACATCTTCATGGCGTCGCTGTCGATGAGAAAATCATTTGATGACAGAACACCTTCCTTCAGAGAGACATTGGCGGTGATTGTTTGATAAGGCATCCCGTCCGCAGCCATATCCGGCAGGCGGAGCTTGAACAGCTGCGCGACGTTGAGCAGCGAAAAGATTTTGGACAAGACCGAGAACTTCTTGAGAACGCCCTTTTGCGCCCGGACCTGCACCGAGCCTGCCGCGGTCTTCTTCAGGTCGTCCATTGTGTTTCCGGACGCCGTGAGATCGGCCGTTAAAGAAAGATCTCCCGTCACCATGCGTTCGCCGATCTTCAGCATTTCGGAAAGCGACGCGAGCGATACCCGGTCGAGCGCAAACCGCATCGCAAAACGGTTGGGCAAGCCCTCGCGCGCCTCCATCCGGCCGCCGCCCGTCAGTCCTCCGCCCAGCACCCGGACTTCCAGGCCATCGACAACCAGAATTCCCTGCTTCCATTCCAGAGAGGCTTTAAGCTTTCGGAAATCGACATCCCGGCATACACCGCTTGCCACCTGCAGGGCGAGGTTTATCTCCGCTGGCGGCGAAGCGGCATCTCCCGGCGACGAGCTTTTCAGAGCCGCAAGGCTTTGCGCGTCGTCGCAATGGATGTACGGCGAAGTCAGGGATCCGGCAATTTTGGGGCCGGCAAAATCCAGAATGTCTCCGGCAAACCGGAACGTGGATTTGCCCAGTTGCAGCGTCAGCCGGTTCACATGCAGACGGTCGCCCTCGCGCGTGAACCTTCCCTGGACCTGCCGGAAAACCACCGCGCCTTCCGGGCCCGACAAACCAATATCTGCGGCCTGAATCTGCGGCGAACTCACACGGCAGGAGATGTTCGGCTTCCGGAAATCGCGCACCCGGCATTTCCCCAGGATTTCGCTTTCTCCGATGCGGGCCTTGATCTCCGATGTTTCCATCCGGTCGCCCTTGAAGGATGCCGTACCGGTCAAACCGCTGATGCGCTTCACGGCCCCCGGAGGCTTCAGGGATACTCCCTGGAAAGAAACGCTGCCTTCACGGAAAAACGCGCCGGATTCACGCGGGGCTTTGCGGCCGCCGGCCAGATCGATCTGGCAGGTCCCGGCCGGATCGTACTTGCGCAGAGCCGGCAGAATCCTTGAGGCCCGCTCAAGATCAATCGGGCCGGAGCGAATTTTCGCCGAAAGGCTTTCCTGGCCTGTGAAACGGTAGATGGCCGAACCCGCAAGAGCGCCGCCCGGCAGGTCAACGGCAAAGGAAGAAATGTTCACGGCGTTTTGCGTCCAGACCATTTCCGCGGACAGCCGGGTCACTTGATGGAGCGGCTTTTCGATCACGTCGGGATAGGTATAAGCGGCCCCGGTCAGATCTGCCCGGGCGCTGATTCGAAAGTCATCCGCCGGCCCCCGGCCCTCAAGAACCAGCGTCGCGTCTCCCGCAAATCGCAGATTGGCGAAGCGATCCTTCCCCAGAAGCCAGAGCACTTCGTCGCGGGTGGGCCGGACCGTCATTTGCGCGGTATAAACAACCGGTCCCGCGAGCGCAAAATCGGAAATGCCGCCGTCGAGCCGGCAGGGCGAAGCGCCGAAACGGCCTTCCATCCCCCGGAGCGAAAATTGCCTGTTTCTCAACTCCAGCGTCCCGCTGATATTCCGGAAGCCGGGCGTCCCGCTTTTGGGACCGAAGGCAAAGATCCCCTTTTTGACCTCCGCCCGGATCGAAAGAACACCGGCGTTTTCCGGCTTCATGATGTCCCGGATCTGGCTTTTCCGGCCTTTCAGACTTGCTTCGATCAGACGGAAATCACCTCCGGTGATGTGAGTTTCGATAAAGCGTCCGATCTGGGGCGGGATAATCTGCCAGGGAATGTAGGAATGCATGGCGGCAAGTGAAAATGACGAGGTTGCGGCGGCAGCCGTGAAAACGGGGTCTTCCTTGTCCATATCCCGGATCGACAAACGGCCCGCCACGGCAACGCGATCCACCACCAGACGGCCGACCGCCAGGTCCAGATGATTCCCGCCGCGCGTTAGACTGTAATCCATTTGCAGGACGCCGGGCTGAAGCGTCCCGCGGAACGCCTTTGAATATTGGATCCGGGCTTGGTTCAGGCTGAGGGTTCCCTTGGCCGTAAACTGAGCGAACGTCCCGGAAATCGTCGTTTCCATATTCAGCCGGCCGGCCGGATTCAGCGCGGGCGCTAAGGCCTGCAGGTAAGGACGGTAGTGCTGGACATCCATTCCGTTAAGCCGGATATCCGCATCCCATTTCCCCTCCGCGATCGATTGGCCGGAAGGGGCCGGGTGAAAGGTCCCGAAAAGCGCCAGGGTTGCCTGATTTTCATTTTCCTGAAGCACGGCGGCCATCTTGAAATCGGAGGCGTCACTGAATTGCTGCTCACCGATGCGGCACTGCACCTTCGTGAAGCGAGTCGTGAGTCCCCCGGCGGACGCGGCCTGGTCCGTGAAAGTCAGCGATCCGTCTTCGACGGTTACTTTCCGGAGTTTCAGAACCTCCGATTTTTTTTGCCGGGCTAAAAGATCGGCGATGTTCAGAACGCCGCTTGGGTCCCTTGTCAAAAAGAGGCGGGGCCGGTCCAAAAGCAGTTCTCCGAGGGTCACGCGGTCGACCAGCAGAGGAAGAAGATCGACCCGGAAAAAAGCGGTCCGGACATTGAGCAGATCCGCCGCCCGGTCTTTGTCTCGAATCACCAGATTCGTCAACCGGATCGACAGCCCGTCGCGGAGCGTCAGAGCGGCCTGCCCCTGCTCATACGTCACCTCGCGATCCACGGCGTTCGTCATGGCGGCGGTGATGTCATCCCTGAAAGCATCCAGACGCGAAACCTGGTAGGATAGAAACGTCCACACGGCCGCCACGCCTGCGGCAAGCACAAGGGCCGTGATTAAAAGGACTTTGATGAGAATGCGTTTTTTCATGGTCGCAAACGCCTTAATGGATTTATTCTTCCCGGTCAAAACATAAGCAGACCTGCCCCCGCCTGTCAAATCAAACACCTTGCGGAAAGTTGTCGGGATAGGCAGGCACCATCATTATAGCGCAGCAAACCGCAGAGCGTCAACGCGAGTCATGCTTATGCGGGATGGCGTGACACGCCGTTCGGTCTCGTGAGATCCGGACGGATAGAAGCTGGTTTATGGATCCGCCGGCCGGTACGCCATTTCAGAAGCGGGATAAGGCTGCAAAAGATCGATGAGCCTTGCCGTGTCTTTGACATGAGGATTGAGCCACAGTTCCCGGGCAACCACGGGGATAATCACCGGCATCCGATCGTGGATGGGTTCGACAATTGCATTGGGCCGCGTCGTGATGATTGTACACGTGTGGACAGGCTTCTTATCCGGGGCCATCCAGGTTTCATAAAGTCCGGCCAGGCCCATCGATTGGCCGGACTTGAGGAAGAAGGAATAGGGAATTTTTTTATTGCCTTCTTTTCTCCACTCGAAAAAACCGTCGGCGGGAATCAGGCATCTTCTGTTCACAAAAGCATTTTTGAAACTGGGTTTTTCGGCAACCGTTTCGGCCCGGGCATTAAAAAGCTTCGCGCCGATGGACGGGTCTTTGCACCAGGCGGGGATCAGCCCCCATTGAAAAAGGGCGAGCTCATTGTGGCCGCCCCGCCGGACAACGGCGGGAATCCGCTGGCCGGGGCTGACAC
>SBEK01000156.1 GCA_009668925.1 Deltaproteobacteria bacterium
GAAATTTGTTAGTCGAACTTATCTTGGCATAGCGAAGCGGCGCGGGGTTAGTTCCACAAATAGGAGAAGCGAAGCGCCCTGAAATTTGTTAGTCGAACTTATCTTGGCATAGCGAAGCGGCGCGGGGTTAGTTCCTCAAATAGGAGAAGCGAAGCGCCCTGAAATTTGTTAGTCGAACTTATCCCGCATAGCGAAGCGGCGCGGGGTTAGTTCCCCAAAGCGGCGATATTGCATAGTCATTATAAAAGGAGAAGATTTTTGAAAGAAAAATTATCATTATTGGTCAGCCTGCAGGAATGCGACTCGCAATTGGTCAAGCTTTCGGCCAAAAAAATCAAGCTTCCTGAAAAGGTTGGCAAGATGGAAGAAGACTTTCGGCTTTATAAGGAAAATGTGGAGCAGAATAAAAGGAAGCATGATGAACTTAAAGCCAAGCGCGCCGAATGTGAAGCCAATATTAAAAAGCTCAATGACGGGATGACGAAAACCAAAGAAAGAATGCTGGAAGTTAAGAACAACAAAGAATATCAGGCCATGCTCAAAGAAAACGAAACGGCGGAGAAGTCCCGGGGAGACATTGAAACCCAGATTATTGCGCTGATGGATGAAATGGATAAACTTTCCGTGCTCGTGAAGAAGGATGAGGAAACGTTGAAGCAAGCCGTCATCCAGCATGAAGCGGAAAAGAAAATCATTGAAGACGATCTGAACGCCGTTGATGCGGATACGGCGATTTGGATGGAAAAACGGAAAGGGCTGCAGGAGAGCATCCCGAACGATCTTCTGGTGTGGTACGAAAAAGTGAAAAAACGTAATGGTGGAGTGGGCGTGACACCCGTATGGAAAGCCGTCTGCAGCGGTTGTCAAATGAAAATACCGCCTCAGATGTATAACGAACTTCAGCGGTCCAATGAATTGCTCAGTTGCCCCAACTGTAACCGGATTATGTTTTTTCAAAATCAGGAAAAATCCGAGTAGGTTTTGATGGAAGAAAGAACGGTAAAGCTGTTCAGCGACGGCGCCTGCCGGGGCAACCCCGGCATCGGCGGCGCCGGCGCCGTGATCACGGATGAAGAAGACAATATTCTATGGGAAGGTAAAGAATATTTAGGCTACTGCACCAATAATGTTGCGGAATATAAGGCGATGATTCTGGGATTAAATGGCGCGTTGTCCGAGGGATTCCAGAGGCTCGACGTCTTCCTGGATTCAGAGCTGCTGGCCAACCAGATTAACGGGTCATACAAGGTAAAAAATGAGGCGCTGAAGATCCTGATGCAGGAAGTGCGCAGCCTGCTTTCTTCCTTTCAGGCGGTTCAGGTCAGGCATGTGCTCCGTTGTCACAATGCAAGAGCGGATAAGCTCGCGAACGCGGCCATTGACGAGCACCGGGGATGAAAGAACAGGTCCGGGGGACAGGGGCAGCGTATTCCGGCTTAAAAACCCGCCGTTAAGTTTTCTTGAAAGAAATCAAAATCAATTGTAAGCTGAAGCTCAGGCCGGAGAAGATCAGATGATCGCGGGCGAATGCAGATTCGCCGGAGGAAAGTCCGAGCTCCGCAGGGCAGGATGGTCGCTAACGGCGACTGGGGGCGACCCTAAGGAAAGTGCCACAGAAAATATACCGCCCGCCGCAAGGACGGGTAAGGGTGAAATGGCGAGGTAAGAGCTCACCGCTTTTCCGGTGACGGAAAAGGCATGGTAAACCCCATCCGGAGCAAGACCAAATAGGAGAACGTTTGAGGGCGGCCCGCCTGATGTTCTCGGGTAGCGTCGCTAGAGGCGTAAGGCAACTTACGTCCCAGATGAATGATCATCGCCGCGGCGAGGGTAACCGAAACGCGGAACAGAACTCGGCTTATGATCTTCTCTCGTGCCTGCTTATTTGCATTTACAGGCCTATTCCTCTTTTCTTTGCTTCCTTGTAAAGCCTCCAGATGCAGAGGCCGATGGCCAGAAAGAAAGAAGCCAGCATGAAATTCGGCGTCGTCCCCAGAATTTCATCCACCAGGTAACCGAGGTACAGAAACAGAAAAGAGGATGCGACCATCGCCAGTCCCCAAGCGGACAGCACCAAGATGCCATTAAGTTGGCTGAACTGCTGGCGGATCAGCTTGGGTTTTTCCTGCGGCATAAACGTTTTTTCTCCTTCTTCGCTCTCGTCCCTTAAGTCAGTCTGCCGGATGATGTGCGAACGAAAATGGCTTCATCAGCTTTCAGAATATGTTGCATACGCATCTATTATGGGTGATCCGTCCGGGTTCGGCGGCAACGAAAACGGTCTTTTGGAAATTGAAATCCTGCCTGTTTGAAAGCCGTCCCCGCCCGCACGATGTCGAATCGCCTCCCGGCGCTATACCTGAATGAGCAGGATTAATTTCTTCAGCAGGTCTAATCCCGGCTCGGAGAAGACCGCAACCAAAATACAAAAGAGGATAAATACGATGACCAATTCATAGGTTTTCACTTTTGGATATTTTCTTTTCACGAACAGGAGAACAAAAAAACCGGCGATCAGGACAACCAAATGCAGATATGGAAAAAGGTTTAGAAAAAATTCCATTTGCTTCTCCCTTCACTGAGATTGGATTTTCATAATTCAGAAAAAACTCACCCTTGTCAAGGCAAATAAAAAAGGCCGAATCGAAATTCGGCCTTTTGTTAATTTTGTGGAAAGTTAGCTATTTGTCATCTTCATCGTCTTCATTAAAGACCGACAAATCGCCTTCGGAACCTTCCGGAATTTCCGACCGCAAGGAACGGCTGATTCCGCGAACCAGGATCAGCATAATGAAGAACAGAATTACCATCGCGACGATCAGGACCAGGATAACGGTCGCCGTCCATGCTTTGGATTCCTTCTCAATGTTCTTTGTGACCTTCAAAGCCTCTTCGTTGTATTTTTCAACTTCCAGACCGAGGCCGATCCATCCAAACCCGGTGGGCTCGGGAAGGTTAGATGCGTAGAATTTGATCGGCGCATAAGCGACGAACTTGGTGTTTCCACCGAATTTATACATCAAGACCCCCGTCTTACCCTGGGAGGCGTCCTTCGAAATGGTGAAAATATTCGGATCCAGGAAGCCTAACTGGAACATGTTCAAAGCTTCTGCACCGCTCTTGGCCAGTTCCTTCGCGTTCTGAGCTGTGAGCGTCGGAACGGTCGTCCCGTCCGGATTTAGCCCGACGATGTGGAAATCAGCCGGATGGGAAATAACAAAACCGCGGTTATCTACCATGTATGCGTAATTGCCGGTTGAAGCATCCGTTTCAAATACTCTTTCAGCCTGCGTCGGAACCAGCTGGTCCGTGAACTGGGCCAAATGGCGGAAGTCGACAGACAGAACGATCATCCCCGCAAATCCGCTTTGATCGAAAACGGGTGTGGCAAAACGGACGACGCCTGTAAAACGCTCTCCCTTTTCAAAAGCTGCTTTATTGACGTACCAGCCTTCAACGGGAGATACGTAAATTTCGCCCTTATTCAGATTCTTTGTTTTGGCAAAATAGACTTCCGACTTATATGTCGTGCTGGCCGGATTGCTGACATTCGTCAGCTTCGCCGCCGGCAGAGCCTGTCCGTCGACAATTTTAATTTTTTCGTTGCCGTTCTTATCGATCAGGGCGAGTTCTTTGTACAGCGGCACCAAAGCCTGCTGAACTTTACCGTCCCGTTTGACCCAGAGCGGCTTTTTGTTTTCGGAAACAAACTGTTTATATACGGCTTCTGACGAGGGAATGATCGTTGCGACCTGTAAATCCTTTTTGCATTCCATGAGGAAACTGGCAACTTCATTTGCTGTATTTACCGCTCTCGCCTTGATATCTTCCTGAGATTTGGCATCGAGAACGTTGACAGCCCTCTCTTTTATGGTAACCCCTAATTTGAACATTCCGTTAGCGATTAAAAACGCCATCAGTGATAAGGGGATTACAATAAGCAGGAAGAATACACCTGCGATAGGTAATGACTTCTTATCCTTTTTAGTTTCTGGCATTATGAGTTCCCCCTAACCTTTCTTGATTTTAAAGTTAATTAATTAAGCATTAACCCAAAAAGAAAGCCTTGAAGGGGTTGGCATACAACAAGATCAGAGCAATAACCAGAGCGTAAATAGCGATGGATTCGGCCATGGCCATACCGACGAGCATAACCATCATGATTTTGCCTTGAACGCCGGGATTTCTTCCGACAGCCTGGCAGGCGCCGTTTGCGGCATTACCGATACCGGCGCCGGCGCCGATTGCACCGAGACCGATCGCCAGACCTGCGCCGATCATGGCGCCGACTGCGAAAATGACTTTAATGTAGGATTCGCCGCCAACCGGGATGGCATCCGCTGCAAAGGCAAACTGGCTCGTAAGCAGCAAGGCTGCCGCCGATGTTAAGACTGTTAAAACTGCTTTTCCTGATTTACGTGACATTATTTGTCTCCTTTCCTGACATGTTTTTTATTTTTATTTCCAATTGCATAGCATACTTCTCCATGCTCGGCAAAGAGGAATTAACTCCCATGTCGTCGGCCGACGTTACTGCACGAGATGTGCCAGCAGTTGAGTCCGTAAGGCTTATTTTCGGCAGGCGGCTTCCGGCGGCCATGTGAGAAAAAAAAGATCATCTAATTTATTGAGATTTCATCAATTCGATTTTTGGCCATACCGTCGAAAAAGATCAACGACGAGGGAGTCATTTTTTTGCATCGGACGCAGACAGCTGAAAATAATGACTCCCGGTTTAATGTTTTGTTCAATCGTCTGCCATAAAACATTCAATGCGGCGGTGCGGCCCGGTGCAATTCATGCCGGGATGAAGCCCGTTTAGATCATCTTATATTTCTGTTGAAATTTTGCAGCAATCTCGTTACGATTATCTCACGGCAGGGAATCAACCTCCTCGCAGCTAGCCGTCGAGGCATGAAACGAACGCCGTTATATCGCAGCACGCTGCGGAGAATTAACGCTCGTCCCGCGTATGCGGGATTACATCTACAAAATATCAGCGCTTCATACATAAAGGATGATCATGCAGGAACTCTTGACCGTTATCGCGTATCCAGCCGTCTGGCTCATTTGTTCTTATCTTTTAAAAATTGAAAGTGGCCTGGCCAAGCTGCTCATATCGTTGACGGCGGCCATCCTGGTTTATGTTTTAGTCGGCATTATGCGCACGCGTAAAGAACATCATAAGGAAAATGAAGATTAGGTGATTTGGCTCAAAAAGGCATACAGGTTGCTCCGTCAGGCAATGAGTATTCGTATCTGGTTGGCCAGTATTGTCGTCATTCTGCTCATCCTGCTGCTTGCCTTGACGGTGAACCACGCCCGCGAGAAGGAAATGGCGGATTTATTCAGCCGTCAACAATTGGCCTCCGCCCAGAACGCCGCCGCCCGAATCACGGAAATCCTCGCGCAGGTCGAACGGAATATCGTCTTATTTTCCTACTTTGATCCGCAAGGGAAAAATCTGACCCAGGAAGATTATCGGGAAATCGAGGGGCTGTATTCCGTCTGGGGGAAAACCATCGATGCCGTATTGGTGTTCGATGCGAATGAGAAAATCAGACGGATCCTGCCGCAGGGCGCCCTGCCCAGCGTTGATTTGACCAGCCATTTCAGAGCATTGAAAAGACAGCAAAGGCAATACCTGAATCTGGCGTTATCGGATAAACTGCCCGCCGAGGCTGAGACCCAGAAGAAAGATTGGTATCTCATCTGGGGCTATCCCATCTGGCATGAGGATAATGTTTTTGCCGGTGCCTGGATGGTCTCCTTTTCACTGACGGAACTGGTCAGTGCGGGCGAAAGACAAGTCCGGGACAATCAACTGGGTGATCTCTGGCTGATCAATGAACAGGGACAGGTCCTGCTGCATCCCGACGCCGACACCATCGGCAAAAATATCGCCGACCTCGTCAAGAATGATCAGGGAAGCGGATTGACGCTCCCTGCCGACCGTGACCGTTATCTGGATTCAAAGATTCTCCGGAACAATAAGAAGATGCAAAGAAGCGTCATCGCCTATCATCCGCTTCAGATCGCCGGCAACACCTGGTATGTCATGGTGACGGCTCCCTACAGCCGCGTCATTGCGCCTGTGCGCACCACCTTTATTTATACGCTGTTCAGCGCAATGGTGCTGATCCTGGTCCTGGTCGTCGTCGGCATCTTTTTCGCCTTTCGCGAAGGCAAAAGACTGAGGCTGAGGGAAGAGCAGGAAAGGCTCAAAGAGCGTGAAGCCTGGCAGGAAAGGCTGCTCCGCGAGAAGAAGACGATCGACGGCATTATTGAAGGGTCTCCCATTCCCAGCTTCGTCATCAATAAGGAGCACCGCGTCATCCTCTGGAACAGGGCCTGCGAGGAATTGACGGGACGCTCCGCCAAAGACATGCTGGGCACCGACGAACATTACAAATCTTTTTATTCCGTTAAACGCCCGATGGTCGTCGATCTGATCGTCGACAACGACATCGACGCCCTCAATAAATTCTATGGTTCGAAACGCGTGAAGAAGTCCGATAAGGTTCTTAACGCCTACGAGGCCTATGACCATTTTGATAACCTGGGGGGGCTCAGCCGCTATATGTACTTTCTGGCGGCGCCGATTTACGACGAGGACGGCAATATCATAGCGGCGATGGAAACTCTGCAGGATGTTTCACGCGAGGAGGAGCTCACGCGCAGTCTCCGGGAGTATGCGGAGACGCTGCAGAATGAACTCGCGGAAAATATCGAACTCAGACGGGAGATCGAAGGGCTGTATAACTACATGCAGTCGATCGTGAACAGCCTGCCGGACAAAATCTATGAGGTGGACAAGGACGGCATCGTTAATTTTATCAGCCGGGGGCTGAAAAAAACGCAACCCGAATTCCGGGGCAAGCATTTCCTGGAGTTTGTCGCCCCGGAAGATGAAGCGTTCGTCACGTCGAAGTGGGAGGATGCCAAGAGGGGGATTTTTACACCCTACGAAATTGAAGCGACGGCCCAGGACGGCCGCAAGGTCAATATCATGGTGACCACCGCCCCGGTCGTCGGCACGGACCATTATATTCTGGTTCAGCGGGATATCACCGAATTCAAAAATCTGGAAAAGAAACTTTACAACAGCCAGAAACTGGCGGCGCTCGGCCAGCTGTCGGCCGGCATTGCCCATGAAGTGCGCAATCCGCTTTCCTCCATTAAAATGAGCCTGCAGATTCTCGAGAAGCGCATGAATCCGGAAGGCAATGACCTGAAGCGGTTCAAAATCGCCCAGAAGGAAGTCGAGCACCTCGAAGAGCTGGTGAATAATGTTCTCGTTTTTGCCAAACCGGTGGAGCCCAAGATCGCCTCGACGGATCTGGCGAAGGTGCTGGAGCAGGCGATTACGCTGTCCGAGAAGATTCTTCATGACAAGCAAATTGAAATTAAACTCGAAATCGCGGAAATTCCGCTCGTTAACGTGGATGCCGCAATGATCACGGATGCGTTTGTGAACGTCATCCGCAATGCGGCCGAAGCGATGGAAGAAAAAGGCTACATCCGCATTTACGCCCGCAGCATCGGCAGCCAGCCGCCGTCGGTCCTGGTCGTGGTGGAAGACAACGGCTGCGGTATTGACGAGGCGGATATGCCGCACTTGTTTAATCCTTTCTTTACCAAGAAGAAATATGGTACAGGACTGGGGCTTTCGCAGGTCATGAAGATTGTGGAAGTGCATCAGGGAAAACTCGAGATTATCAGTGAAAAAGATAAAGGGACGAAGGTCTGCATTACGCTGCCCAGCAGCGAGCGGCGGCTCATCCCGAGAGAGTAAATAATCTTAAACGGACGGCGCGGCTGAAGACATCCGTTTGAATGGCGAAGGTTACGACTATGGCGAGTATTCTGGTTATTGATGATGATGCATCGATCGTGGAGACGCTGGACCTGTACTTGACGGAAGAAGGATACTCCGTCCGAACCGCCCTGACCGGAACCGATGGACTGAACAAGTATGTTCAGGAACCTTCGGACGTGGTGATCCTGGATATCCGTCTGCCGGACGTTGACGGATTTTCCGTTCTCGAGGACCTGAAGGAAGAAAACGAAAATGCGAAAGTCATCATGATCACCGCCTTCCATGATATGGAGACGACCATCAACGCCATGAAGGGCGGCGCCTTCGATTATATCCATAAGCCGGTCAACGTGGATGAACTGGACCTGGCGATCAAGAAGGCCCTGAAGTCGCTGGAGATGGAGAAGAAAATCGACGGTCTGCTCATGGAACCGTCCCGTAATTTCCGGGTCGGGGATATCATCGGGACCGGTAATGAGATGCGGGAGATTTTCAAGACGATCGGCATCGTCTCCAAGAGCCGCACCACGGTCCTCATTCAGGGTGAAAGCGGAACGGGCAAGGAACTGATCGCCAAGGTGATCCACAACAACACCTCGCCGGATGAACCCTTTATCGCCGTAAACTGCTCGGCGATCGTGGAGACCCTCCTGGAGTCGGAGCTGTTCGGTCACGAAAAAGGGTCCTTCACGGGAGCCGTCGCCCGCAAGCTGGGCAAATTCGAACTGGCCCGTTTCGGCACGGTATTTCTGGATGAAATCAGCGAAATGTCCATCAACCTGCAGGCCAAGCTGCTGCGTGTTTTGCAGGAAATGGAATTCGAGCGCGTCGGAGGGAAGGACCGGGTGAAAGTGAATGCCCGCATCATGGCCGCGACGAATAAAGATTTGAAGCAGATGGTTAAGGAAGGAAAATTCCGGGACGATTTGTATTACCGTCTCAACATCGTTTCCATTAATTTGCCGCCTCTGCGCACGCGCCGCCAGGACATTCCGCCGTTGATTGATTATCTGCTCTCCAAGATTAATCTGGATCTGCACAAGAAGATTGTCGGTGTTTCCGGTGAAATGATGGAAAAGTTTATGACCTATGACTGGCCGGGTAATATCCGCGAACTGGAGAACCTGCTGGTGAGAGCCTGTGTCGTCGCCAAAGGCCAGGTGCTGGGCGTCGGTGATTTCCCGGAATTGGGCAAAGATTATGCATCGGTTGCGGCGCGGAAAGATGAAACGGCGGATGTATTCATGCCGGAAGAGCCGGGGAAATTCTTGACCCTCGATCAGGTGGAAGAACGCTACATCCGCAAGATCATCAAGGAGACGGATAAGAACAAAGGAGAGATCTGCGAAATCCTGGGGGTGTCAAGGCCGACGCTGGAGCGGAA
>SBEK01000157.1:0-4057 GCA_009668925.1 Deltaproteobacteria bacterium
CATCTCCGGAAATAGTGCAGAAGAAGGCTTTCTGGAAGAGTGTGTCCCTTTACGGGACTGAATGGCGACTGGTCGCCATTCACGTGGAGCAAAAGGGTCCGACGGGCATCGGTGTTCCGGCAAAAACAATGAAGCAGAAATTGGAAGCATTGGCGTCGTCGCGCCCACTTCTTCAGGCCTTGTCCGCCGGAGATAAAAACAAGGGAATGAGGATCTTGAAAGAGTTCTATGACGATACGCCGGGGATCTATGCTGCGCAATGGGTCGACGAAAAAGGGGTGAACCGTTTCGGATATCCGCCGACCAATAGTTTGTTTGATTATGACTTCAATGCACTGCGTTCGGCTGATGATCACGCCATGCTTAAGATGATTGCTGAAAAAAAGCCGGCTGTACGTGAAGGACTGCTGATGGAAGGGAGAACCGGTATTTTCATATTCGAGCCGCTATTCGATCAGGAACGCTATCTGGGGATGGTTTACTACATCCGACTGGCCGAACAGCAGTCTAAGCGATAGGCATCCGGCGCATCAATTCATCTACAGCCCCATCACGTCCTTTAAGACATTGACGCCGGCTCCAAAAAAATCTTCCGGCCGATCTGGACGATCGGTCGGCGAATGAAACGCGGTTCTCTCAACATCATTTCTATCAGTTTTTCGTTGGTGAGTTTTTCTCGATCCGCGCCCAGTTTTTTAAAGCTGGGGCTGCGGAAATTAAACATTGCGGATGCCGGCTTTCCCTGCAATAACTTTTCAAGTTCAGCCTCTGTAAAGGGATCTTTAAAAATATCCCGCTCAATAATTTCCAGCTTATTTTGCGAGAGGAACTCTCTCGTCTTACGGCAGGTCGTTCACCTGCTCCAACAGTAAAAAAGGACTTTCATCATGGATCCCATTCGTGATGTTGATAATACTATTTATTTTTGCCGAGCTGTGCGGCAAGGGATTTGGCCCTGTTGAAATCCGGTGTATTGATGACCGCTTTTCGATCGGGGCTTTTCGCTGCCAATTCTTGCATCTGTTTCACTCTTTCCTCATTGGGCGGATGTGTGCTTAAAGCGTCGGAAAGGCTCTTCACCGCGCCGCCCTCGCCTTTTCCGCTCTTCTCCATCTTTAAGAGCCTTTCATAAAATTTCCCGACTTCGTTCTTATCATACCCTGCGGCAACGGCATATTTGAAACCGATGCGGTCGGCTTCCATTTCATCTTCGCGGGAATTGACAAGGAATGTATATCTCTGCGCGAGCAATCCGCCGCCTGCACCAACCACGCCGCCGATAGCGGCCGCCTTCGCCAGACAGGCGGCATCGCCTTTATCGCAAAGCAAGACTCCCAGACCTAGTCCGGCGGCCGCCCCGACAACAGCTCCGCCCGCGGC
Source organism: Deltaproteobacteria bacterium (assembly GCA_009668925.1). The sequence goes on from SBEK01000157.1 coordinate 1,381, forward strand.
ATACAGCCACGTCTTGTTCTGAGCTTTTTCCATGGCGTACATGCGCTCTGCGGCATGCCGGGCGACGACATGGCCGATTTCATGGGCGACGACGCCGGCCAGTTCGGCTTCATTGGAGGCCAGAGCAATGAGCGGCGCCGTGACGAAGACTGTGCCGGCGGGCATGGCAAAGGCGTTGACGTCGGCCACGTCAACAACAGTGAATGAATAATGGTAAGGATGACCTTCCAGATTGTTGGCTTTTACGATCTTCATTCCCAGATTCGAAATATATTTCTGCAAGTCCGGATTTTTAGCGGCAGGGAAGTCCTTCGTCATTTTGGGAAGCGCTTCCTTGGTCAGTCGCTCTTCGTCCTGAACGGTCAAACTGGCTTCCTGTCCCACATTGGACCCTTCGCGATAACGGGAGCTGTTCGTCGGAGCACAGGACAGATTGAACAAGAGAAGCAATGTGATCAATAAAATCCATAAGGCAGTGCGCTTTTTCATAATTTCTTTTCTCCTTCTCCTTAACAGAAAGTAAATCATCAGAGGGTTGCTCTGTCAATATTTCGCGGCCAGGCCGGATGGAAAGCTGATATTTAGCGGATAAAATAAATATTACACGCAATGACGAAGTCTTAGTGTATAATCGGCCTCGATATGGAATCGACATCTCTCAAGATACGGATCGCTGGCGGGGAAGAGACAGGGCCGTCACTGTCCTTTTCGCATCTTTCTTCAACATTCGCTTCGCTGGGCATGCCGGATGACGATCAAGGCCCGGCTTACGGGTTCCCCCCGTCGCCAGAAGAAGACCTTTATGAAACCGGATATTTATCAAAACTCTTTTTAAGGTGTTGACGGCTTCGGGGATGTCGCCGGTTGACAAAAAAGAACAATTGCCGATCGCTGATGATAAGACATTTTCAAGAGTGGACAGGCTGTACCTTTTGGTTTGGCCTCGTCGATGTAGGCTGAATCATTTGCTCTTTAAAATCATTTATGATACACGACCGTCAACTCGGAATTCTTTCTGCAAGTAGGTCATGAGTGTCACGAAGAACAGGTATAGTTAAAGATAGTCGCTATTTACAGCATAGCGCCGGAGCCTTTCATCCGGAAAGTCCCGAACGTCTGGCGGCTGTATATGAAATGCTGGATAATCCGAATATATCCTGGAAGTATAGCCATATTGAACCGCGCGAGGCCAGTCACGAAGAAATCGCTTACGTACACACATTACCGTACATTGATCGCATCGCCTGTACGGCTGGGCAAAGCTGCACCTTTCTTGACCCTGATACCGTTGCGAGCGCGGAAACCTATGAAATTGCCAAACTGGCTGCGGGCGGCGTCTTAAACGCCATTGATGCGGTCATGACGGGAGAAGTTGATAATGCGTTTGCGTTTGTGAGACCGCCGGGCCATCATGCGGGTCCCGACAATTCCGCCGGTTTTTGTGTATTTAATAATGTTGCGATTGGTGCGGCCCATGCAATGAAAAAGCATGGCCTCAAGAAAATTCTCATCGCAGATTGGGATCTGCATCATGGCGACGGGACGCAGAAAATTTTTTATTCCAACCGTCAGGTGTTGTATTTCTCCACACATCAATACCCCTTTTACCCGGGCACTGGAGGGCTCAGGGAAATCGGTGAAGGCGATGCCGTAGGATATACCGTGAATGTGCCGCTCCGACACGGGGCGGTAAACGGGACGTTTATCTCCGTTTTTCGCAGAATTCTGGAACCGATCGCCTTGGCCTTCAAACCGGATTTAATTCTCGTCTCGGCGGGGTTTGATATTTATTATCAGGATCCGCTGGGTGGCATGCGCGTTACGCCGGACGGGTTTGCAGCGATGGCACGCGAATTGCTGAATATTGCAGATGATTGCTGTTCCGGCCATGTGGTCGCGGTGCTGGAGGGCGGGTATCATGTGGTGGGGCTGGCCCGATCGGTCAAGGCGACGCTCGAAGAAATGTTTGACGAAACGCATTGGACAAAACAGAAGATTGAAGCCCTGGAACGCGAAGCGGATGAAGACAACAAGCCGGTTATTCAATCGGTTATTGCCGGCATGCGTCCATACTGGGATATACCTTAGGAGGTTTTTGAATTTTGAAACTGAGCTCACAGGATGTTGAATACGTCGCTAAATTAGCGCGTCTGGAAGTAGCCGAGACGGAAAGAGACAAACTTACCGCCCAGCTCAATGATATTCTTCTTTATATTGACAAGCTCAATGAATTGGATACGACAGGCGTGCGGCCAATGACCCATGCCATCGCCGTAACGAATGCGTTTCGTGAGGACACGGTACTGGAATCTCTGGGCAGCGAGAGAGCCTTGGCGAATGCGCCCGATGCACGAGGGGAGTTTTTCAGAGTCCCGAAGGTCATTGACTGATACAATGAGAAAGCATCACACAAGTGTTCAGGATTCATTAAAAGAAAACAAAATTGTAACACGCATAAGCTATTGAGGATTTTATGGAGTTATTTTCGCTGACCATTCATGAATTGCAGGAAAAAATAAAAAACGGCGATGTGTCGGCCGTTCAAGTCGCCGAATCCGTTTTTTCACGCATCGATGCCGTTGAAGAGCGGGTGCATTCGTACATCCGCCTGATGAAAGAAGAGGCTCTGGATCAGGCGGCAAAAGCTGACGAAGGCATTAAGAGAGGCGACATCAGG
>SBEK01000157.1:4399-9154 GCA_009668925.1 Deltaproteobacteria bacterium
CGAATGCATCGCTTCCATCGGTTCCGACACGGGCGGATCGATCCGCCAGCCCGCAGCGCTTTGCGGTGTCGTCGGCATGAAACCCACCTATGGCCGCGTCTCCCGCTTTGGACTGATTGCCTTTGCGTCATCACTCGACCAGATCGGCCCCTTTACGAAAGATGTGGAAGACTGTTCCATCATGATGAATGTACTGGCCGGCTACGATCCCAAAGAATCGACATCAGTGCCAGCTGACGTGCCTGATTACCGTCAGTTTGTCGGCCGCGACATTAAGGGATGGAAGGTCGGCATCCCGAAGGAATATTTTGTAGAAGGTATCGATCCGGAAGTGAGCTCGGCTGTTCAAAGAGCCATTGAAGTTGTCGAGAAATGCGGGGGAAAAATCATGGACATTTCTCTTCCCCACACGCAATATTGCCTGGCCGTTTATTACATTATCGCTCCGGCGGAAGCATCGTCGAACCTGGCGCGCTATGACGGCGTCAAGTTCGGTTACCGGACGTCTGACGCGCGTGATCTCGCCGAGATGTATACCAAGACGCGCCGGGAGGGATTCGGCGCTGAAGTCAAACGCCGGATCATGATCGGCACCTATGCACTGTCCGCAGGGTACTATGATGCTTACTACGGAAAGGCATCACAGGTCCGGGCGCTTATCCGCCGGGATTTTGATGAAGCCTTCCAGACGTGCGATGTCATTCTCACACCGACCACACCGACGCCCGCGTTTAAAATAGGCGAGAAAACGGACGACCCGTTGCAAATGTATCTCTCCGACATCTTCACGATCTCTACCAACCTGGCCGGCATTCCGGGCATCTCCGTTCCGTGCGGGTACACCGCTGCCGGACTGCCGATGGGCGTCCAGTTTCTGGCCGGTCATTTCGAAGAAGGGAAATTATTACAGATTGCCTCGGCGTATGAAAAGTACGCTGCCATCGAAAGAAGGAGGCCGACGCTATAATGGAATTTGAAACAGTCATCGGGCTTGAAGTTCACGCCCAATTGTTAACGGATACGAAAATATTCTGTAGTTGCTCCACCCAATTCGGAGCTGAACCCAATAGCCACGCCTGTCCGATTTGCCTGGGCATGCCGGGCGTTCTGCCGGTGCTCAATAAAAAGGTTGTCGAATACGCCATGAAGATGGCGCTCGCGACGAATTGCACCATCAATCCGGCCAATGTATTTGCCAGGAAGAATTATTTTTATCCTGATCTGCCCAAAGGCTACCAAATCTCACAGTATGCCTATCCGCTTGCAGAACACGGCCATATCTGGCTTACCATGAATGGAGAAAAAAGGAAGATCGGGATTACCCGGATTCATATGGAAGAAGATGCCGGGAAGCTGATCCATGACGATACCAATCCCGTGAGCTACGTAGATTTGAATCGTACCGGTGTCCCGCTTATCGAAATTGTCGGAGAACCGGATATCCGGACGCCTGAAGAGGCAGCGGAATATCTCAAGCGTCTGCACGAAATTCTGGTGTACCTGGAGATCTGCGACGGCAACATGGAAGAAGGCTCTTTTCGTTGCGACGCCAACGTGTCCATCAGGCCTGTGGGGCAGAAGGAATTCGGTACCCGCACGGAACTCAAAAACATGAACTCGTTCCGCAATGTCCAGCGCGCCCTGGAATATGAAGTGAAGCGGCAGCAGTATCTTGTGGAAAACGGTCAGAGGATCGTCCAGGAGACCCGCCTTTGGGACGATGCTCAGGGAGTGACCAATCCCATGCGCAGCAAGGAAGAGGCTCATGACTACCGCTACTTCCCTGATCCCGATTTGGTGCCCGTAGTCGTGGACGACGTCTGGGTGGCGAGAATCCGCGAGCAGCTGCCGGAGCTCCCATTGGCCAAACGGGAGCGGTTTGTAAATGAGTATCAAATTCCCGCTTATGACGCCGGTGTACTGACGTCTGAAAGAGCGCTCGCGGAATACTACGAGGATGTCGTGAGGATTTGCGGAAAGCCCAAACAAGCCAGCAACTGGGTGATGGGGGACGTATTGCGTTTTCTCAATGAAGATAAACGTGCCATCCGCGAGAGTCCGATCACTGCTCAATCGCTGGCCGATATGATCACGTTGATTGAAGACGGCGCGATCAGCGGCAAAATGGCCAAAGACATCGTTTCCGATATGTATCAGACGGGCAAATCTCCTCAGGAGATCATTAAAGAAAAAGGTTTGGTGCAGATTACGGATGAAGACGAATTGGCCAAGACCATCACGGCGATCATCGCCGCTAATCCCAAACCGCTTACGGACTATCGGAGCGGCAAGGAAAAGCTCTTCGGTTTCTTTGTCGGCCAGGTGATGAAGGCCACCCAGGGCAAGGCCAATCCGCAGCTTGTCAATGAGCTGCTCAAGAAAATGCTTGTCGGATCATGATTAAACCCGTCTACTGGAAAAACCACTCCGTCATCCTGCTCGATCAGAAAGCTCTGCCCTTGATCGAGCAGGAAATAGTCTGTACGAACTACCGGCAGGTCATAGCCGCCATTAAGGATCTGACCGTTCGCGGCGCGCCGGCCATTGGCGTGGCCGCCGCCATGGGAGCGGCGCTGGGCGCTGAGACGCTGGCGGATCTGCCTCCTGATAAATTCCAAAAAAAATTTAATGTGCTTTGCGACGAGATTGCCCAAGCCCGCCCCACCGCGCGCAATCTGTTTTGGGCGTTGGAGCAAATGAAGAAATGTCTGACCGGGGCCATCGCCTCTGGCAAAAGAAATCTGGCTGCGATACTGATCAGAGAAGCGAAGCGCATCGGCGCCGAAGATATTGAGATCAATAAACAGATGGGCCGCTACGGCAGTGAATTATTTGCTGACGGCGACAACGTCCTGACGCACTGCAATGCGGGCGCGCTGGCGACAGCGGGCTACGGAACGGCGCTGGGTGTCATCCGCGCAGCCGTCGCCGCGGGCAAAAAACTGCATGTCTATGTCGACGAAACACGTCCTGTATTGCAGGGGGCAAGGCTGACCGCCTGGGAAATGCAAAAAGAAAAGATACCGGCGACGCTGATCTGCGATAATATGGCCGGCTATCTCATGCAGCAAGGCAAAATCAATAAAATCATCGTCGGGGCCGACCGGATTGCGGCAAACGGCGATGCGGCCAATAAGATCGGGACATACGCCTTGGCTGTCCTGGCCGGGGCTCACCATATTCCATTCTATGTGGCGGCTCCAGTATCCACTTTTGATTTTTCTCTGAAGGCGGGTGCGGCCATTCCCATCGAAGAACGGCAGGTCGGAGAAGTTACCTGTTGGCGGGGTGTTCAGGCTGCGCCGGAAAAAATACAGGTTTACAATCCGGCTTTTGATGTAACCCCCGCGAAATATATTACTGCCATGATCACAGAAAAGGGAATTTTGACTCGTCCCTACAAGAAGGCCATTGCCGCTTTGCGCAGAGGATCCAACTAAAATGAACTTACTGCTCTTCGATTTTGACGGGGTCCTGGTGGATTCGCTGGATGTTTATGAAAAAACCGTAACGGATTGTCTTAAGGTCATCGGACAGCCTCTCACGCACGGCCGGGAGGAATTTCTCGAACTTTTTGAAGGGAATTTTTACGAATCTCTGGTGCACAAGGGCGTGAACCTGGACAAATTCATGAAAGCCTCCGTGAATATTCTGGCTCAGATCCATTATTCCGAAATGAAGCCCTTTGACGCCATCCGGCCGGTTTTGCGGGAACTGGCAAAAAATCATCCAATGGTCGTTATTTCTTCCAACGACACGCCGACGATTCAGGAAGCTCTGCGGCTCTATGATTTCGAAGGCATCTTCCAGGATGTGCTGGGTTCCGATTTTATGCTCAGCAAAAAAGATAAGATCCTTTTCATCATCAAAAAATACAATATTACCCTCCAGGATATTTATTACATCGGGGACGCGACCGGAGACATCAAGGAAGGAAAGCAGGCCGGCGTCAAAACGGTAGGGGTCACCTGGGGATGGCACAGCAAAGAGCACATGGCTGCCGCCGGGCCGGATTACCTCTTTGATCGACCGGAAGAATTGCTTAAACTCAATTGATGCTTAGGTTTGTTTAGCGCTACCGGGGTAAAATGGACAGTGACCGGACGGATAAGATTGCGTCATCGGCATTGGGGTGCACTGTGCAATCCGCGTACCGGGAGAACCGTTGATGTGGTACACAGAAAGCACCGCCAGGCAACAATCCATTAGTATTTTTATAATAGATCATTTCCACGTTGACAGCCATGCTCATTTAACGTTAGATTAAGACGTCCACCTTATGAGGAAGTGCCAAGGTCACTGGTGGGCCTCCTGGACTTCAAATCCAGTGTGGGGCGCTAGAACCGTCCCAGGTGGGTTCGATTCCCATGCACTTCCGCCATTTTATTCACAAATTTCTTTTCCCTGACCTCTATGAATTTAACAGACATTGTCCAAAAAAGTCTGGACTTGCCTTCTTAACCTGGAAATCAATGATTCCGAATTCGCAGGCGGACCATTAATCGTTCATTGAGTCGTCATCTGAGCTGCCTCCATATCGCAACAGACGTTTATCTTTATACCTTTCCCTTATCCGAACAGGCGTCTTGGATTGTCAACCATCAAGGTGTGGATCTGAGCATGAGAGATGCCGAATTTCTTCAGTGCCGGAAGGACACGTCGAAAAATGTTGGTATAGGACCAGTTGGGCAGCAGTGATTGTAATTGTTCCGGAAGGCGATTCGGCCACAGGCCTCCCCTCCCCAGAGAAGCTCC
>SBEK01000342.1 GCA_009668925.1 Deltaproteobacteria bacterium
TGATCATGCGCGGTATTTATCTGGTGACGGACCGCGGCCTTTGCCGCGGCCGATCTCTGCCCGATGTCGTCTTGCAGGCCGTGCAGGGCGGAGCGGCCTTGGTTCAATTGCGTGAAAAGGAATTGTCGACGCGCGATTTTGTGGAGGAAGCCCTTGCCATAAAAAAAATGCTCATTCCCCATGGTGTACCGCTGATCATCAATGACCGGATTGACGTGGCGCTGGCCTCGGGCGCCGACGGCGTGCATATCGGCCAGGAAGACATGCCGTACGCAACGGCGCGGCGGCTGATGGGGAAGAAGGCCATTATCGGCCTGTCGGTGGAAACCTGGGAAGATGTTGAGGTGAGCGAGAAACTCGACGTCGATTACATCGGAGTCAGTCCCGTTTTTGCAACGCCGACCAAGACGGATACGAAAGAGCCCTGGGGACTTGAGGGCCTTCGGAAAATCAAGGCGGCGAGCCGCCATCCGCTGGTCGCGATCGGCGGGATCCATATAGGAAATGCCCGGGCGGTCATCGATGCCGGGGCCGATTGTCTGGCGGTTGTGTCGGCCATCTGCTCGGCGGACGATCCGGCCGGGGCGACGCGAAAAATGTTGGACATGATGAGACAATCGTGACGTCCGGACCTGAGCAGAGCGTTTCCGACGCAGAAGTCGGCAAAACCCGGAAGACGCAGCTTGACAAAAGTTCCTGGCATAATTACTGGTGTGAACATAGTGTATTGGAGTGAAGAAAAGGATTTGAAAACAGGTTCCATCAAGCCCGGCATCATCGAGCGATCAGTCGATCCGGTCCGGGGCATTGGATTGGAAAGTGCGATAAAATGATAAGCGGCAGGCGTTTTCAAGAAAGCAAAAGAAGAATCATTTGGGTTATCGTGCTTTTCTATGTGCTCGTCCCGATGTTCGACAGCATGGTTTGCGCCGATTGCATCGGCCGTGCCCCGTTCCAGGGGGACTTAACCCACAGTTCCATGAAAGCCCTCAACGCGGATGCAAGTATTTCCCTGCATGGCGCGTTTCCCTCCGGCGGTGAGGGAAGTCAGGATGATCAATTCATCTGCTCGATCTGCGCGAATTCCCTCATGGGCGCCGAATTCTGTTCCCTGGAGGCGCCCGTCCTGACCACGTCCCGCGGCGCCGTAATCAGTTTGACGCCGATTTCCAAGTTTCATCCGTCCATCCACAAGCCCCCTCAGAATTCCCTCGCCTAATTTTTTCTTGCACGAAGAGTCCGGCAAACGAGTGTCGTCTGAAATTCCGTTTTAGGACCTGTCTTGGTATTACTTCACGATTAAGCGAGGTGAGTCGATGCGTTATTTCGTTGTGATCACAGTTTTAATATTTCTTTGCGCGGGGCCGGGATACCCGATGACGGTGGAAGAAGCGGTGCAGCGCGCGCTGGGGAATCAACCCGATTTGCAGGCCTTGCGGCTGGAAGAAAGCGCCGCTTCCGGCCGGCTGGAAAAAG
>SBEK01000158.1 GCA_009668925.1 Deltaproteobacteria bacterium
ATACAAATGTATTATAAATCATCTAATCCAAATGGCATTCTGAGGAGGTTTTGACATGAACGTAAAAGGCACTTTTTATGTTTTGACAAAGACTGCTATGACCGCGGCTTTCGGCGAAGAACGCTGGACTTCCTTTATGACCAAACTGGCGGAAAAGGACGCGTATTTCAAAAAAGTCATTATGTCCATTACGCTCAGCCCGGTGGAAAAATTAATCATTTTTTTTGACGAGATGTGCGCGGAATTCTTCAACAACGACAGAATGTCCTACCTGATGTTCGGCAAGATAGGCGCCAAATATGCCCTGTCGCCGGAAGGCCCGTACAAAGCTTTCATGCTCACAAAGGATATCAAGCAGTTCGTTGAAGTTTACATGCCTAAACTCTGGACGGCTTTTTTTGACGGAGGTAAAGTAGTCACAAAGCTGGAGAACAACGTCGTTCATCTCAAAGTCACCGGGATCAATATAAAGAATGTGTACTTCGAGCAGCTGGTTATGGGTTACAATCAGCAGGCCCTCAAAGTGTTCGGGAAGAAAACCGCCGCAAAAAAGATCAGGAGTATTGCATCAGGCGATGCTGATATTTATTGCCAGTTTGAATTATTGGAAGCCTGACCAAAAGGTATAATATAGTTGCCGGAGAACATACGCTTTGCCGGTTCAAGCCCGCAGATGAAACCGAAGCCTGCTGGTTCAGTCCGCATGGCGGAACCAGCAGGCGAATATAAGAAAGCAGTGAGAGCCTCCGGCAGATCATAGCAATTCCATCCTTCATTGCGAACCGTCTCTATCCTGAGGGGCACACCTCAGGCAGTGTGGCGGTCTTTCTCCGTCATCGCGAAGCGAGCCTTGCGTGCTGCCCGCCGCCAAAGGGGTGGCGGAAATCTCTTCCTTCAGTCATTACGAATGGCCCTCGGGACGCGTGGCAGTCTCTTCCTCATTCCCGTGTAGCCGGAAGATCCGGGCGCAATTGAAATGTCAAGATTAAAGATTTGACCCCGCCTGCAAAGATATTCCTTGACATCAATGATACTTTTTGAAATAGTACCTGCTATATTTTTCGTCCATATTCATAGCAGCCATTATCCAATGAGCAGACATTGTCTATGATGGATGTATTTCTCAGGCCGTTGTTCCCCAAATTTGGAGTGCATGATGCGTGGATACTTGTTGAAGCGTGTTTTGGCCCTGATTCCCACTATCCTGTTTGCCACACTTATTGTATTTTTTGTCATCCGGATCATCCCGGGAGATATCATCGACCAGATGATCGCCCAGCATGATATCAGCGACCAGGAAGTCACCCGCAAAACCATCGAAAAATCTCTGGGGCTCGATGTTCCTGTCCATATCCAGTATCTCCGCTGGATGAAGAATCTTTTCCTTCATGGCGACCTCGGCAATTCGCTCTGGAAGGATACCAAAGTTTCTCAGGAGGTGATGGCCAGGCTCCCTGTTACCTTCGAACTCAGTCTCATCGCCATTATTTTTGCCCTTCTCCTGGCCATCCCCATCGGCATCTACTCGGCCGTTCGCCAGGATACGGCGGGCGATTACTTCGGCCGGACGATCTCGATCCTCGGGATCGCCGTTCCGAATTTCTGGTTGGGCACGATGTTTGTCGTCTATCCGGCCATCTGGTGGGGTTGGTCTCCCCAGATGGAACTGATTCCCTTCTTCCAGGACCCCATCGGCAACCTGAAGCTCTTTGTGCCCCCGGGCATCGTTCTCGGATTTTCACTCTCCGGTGTGACCATGCGTATGATGCGGGCGATGATGCTCGAGGTTCTGAGGCAGGACTACATCCGGACGGCTTGGGCCAAGGGGCTGCCGGAAAAAGTGGTCATCTTGCGCCATGCCCTGAAGAATGCGCTTATCCCCGTTGTCACCCTCTTCGGACTCTATCTTCCCGTTCTCATCGGCGGCACGGTGATCGTGGAGCAGATTTTTGTCCTGCCCGGAATGGGCCAATTGATGTTTGATGCGATCAACCAGCGGGATTACCCCATCATCACCGGACTCATGCTGCTGATCGGTCTCGCGGTGCTGGTTTCGAACCTGCTCGTTGATCTCAGTTACGGTTTTCTCGATCCTAAGATTCGCGTCAAGTAATTCATGCCCCAGGGGATTTTTTTATGAGCGATCATTCCATCAGCCTCGATCCGGGATACGACTTCGCGCGGAAGCGTCGCGGTGTCTTTGCCGATTTCTTCATCCGCCTCTTCCGGGAAAAACACCTGGGCGCGGTGGGGGGCGTTATCTTCCTGGTCCTTCTTCTTACAGGCATCTTTGCCAATTACCTGGCCCCGTTTGGCTACAATGACATCAACCCCGGTGACGCGCTGCAATCCCCGTCGACAAAATATCTGCTGGGGACGGACAACCTGGGCCGAGATATGCTGAGCCGCATTATTTACGGCGCTCGCCTCTCCGTCATTGTCGCCTTTGCCGCGACGGCCTTTTCCATCGTCATCTCCACCTTGATCGGCGTCACGACCGGATTTTTTGGCGGCAAATACGATATGCTCATGCAGCGTTTCGTCGATGCCTGGATGTGCTTCCCGGGGCTGGTCATTCTCATCGTCGCCGTATCAGTGATCGGGCCCGGGATGTGGCAAATTATTCTGGTTCTGGGCCTTCAATTCGGCATTGCCGGTTCACGGATCATCCGGGGAGCCACCATGACCACCAAGGAAAACATGTATATCCGGGCGGCGGCGGCGATCGGCGCGTCGACGCCGCGGATTCTCTTTCGTCATATTCTGCCGAATATCATGGCCCCCATCATCGTCCTCTTTACAACACGGTTGGCGGCCATCATTCTGGCGGAAGCGAGTCTCAGCTTTCTTGGTCTGGGCATCCCCCCCCCCGCTCCCAGCTGGGGGGGCATGCTGAGTACAACAGGACGCCAGTATATGCTCATGGCGCCGATGATGGCCTTGCTCCCGGGGCTGGCCCTGACCATTGTGGTTTACGGCATCAACGTCTTCGGCGATGCCATGCGTGATCTCCTCGATCCACGATTGCGGGGCGGGGGAGGAAGCTATTCCCTCGGGAAGTCGTAGCTTACGTAAGGGTTACGTTAGTTTTGCAGGGTGATGGTCGAAAGGAAGAATGCCTTCATTGTTTTTGGGAACGTTATCCTTTCCGCCCACCAGATTAAAACGAATGAATTAGAGAAGGAGGACGGCGATGAAGAAGCGATCTTATGTGTTGCTTTGGGCATGGTTGATGATCCCGGTCATGTTGCTGGGAGTTCTCGTTGCGGGAGCAAACGCCCAGGAACCGAAGTACGGTGGCACTCTTCGATACCTGGACAGAGCTCCCAGTCTCAATCCTTTGGCCTGGGATATCGCCGACTGGGTTTGGAAACACGCCGGAGACACGGGTTTCTACATGGAGCATCTGATCATGGGCGATCTGCAGAAGGGTCCCGGGGGAACCAAGCAATTCAGTTTTCAAGTTGGTGACTCTCTTCCCCCCGAGATTCAGCGCGGCGAGCTGCTGCAAAGCTGGGAAGTAAAGAAAAACCCTCCCCGGATCATCTTTCATCTCCGCAAAGGGGTTTTTTGGCAGGAAAAACCCGGCATCATGAAGGCCAGGGAGTTTACAGCCGATGATGTCGTCTACAGCATGACCCGCCTGAAAAGCGCCCGCAAGGCGATTCCCCTCTATCTGGATTTCATTGACCGTTGGGAGATTGTGGACAAGCACACCCTGATCCTGCACATGAAGGAATGGTGCGCCGACTGGGATTACCGCATGGCTTGGGGCTACTATGACGCCATACAGGCACCGGAACAGGAAAAAGCGCCGGGCGGTCCGGGAAAATGGCAGAACGCCTGTGGCACCGGCCCTTATATGATCACCGACTACAAAGAAGGGCACTCGGAGACCTTTACCAGGAACCCGAACTATTGGGATTCGGAGACCATCAAAGGCAAGAAGTACAAGCTCCCCTTCACCGACCGGATCGTCATGATGATCATCAAGGATGAGTCCACGCAGATCACGGCATTGAGAACGGGCAAGATCGATCTGGCCATGGCCGTCAACTGGAAGTACATGGCGGATCTCAAGAAGACCAATCCCCAGCTGCAATGGTCGCGCCGCATCTTTACCGATAACTTCACTATGGCTATGCGGATGGATACGAAGCCCTTTGATGATATCCGGGTGCGGCGGGCGCTCAACATGGCGATAAACCAGAAAGAAATCGTCGATTCCTTTTATGGCGGGAACGCTGAAATAGCCCAATACCCCTTCCCGAAAACGCTTGGCGCCGTTCACACCCCTTTGGAAAAACTGCCTCCCTCAGCCAGGGAACTCTTCACCTACAATCCGGAAAAGGCCAAGAAACTCCTGGCCGAGGCCGGCTACCCCGATGGATTTACCTTCAAAGCCCAGGTCTCCAATGCGAACCCGGCGCAGTTGGATCTGGCCTCCATGGTGGTCGCCTACCTGGCAAAGATCGGCGTGAAATGTGAACTTGAACCGCTGGATTATCCTTCCTGGCTTAGCCGACTGACGAAGAAGACCCATGCCCCGGGTTTCTTCTTCTCCACCAGCCAGGGAAATCTCTTCTCCGGAACAAGAAAGAACTTCATGTCCGGCCAGACCTGGAATCCCTCCATGATGAAGGATCCTTACGTGGATAAATTGTGGGAAACGACGGTGGAGAATCAGAAACTGACAGCGAAGCAGGCTACTGAAGAGATGAGGAAGCTGGCCGTCTATGCCTTGGATCAGGCGCCGGGCATTATCCTGCCCGTTCCCTATCATTATGTGGTCTGGTGGCCATGGGTCAAGAACTATCATGGTGAGGTCAATGTTGGCGCCTTCCGCTCGGCTCCGATTCTGGCCCGTGTCTGGATCGACCAGGAACTGAAGAAGTCGATGGGATTCGAATAAATATGAGCACCCCCGGCAGGGAGGCAGAGATCTTCCCTGCCCGACGTACCACTTAAAACGGCGTGGGAGAGTCTGATGTATGGCGCCACTTTTGGAAGTCAGGAACCTCAAAACCTATTTTTTCGGCCATGAGGGAACGGTGAAGGCCGTGGATGGGGTCTCCTTTGATATCGGCGAAGGAGAGACCCTGGGAATAGTCGGCGAAAGCGGGTGCGGCAAGAGCATCAGCGCCATGTCCATTCTCCGTTTAATCCCGAACCCCCCGGGCAGAATCGTGGATGGCGAAATCTTCTTTGAAGGCAGGGATCTTCTCAAACTGGCTGATGAGGAAATCCGCAACATCCGCGGCAATCGCATCGCCATGATCTTTCAGGAACCCATGACTTCCCTCAACCCGGTCCTCACCATCGGCCGTCAGATTGCTGAACCTGTGGAAATCCACAAAAATACAGGTCTGAAAAAGGCCTGGGCGAAGGCCAGGGAGTTGCTCGGGAAGGTCCAGATCGCCGATGCGGAGCGGCGGGTGCTCGACTATCCCCACCAGTTCAGCGGGGGCATGCGCCAGCGGGCGATGATCGCTATGGGGCTTGGCTGCGAACCCCGGCTCATCATCGCCGACGAACCGACGACGGCCCTCGACGTGACGGTTCAGGCCCAGATTCTGGAGCTGCTCAAGAGCCTCACCCGCGATTCATCCATGGCCTTGATCATCATCACCCACAACCTGGGCGTCGTGGCCCGCTACGCCGACCGGGTCAATGTGATGTATGCCGGCCGGATCGTGGAGAAGGGCACGGCCCGTGAAATATACGCCCGTCCGACCCATCCTTATACGATCGGACTGATGGCCTCGGTGCCCCAGCTTGATCAGGACCTGAAGAAGAAGCTCGTGCCCATCCAGGGACAGCCGCCGAACCTGGCGAACGTCCCGGCGGGATGTGCCTTCCATCCGCGCTGTAACTTTGCCATTGAGCGCTGTCGGAAGGAAACGCCGCAACTGGTCGCGGTCAGCGAAAAACATGAGAGGGCGTGCTGGGTCGATGTCAAAATCTGGAAATGAGATACTCATTGAGGTACAGGATCTGAAGGTTTACTTCCCCGTCCTGTCGGGGAGTGTCCTCAAGAAGAAAGTCGGCGATATCAAAGCCGTGGACGGCGTCAGCTTCTTCGTTCGGAGGGGTGAAACGCTCGGCCTCGTGGGCGAGAGCGGCAGTGGAAAGACGACAACGGGCAATGCCATCCTCCAACTGGACCGGCCGACGGACGGCAGGATCTTCTTCGAAGGGGAGAACATCACCGGCATCGGTAAAGAGGAAATCCGAAAGTTGCGCCGCCGGATGCAGATGATCTTCCAGGATCCCTTCAGTTCCCTCGATCCGCGCATGACGGTCGGCGACATTATCGGGGAGCCCCTCATCGCACATGGCATGGCGGGCGACAAGGGTGAATATCGGCGGCAGGTCGACGAGCTGCTGACCGTCGTGGGCCTCGATCCGTCCATGGGCAACCGCTACCCCCATGAATTCAGCGGAGGCCAGCGGCAGCGGGTAGGCATCGCCAGGGCTTTGGCCGTAAGGCCGAGTTTCATCGTTTGCGACGAACCCGTCTCAGCGCTGGATGTCTCGATTCAGGCCCAGATCATCAACCTTCTTGAAGACCTCCAGGAGCGCTTCAATCTGACCTATCTCTTCATCGCTCATGACCTGGCCGTTGTACGCCATATCAGCGACCGGATCGCGGTTATGTATCTGGGGAAATTTGTCGAGGTCGCCTCGCGCATCGACCTCTACCACAATCCCCTGCACCCATACACTCACGCCCTTCTCTCCGCCGTCCCCATCGCCAATCCCGGCATCGAGGCCACACGAGAACACATCATCCTCAAGGGAGAAGTGCCGAGTCCGCTCCATCCGCCGCTGGGGTGTCCCTTTCATCCGCGGTGCATCATGGCGATGGACCGTTGCGCCACCGAGGAACCCCTCATGAAAGAAATTGCGGCCGATCATTTCGTGGCGTGTCATCTCTGTCAGGACAGGCCTGCGATAATATGAATTTTACATTTAATCATTCTTCCTTTCTTCCGCTGTGGTGACTTCTTATGCCTTCTAAAACAAGAATAACGCGCGAAAGCATTGTCGATGCCGCCTTCAATATTGTGCGCGAGCACGGCTTGGAGAAACTATCGACACGCTCTATCGCAAAAATACTGCACACATCCCATATACCCATTTACTCACACTTCAAATCCATGAATGATCTGGTACCGGCAATTATTGAGAAAATCATGCTGCTGCTTGGTGAATACCACTCGACGCCCCGAACCGGCATTTTGTCTCTGGATAATGGAATAGGATATGTTCTGTTTGCCTGGGAAGAACCGCATTTGTTTGCCGTCATCAACGATCCAAGGTATATCCGCTTACGGAATAAATACGGAGCCGCTCAATTCGATCTGCACGTCAAGATCCTTTCGCAGAATCCCAGAATGAAAGGTTTTTCCAACCAGCAATTACGCAACTTCCAGTTTCTAGCCTGGATATTTGTCCACGGGATTGCTTCCATGAAGCCCTTAATGAAGGAGGCCCGTCAGGAGATGGACGAAGCCAAGCTCATAGAATTGATTCGTGAAGGATCAAGAACATTGACTTATGGTTTCATAGAGAGCCAAAAACGGGTCTCCCGGATGAACACAGAAGGGCGCCGGTAAAAAAAAATTGAAAGGATCAAGCCCTTCTGAGAGTGGAATAGAGGGAAGCTGTGAACCTACGCCAATCTTTGGCCAGCTTTATTTCTTGGCCAGGTGCGTTTTTTTGATTCCCAGGGCAAACAGGATGGCCAGACTACTCATGACCGCCAGCATGACAAAAGCCAGACGATAGCTCAACGTCGCGTCAAATATTTTGCCGGCGATAAAGGGTCCGAATGCGCCGAGCCCAATGATGAACATGGTAAATCCGAATATCGTGCCATGATATTTCAGACCGAAGAGTTCAGCCAGGAAAGGGGACTGGATGGCTGCAAATCCGCCGTAGCCGAAAGCAAAAATGACGGCAAAGACATAGAGCACCCAGAGGGTATCCGATAGCTGTATGATGGTGAAGGATGCCAGCATGAGCGCGCCGATCATCACCGCAACGGGTTTACTGCCCAAGCGGTCGATCACGACACCTAACGATACTTTGCTGATAATGCTCACGGCGCCGATGACGGAAATAATCGTGGCGGCGGTTACCTCCGCTATCCCGACATCGGTGGCATGAGGAACGATATGCACCAGCACGGACTGCAAACTGGATCCCATCATGACAAAAACCCCGCAGACCAGCCAGAATTGCGTGCTCGCGAGTGCTTCCTTGAAGGTAAAGTGCAAAGAGGGATGGTCATGGTGCGCCGACGTGCCCAGGGCGGATTGTCCGATTTCGGACGGGTCGCGCTTCAGCATTTGCGCGCTGGCGATGACCAGGATCAGTACGGTGAGGCCGATCATGATATAGGAAGTGCGCCAGCCGAAATTGGCTATGAGGAAGCTCGATAACGCGGGCACAAGCATGACTCCGGCTCCGACCCCGGCCGAAGTAATGCCGCTCATCAGCCCTCTTCTGTGAACAAACCATCTGGATATTGTTGAAAGCAGGGGGACCCAGGTGCCGGCGACGCCAATACTCGAAAAGACGCCGAAAATGATATAAATCTGCCAGATCGCCTGTACCTGCGACATCAAGACATAGCTGATGCCGAGCAGCGACCCGCAAACCGTCACGACCAGCCGGGGCCCGTACCTGTCGCAGAGCTTGCCTGTTAAGATACAGGCTACGGACTGGATGACCAGACCTATGGAATACGCGCCGGACAGTGCTGCTCTGGAAAATCCGAATTCATTCAGCATCGGCTTGAAGAAGACGCCGAAGCTGTATTGTGCCCCCCAAACGGTCATCAGGATCAGAAAACTGAACAAGACGATGATGTATCCATAGAAGAGTCCGGGCTTGTTTATTTCAGAAATTGCGAATCTCCTTTACCATCCACTTAAGGCAAGCCTTTCCGGATTGCCTGGGTTGAAAAATATCAAGTCCTGAAGTGTGATCGGTCAGCATTTATTTTTATAGTTAAAGCGTAGGATAATCCGGCATCCAATGTCAATGAAATATTATAAAAAACAAAGAAACGCAGTGAACCTTTGCTTTGCCTCAGGAGCGCAACACATGAAGAC
>SBEK01000008.1 GCA_009668925.1 Deltaproteobacteria bacterium
CTCTTAATAATTACATTTGCAAAGTTTTTATTTATCATATGGAAGATGCGGCAAAAGAAAGAAATTTCCCCGGAAGCACGGATAAGAATTTTGACTATTCTTTATACGCCAGCATTATGGAGACGATCGACCTGGGCATCGTCATTCTGGGCATCAAGAAACGCAAGCTGCTTTACACGAACAGATTTGCCACGGAAATATTTCAAAACAACCCCAATTTACTTGAATATCAAAATCTTCTTTCTCTGCTTTTGGCGGACTACAAAGGCAAAGCTGAAGCCGATATATTCGGACGGCATTACACGTTGCGCTTCAAGAACCGCCTGCTGGGTTACACGCCGTACATGATTTCCGACAGTTTCATCTGGATTATCATCCGCGACATCACGGAAAGAAGCCGCCTGGAGGCCATCGCTGAAGCCGTCAATTCCATGGATAATATCAGTTATGTCTTTTCCGGAATCCGGCATGAACTGGGCAACCCCATCAACTCAATCAAAATGACGCTGAGCGTCCTGAAGCGGAATCTCAGCGAATACTCGCCGGCGGCCGTGGAAAAGTTCGTTGACCGCGCCATGACCGAAATTTCCCGCGTCGAATTTCTGCTGCAGGCTCTGAAAAGCTTCAGCTTCTTCGAGAATCCGGAGATTCAGGACGTGCCCATCGACGGCTTTCTGACCCGATTTATAGCGCTCGTCGGCAATGATTTGCGTCAGTCCAACATTAAAATCAGCAAAACCGTTGAATCGGATGTCACAACCGTGAGCGCTGATCCGCGCCTTCTGCATCAGGTGATGCTGAATTTGATCACCAATGCTTCCGATGCGCTGGAAAACAGAAACCAGCGAAAAATCAATATCCGGGCGCTCACGCAGGATGGCCTGGTCTCCATTATCGTGGAAGACAACGGCTGCGGCATGTCCAAGGAAGCTCAGGCCAATCTTTTCAAACCCTTCTTTACGACCAAAACCCGCGGCACGGGTTTGGGGTTGATGATCACGCTGAAAATGGTCACCTTGATGAAGGGAAACATGGAAATAAAAAGCGTCAAAGACAGGGGGACGCGCGTGATCGTGGTCATTCCTGAAGGTCGTAATGCTGATGCCAAAAATTAAAAGAAAAATTCTGATTATCGACGACAATGATATCTTTTGCGAATCCGTAAGCGATTTGCTCTCCGACGGCAACACGGACGTTCTCACCGCGAATACGGGAAAAGACGGGCTGAGAATTTGTGCGGAGACGAAAGTTGACATCGTTATCCTCGATCAGAAACTTCCCGATGCGGAAGGCATTTCACTCTGCCCGTCGATACTGAAGCAGAACACAGAGACCAAAATCATCTTTGTTACAGCCTATCCGAGCTTCAACAACGCCAGAGAAGCCATCAAGGTGGGGGCGCACGATTATCTTTCCAAACCCTTTGAAATGGCTGAACTGGAACTGACCATCAAGCAGGCGTTTCGCACACAGGAGCTCGAGAAAACGGAACAAATCCAGAATTATCAGAACACCCGGGATACTGAAGAATTCGAATTGATTGCCGGCCGCGGTGTTTTTGATGAAATTAACCGGATGATCGATCTTGCTGCCGGCAGCGATGCGCCCGTGCTCATCACCGGTGAAACGGGAACGGGCAAGAATATCGTTGCCCGCGCCATCCACTTGAAAAGCGCCCTTCCGGCAAAGCTTTTTTTGACCGCCAACTGCGCCGCTTTTCCCGAAAACCTCATCGAAGCCGAGTTGTTTGGTTCGGAAAAAGGGGCTTTTACGGGGTCCAGCGCATCGCGAAAAGGGATTTTTGAGCTGGCTGAAGGGGGAACGCTCGTCCTGGATGAAATCGGCTCCATGCCTATTCACCTGCAATCCAAGTTACTCGGTGTGCTGGAAGAAAAAAAGGTCCGCCGCATCGGCAGCGAAACCGTGAAGCCGATCAATGTGCGGATCATTGCGGCCGCCAACAATGATCTGGAGAAAGCCGTCCAGGAAAAGACTTTCCGCAGCGACCTCTATTATCGGCTCAGCGTCATCCGTCTGCATATTCCGCGGCTTGCGGACAGGAAGGAAGACATTCCCAGGCTGTGCGAATATTTCATCAGGTGCATGTCCCGAGATCCTCATCTGGGCCTTGCGGAATCCGAGCTCGTCAAGTTAATGGAATATACATGGCCGGGAAACGTGCGTGAATTGAAAAATGTCATTGAACGGTCGTTGATCGTTCAGCGCAACCAACCGCTCAGACCGTCGCTCTTGCTCCGGACCGGCATGGCCTCGCCCTCGTCTTTCGGACCGACCGCCGCGGACGAAGGTGAACTGTTAACCCTCGCGGCCGCGGAGCAGAAGTACATCCGCCAGGCATTAAAGAAATGCAGCGGCAACTATTCACAATCGGCCAAAGCGCTGGGCATCTCTCTTTCCACCCTCAAGAGAAAAGTAAAATCATACCGTCTGTAAAGGCTGCGCCGAAGCGCTTAAGCGGGGTCAAAATGACCCATCCAGCCTGACATTCTCCAAAGCGGACTGGCCATTCAAAATATTCATAACCTTTTATATTTTCTCGCATAATGCGGATGTTTCATTTGGGCATACCCTTTGCTTCACAAGGTTAAATGATACTTTTGTGAATGAATTCACCGAGGATCGGGAAAAGGCGAGGCCCTATGGAAAAATCCTCAAATACAATTGGAGATGCCCGGCAAACACCCGATCCGAAGACCAGGAACAACAGGGGCCGTCTTCCCAGTCATGGCCGAGTCAGGGAAGTCCTGATCGTCGATGATGAAGAGCCGTTTCTTTTGAGCATCGAGGACGGGCTCTGCATTTATAAGAAATATTTTACATTATGCACGGCAACCAACGGCATCGGTGCGATCAAGGTATTAAAAGGAAAAAGATCCATCGATCTGGTGATCACGGATTTGAGTATGCCGGGAATGGACGGGTTCGAACTTCTCGCGTATATCAAAAGAAACTATCGCCACATTCCGGTCATTCTTATGACGGCGTACGGTACACCCAGGGTGGAGTCGATTACCCGATCCATGGGCGTTTTCAGCTATCTGGAAAAGCCGCTGGATATTAATATCATTGCAGACAATATTTTCGGTGCGCTCAGTATTCAGTATCCGTGATATGTCGCAATAGAGGAAGCGTAAAATGAGCACCTACGGTAAAAAGCCGCCCAAGGAGGAAATCTCCGAGGCCCCTCAGGTTGAGGAGCTTCTGAAGAACTTCGAATTCCACAAGGCCATCCAGCGCATTACCGGCCGGATTCAGTCGGCCGTCACCCTTCGTGAAATTGTTCTCGACATCAAGGAAGATATTTGCAGGCTCTTTAAAGTCCACAGGCTGACCATTTATCTGATCGACAAAACGAAAAATGAAATTTTCACTTGGCAAGACGAAGGCGGACAGGTGAAAGAGCTTCGTTTCCCGATCGATGGTACAACGTTTGCCGGTTGCGTCGCCGATCGGAAAAAAATGCTTCGTGTCGCCGATGCCTATAATGAGCGCGAGATCAAAAAGATCAGCGATGTGCTTTATTTTGACGCCTCGCCGGACAGAAAACTGGGAACGACGACGGGTCAAATCGTCGCGCGCCCTATCCTGTATGACGGCAGCATTCTGGGCGTCATGGAGATCATGAATAAAAAGGACGGCGACGCCATTGATGACTACAAACAGATCTTTCTGGAGGAAATAGAAAGCTGCCTGTCCAGGACCTTTTTTCTGCATCTGGAATTTGAACAGCACAGCCAGGAACAACGCGCAAGACTGGATAAGCTGATCCGGGATAAAGCGATCTCGCCCGGCCAGTTGGACAAAGCGCTGAAAGAGGCGTTTGAAGCCAGTAAAGATCTTTCCGTGATCTTAACGGAACGCTACCATATTCCGAAAAAGGATATCGGCGCGGCTTTAGCCGATCATTTCTCTTATCCGTTTGCCGCATACGGCGATGAGTTATCGGGCACCAGGCAATTATTTACCGGAATTGCGAGATCTGTCCTGGTTAAAATGAAGTGGTTTCCTCTTACGATGACCAAGGGCAAAGTCCATGTTCTTATAGATGACCCCTGGGACCAGGTCAAAAAGCGCGATATCGAAAAGACATTGAAAACCAATTCCATTCAGTATTACGTTGCGCTCGTCCCTGATATCCTGAAGCTGATCGATCGTTCATACCCCGGCGGGGCGGACTCCGCACCGGTGTCCTTATCCGAAAGGCGTGAGGGCAAACAAACGATATCCGAGCGGCTTGGAGTGACTGAAATCTCCGCGGGCGCTGATACCAGACCCGCCCGCGGAAGAGCGACCGATGAACCTCAGCCTGTGTTTGTCGTACCGCAGAACCCCGCCCCTGTCTCTCCGGACAACGAACCCGCCGCGTCCATCGGGCATCCGCAGACAGATCCTCCGGAGCCTGAACCCGATCTGCCCGTCCCGTTTTCGCCAAAGAGCCGGCTCAAAGACCCGCAGGCGCTCCAGGAGGAAGCAGCGCCTCTCGACAACCTTCGCCAGATGTCCGCGGCCAAGAGCATCTCTGAAAAACCTGCACGCGCCATTCTTCAGCCGTCCATTCATGTCCCGCGGACCCTTGCTGGCATCCTCCTGGAAGCCGCAAACCTGCAGGCGTCGGATGTTCACTTCGAACCGGATCCGGCCAGCGGAAACGTCGCCGTGCGCATCCGGATCGACCGGCAGTTCTGGAGCCTTCAACCGCAGACCGCCGGCGAATACGAAACGCTGCTTCGGGATGTTAAGGTGCTGGCCCGGCTGGACACAGGAAACCGTTTGATCACCCAGCGGGGAGAGATGCGATTGAAGCTGCCGGCGGGGGGTGACCTCTCCCTGCGGATCACCATTATTCCGACGCATGCCGGCGTGGAAGACACGGTCATTCACCTGACGGCCAAGGCCATAAAGATCCCGCTGGAGGGTCTGGGTCTGTCGGCGCGCAATTATGCTGACCTGACGAATATTTTGCGGCAGCCGCGGGGCGTGGTTCTTTTCGTGGGACCGGCCGGAGACGAGATGACGGCAACACTCCATGCCTGCCTCGATAACATCAACACGCCGGAGAAAAAAATATGGACTGTGGAAGAGTCCGTGGAAATCAGACAAACCGGGCTCAGACAGGTTTCCGTGGATCCGCAGCATGGCCTGGATTTTCCCCATGTGCTGCGTTCCTTCCTGGACGCCGACCCGGATGTCATCATGGCCGGCCGTCTTCCCGATCTGGAAACGGCCAAATTGTGCATGGATGCTTCTCTGCGGGGGCGTCTCGTCTTAAGTTCGCTTTGGGCCGACAGCATCACCGACGCGATCGGCAAATGTCTGCTTTGGGGCATCAGCCACCCGGTCTTCGCCGACGCCATGCTGTCGATCGTCGAACAGAGGATGATCAAATCGCTGTGTCCGAAATGCAAGGGAAAGTACCACCCCAGCCGGGCGGATTACGAGGAATTGGCCGAGTTATACGGGAAAGACGCCTTCGGCAGGTTGGGCAATCCTTATTCGGACAGGCTGACCCTCTTTCATCCGCAGGGCTGCCGGGAGTGCGGCAATGCCGGCTACAGCGGCCGGGTCTGCGCTTCAGAAATATTCATCTTTACGCCGGAAATCAAACGCATGATCCGGATGAAGGAAAGCCCGGAGTCCATCTATCAAACCGCCCTGGCCCGGGGAATGTCCACGCTTCTGCAGGACGGCATTTCCAAAGTTCTCGGCGGTCAGTGCGACAGCAGGCATGTGAGGCTGACCTGTCTGAAATAAAGGCTTCCTTCCGTCCGCGGACCCGAGCGCCGGTTATCCTAACTTTCCGATTAGTTCACTGAGTTTATTGAGCGCCTCAAGCGGCGTCATCGATGAAATATCGATGTGTCGCAGTTCATCCAGGATAGCGTCTTCACTTTCCACAAACAGGCTCAATTGCGGAGCGCCCGGCGTCTGGGCGCTTTTGCCGCGGGCGATGCGCGGCATGCCGATTTCGTCAAACTCTCCCTTTTCCAGATTGCGCAGGATTTCCTTGGCCCGGGCAATCACAGAGGCGGGTACGCCGGCGATTCTCGCCACTTCAATGCCGTAGCTGCGGCTCGTTCCGCCTTCCATGATTTTGCGCAGGAAAATGATCTTCTCGCCCCATTCCTTCACGGCGATGTTGTAATTCCGGGCGCCCTCTTTCGACGCCGCCAGATCGGTCAGCTGGTGGAAATGCGTGGCAAACAAAGTGCGTATACCGCGCCCGGAGAAATCGTGGATATATTCCGCCACGGCCCAGGCGATGCTCAACCCGTCGAATGTCGACGTCCCTCTGCCGACTTCATCCAGAATGACCAGACTCCGGGGGGTTGCGTCCGTCAGAATCCGGGCGGTCTCCGTCATTTCCACCATAAAGGTGCTCTGACCCTTGATCAGGCTGTCCGAGGCGCCGATGCGGGTAAAGATCTTATCCACGACGCCGATCCGGGCATGCGCGGCGGGCACAAAACTGCCCATCTGGGCCAGGAGGACGATTAAAGCCACCTGCCGGATATACGTGGACTTGCCGGCCATGTTGGGTCCGGTAATCACCAGCAGGCGATTGCCCCGCAAATCGAGCAGCGTATCATTGGGCACGAATCCTTCCTTCTTCAACGAAGCCTCCACCACCGGATGCCGCCCGTCCCGGATGTCGATTGCGTCTTCCTCATCAATTTCCGGACAGGTATAGGAATATTTTTCGGCCACTTCGGACAAAGAGCACAGGGCGTCGAGTTCGGCCACGCGAAAGGCATTGAACTGGATTTCGGAAACGTAGGGCATCAGATCATCCCGAAGCTGACTGAACAACTCATTTTCGCGATCGCGGCTTTTTTCTTCGGCGCCCAGCACCGTCTGTTCGAATTCCTTCAGCTCCTGATTAATGTAGCGCTCCGCATTGACCAGCGTCTGTTTGCGAATGTAGGAGTCCGGAACCGACCCGGCATGGGACTTGGTCACTTCAATATAGTAGCCGAAGACATTATTAAAGCCCACCTTGAGCGAGTTGATTCCGGTGGCCTGTCTTTCTTTGGCCTCCAGCGCCGCAATCCATTTCTTGCCGTCGCGGCTGATGGAACGCAGGCGATCGAGTTCGTCATCAAAGCCGGCGGCGATAAATCCCCCGTCCTGAGTGCGGGTCGGCGGATCGGCAACGATCGCGCGGGAAAGCAAATTCACCAGGGCGGACATGTCCGTCATCTCTCTGCGGATTGCCGTGAGCGCCGGGGCCGTGAAACCGGCCAGGAGCGACTGCAGCGCGGGCAGGACGGCAAGCGATGTCTGGAGGGCAATCAGATCACGCGGGGTCGCCACCCGCAAGGCGACCCGTCCGGCCAGTCTTTCCAGATCGTAGACGCGGGAAAGCGTTTTGCGCAAATCCGACCGCGCCTGGTGGCCGTCCTTGATTTCCGCTACGGCCGCGAGCCGCGTGCGAATCTTTTCCGGTCCCACCAGGGGATAACCGAGCCACCAGCGCAGACGCCTGGCGCCCATGGGGGTCAGGGTTTCATTGATCAGGGCAAACAGGGAACCGGCGCGGGCGTTATCCTGGATGGTCGCAAATAATTCCAGATTCCGGCGGGCGGCTTCATCCAGAATCAGATAATTTTCCGGCTGATACCATTTGATTTCGGAAATGTGCGAAGCGCGGACCATTTGCGTTCGGTTCACGTAGCGTAAAATAACACCGGCGGCCACTTGCGCGGCGTCATGATCCTTGATTGGCGATCTTTCCAGAACCTCGGCCTCGAGCTCCCGGTCCAGAACTTTGCCCGCCTCGTCAGGCGCAAAGCAGGCCTCGTCGACATAATTGATGCAGCCCGCGGGCATCTGCGCTTCGATCATCCTGATGAGCAGCTCATCGGAAAATGTCCGGCTGATCAGCAATTCTTTAAAGTCCAGACCGGCTATGGCGGAAAGCAGCGCCTCGCGGCCGGCAAATTCTCCGATTTGGAAATCACCCGTGGAAAGGTCGAGAAACGCCAGACCCAGAGTCTCGCTTGTGGAAGCGACGCAGGCCAGGTAATTATTCTCTCCGGCTTTCAAATTCTCCTCATCGAGCACCAGACCCGGCGTAATGACCCGGATGACATCGCGCTTCACGATTCCCCTGGCGTCTTTCGGATCTTCGACCTGCTCGCAGATGGCAACTTTGAAACCTTTTTCCACCAGTTTCGTAATATAAGCCGAAGCGGCATGATAGGGAAACCCGCAGAGAGGAACGGCGTCCTCCTTCGATTTATTGCGGGAGGTAAGCGTGATTTCCAGAAGAGGAGCGGCCGTCAGAGCGTCTTCAAAAAACATCTCATAGAAATCGCCCATGCGGTAAAACAAAATGCAGTCAGGATACTTTTTTTTGATTTCGACGTACTGCTTCATCGCGGGAGTGAGATTGAGCGTTGCGTCTAGCGCCATTTCCCGTCATCCCCCTGCGAAAGGTCGATGGTGTCCGGCTTTCGGCGATTGTTATTGCCGTCGGGTGTCTGGATAAAGCGGTTGGCGATCCAGCTGACAATGCTGATGATCAACGCGCCCAGAAACGCCGAAAAGAAACCGTCGACTTCAAATCCGGGAACAAAATAGGCGACGAGCAGCAGCATCAGGGCATTGAGCACAAAGGCGAAGATGCCGAGCGTTAAAATCGTGAGCGGCAGGGTCAGGATCAACAAGACCGGCCGCAAAAAAACGTTGATGATCCCCAGAATCGCGGCGGCGGCGACGGCGGTTGTCAAAGATTCCACCCGAATGCCGGAAACCATCATGGAGGCAAGCAGAATGGCCACGGTAACAACCAGCCAGCGCGTCACAAGAATCAACATCCATTTTCCTTTTTCTGCAAACGGCATAGCACTCAATACGGGCTCTTATCTTCAACCATTGTTTTTGACTGCAGGAAAACCCAGGTGATGCTGAATCCGCCCATCCAGGAGGTGTCCGTCTTCACCAAAGGGCTCGGCTCAAAAACGGCGCCCTGCAGGAAATCAGCACTGACAAACGTATTGAAGATAAATTGTTTGTATCTCTTTCCCAGACCGATCGTCAGCGTCGAACCGCTGTAGCCTCCGCCTGCCGCATAGGCCGGACGCGATGCCGTGGCGTATACCGGATCAACGGTATAGAAATATTCGTGATAGCCGCGGTCGGCAAACATCGGCCCCGTGGAAACGCCCAGATACAACCCCGTCCCCGGAATCACGTCGCCTTTTTCAAAATTCAGCCGGGGAGAAAATACGAATCCCTCGTAGCGCACAGAACGAAAATCCGTGGAAAAGACAGCTCTGACCGGCAGCGCCACCGTCACACGGTATTTATTTTCCTGCGAATCCAGCACCTTGATGCGCAGCGCCGGTCCGAACTCAAAGGTGGGATCCAGATCCGGCATGCCTCGGCGCGCATCATTGTCGTCGCTGCGCACGGGAACCGCCCCGTAGCCGCTGGCGTCCAGCGTGATCCGGTCCGTGGCAAAAATGCGCGCCGCAATTCGCTTATCCTCCACCCGGAGAATTCCGCCTCGGTAAATCGCGTAAGGAAAGGGCAGCACATAAGGCCGGATCTTGTCGGAGCCCCGATAATCCGGCATCATCAGAAACCCTCCGCCGATTCCCAATTCCCACAATGGTCTTTCCGCGGCCCGCGACGTAAGCGGCCAGGCCAGAAAAACAACAAGCGCCATCAGAAAAGCGATGCGGTGAGCAGCCATCATTTGCTCCATCCTTGTTTTATTGATCATCCGGACAATCTTCTCTTACTTGTCAAAGGTCGTAAACTGTTCTTTCTTCGCCCCGCAAACAGGACATTCATCGGGCAGGACGCCGTCGGCCACGTAGCCGCACACTTTACAGACGTGATAAACGGTTTCGCGTTCTTCCATAAAATCGTTCATCGCCTGTTTATAGAGTTTGGCGTGCGTTTCTTCGACGTCGCGGCTCTGGCTGAAATGCAGGAGCGCCGGTTTGTCCCCGGCCTCTTCGGCCATTTTCACGAAACGATCGTAGGCAATTTCCGCAACGGTTTTTTCCGATTCAAAACTCTCGGCCAGATTCTCTTCCGTCGTTTTGATTTCCTTGAGGACCCGCAGCGCCCGCTTGCCGTGAATCTCTTCGGAGAAAGCAATCACACGAAACAGATGCGCGATTTGCTTATAGCCTTCATCTTCCGCCTTCTCCGCAAACAATTTAAGCCTTAACGCGGCCTTCGCTTCACCTACGTAAGCCAGCCTGAGGGCTTCACGAATTTTATCATCCATCACTCCGCTCCTGGGGGTCTGGCCGGTCAGGCCGGTGCAAACTCGCTCTTGTCGGCGCCGCAGACCGGACAGCACCAGTCTTCCGGCAAGTCTTTAAATTCGGTCCCTCTGGGTACGCCGTTTTCCGGGTCGCCTTTGGCCGGATCATATTCATAACCGCACACACCGCATACATACTTTTTCATTTTCTGCCTCCTTGAAATCCGAGATCATTCTATTGCGAAATTCTCTTCTTTAATTCCGCTGCAACCGCTTTGCCCAGCTGGGCGCATTTTTCCAGAACATCCTCCCCCGGCACGTGCTTTGCGGAAACCGGATCGGCGACGATTTCCACTTTCATTTCTCTGAGAATCCCCTCCAGATCCTTCACCGATTCCCCGCTCCAGCCGTAGGAGCCGAAAGCCGCGCCGATCATATTAGCGGGTTTCAGACCCTTAAGATACGTCATTACATCCGCCATTTGCGGCAGGATATTGTTGTTGAGCGTCGGCGACCCGGCAATCAATGCCCCCGCCTCCAGAACTTCATAGACGACTTCGCTGCGGTGCACGTCATTCATCGAGAGGAGCCGTACCTGAAGCCCCTCAGCCGCCATCGCCTCGGCAATCGCCTTGGCCATCATCTCCGTGGAGTGCCACATCGTCGCATAAACAACAACCGCTTTATGGCCGGGCCTCTGACTCGCCCACTTCTTATACAGATTGATCATCTTATCCAGACCTTTTCGCCAGATCGGGCCGTGGTCCGGCGCGAACGTCTTTATCGCCCAGCCGGTCGCCGCTACTTTCTCCAGTGTCTTCAAAACGACCGGCGAATAAGGCAAAACGATATTGGCATAATACGTCGCCGCTTCATATTCGAGTTGATCCGCCGGCAGTTCGTCGGCAAACCTTTCCAGGGTCGCTAAATGCATGCCGAAGGCATCCTGTGAAAAAAGGACGCCGTCCTTTTCCAGATAAGAAAACATCGAATCCGGCCAATGGATCATCCGGGTTTCCATAAACTGCAGATCCATATTGCCCAGCGATAATTTCTCTCCGTCCTTCACCGGCAGAATGGGGCAATCGTCGTGGAAAATTTCCTTCAGCGTCTTAACACCCATCGTCGAGGCAAAAGCTTTTTCCGGCTTCACCCGGTCGATGATTTTAAGCAGGCAGCCGCAATGATCCTGTTCGGAGTGATTGGAGACGACATAGTCGATCCGGGCCGGATCAATCACGGAAGCGATCCGGGCCAGCATTTCATCCAAAAACGGCGCTTTGACTGCGTCGATGAGCGTGATCTTGTCGGCCAGGATCAGATAGGCGTTATAGGTGCTGCCGTGCGGTGTGGTGTAGCCGTGGAAATCACGGATGGACCAGTCGATGGCCCCCACCCAGTAGACATGATCGCTGACTTTGACTGCGGAATAAATATTTGTCATGATGAAGCACCTCGGTTCAATTATCGGAAGAGTAATATAAGCTTCAATGATATGCCGTCAACCATTATTTAAGCATGCCCGCGCCCGCATCAAAAGCCGCCAGATTTACGGCGCATTTTTCCGCCGGCAGCGTCTTTCTGATTTCCCTGGCAAACATCCTGCGGTCTATGGGCAAAAGGCCTGTTTGGGCCAGGGCTCCGATCATGACGATATTGCTTAAAACGGGGTTGCCCAGGTCAAGACCGACCGACGTCGCATCAACCATCCAAAACGACGCCGAGAGCCGTTCAAGCGCCCGCCGGATCACCTCCTCCGACGGATAAGACAACTCGCCGGTAATCACGCCGATCGGGTAGACCGGCCGCGAGTTGGACAACACCCGGACCTGCGGGTTGCCATAAACCGTCAGAACGCGCAGGGCTTCGAGCGGCTCCAGGGCGACGATCACATCCGCCCCGCCGCGCGGTATCTGCGGGCTTCTCACCAAATCGGGCGAAATGCGCAAATGACTCATCACCGATCCGCCCCGCTGCGACATGCCGAACGTTTCGCCGATCGTCACGACGTAGCCTGCATCCACCAGCATACCGGCCAGGGTTCTCGAGGCCATGACATTCCCCTGCCCGCCGACGCCGGTCAGGATCAGATTCTTCGTGACTTTCCCTGCTTTCATTTTCATTCTTTTCTTTCCTGCAATTTGACGATCGCCTGCTGCGGGCAGATGGACGCGCAAACGCCGCATCCGGCGCAGATGACCTCATCGACCACCGCTTTCTTCCTGACCCGGTCCCAGGTCAGGGCCGGGCAGCGGAAAATTCTGGTGCACAGCCGATTGCAGCCGCAGGCGTCGCCCAGACATAAAGCCTCGTTCACTTTCACTTCAAATGCTTTTTTCCCTTTTTTCTCGGGACTGAGCGCGCAGGATTGACGCAGGATGAGCACGTTCACCGATCCTCTGTCCGCCAGAAACTCCGTGAGAATCGTGCCAGTGGCTTTAAGATCGAACGGATCGGCAACCGCCACCTTCGCCCCGATGGCCTTGCAGATTTCAGCAATCTCGATTGCCGGAACGACTTCTCTCAGCGCGCTTACCCCCAGGCCCGGATGCGGCTGAAAACCCGTCATCGCGGTTCCTGCATTATCGAGCACGATAAATGTAATGTCCGCCAGATGGTGCTGGGCATTGATCAGAGCCGGGATGACGGCGTGATAAAACGTGGAATCGCCGCAAACCGTCAGAATCGGTTTATCGAAGCCGAACTGGGCCAGCTTCGCAAACCCGCTCGCCAGGCCGGTGCCGGACCCCATCGAATGCAGCGTGGGCATTGTGTGATAGCCCGTCGCCGGCGACAGCGCCGCCATCGAATAACAGCCGATGTCGCCGCAGACAAACCCGCCGCGGCCGTCTTTGGCAATGGCGTTATGAATATTCCAGAAGGATGCCCGATGCGGGCAGCCGGCGCAAAACGTCTGTTCGCGCACCGGAATCAGCGCCGCGGCTTTCTTCGATTCCGCATCATAGGAGGCGGGAAGAAGCTTGCGGCTGACTTTCAAAATTTTCCCCAGCGCGTCGGCAACAATGTCGGGGTTGAGTTCACCTGCCGAAGGCAGTGTTCCATCGTATTTGCCGAAGAACGTTTTGATGCCGGTCCGGCTCGCGAGTCCCGCGACCAGGACCTTTACGTTTTCCTCGAGAAACGGCATCACTTCTTCGACAATCATAATTTTGTTCGCCCTGCCCAGGTTCTTTGCAAGCAGTTTGGGCGGCAGGGGCCAGGTTGTCGAAAGCTTCAGGATCCCCACCCGCTTCTGCAAGCCGAGCATGGCGACGGCTTCCCGGGCATACAGGAAACATGCACTCGACGTAATGATGAGCAGTTCCGGTTTCGCGGCGCCGGCATAACGGTTGAACGGACTTTTTTCAAACAGTGCTTCGACGTCTCTCAGTTTTTGCTGATGCAGCAGATGTTTGGCCACCACCGGCGTGCTGATCATCGGGCCGCAGCTCGAATCCATCACCGACCCGTCGTATTCAAAATGCGGCCGGCGGGACTTTGCCGGCAGCTTGCCGCAGACCACATTGCCGCTGGCATGCGACATGCGCGTTACGGAACGCAGCATGACGACATTGCCGATTTGCTCGGACAGTTCGAACGCCCAGCGGGTCAAGTCCTTGGCTTCCTGAAAATCCGCCGGTTCCAGAAGCGGCATCTCCAGCATTCGCGCAAAATAGCGCGATTCACCTTCATTGACGCTGGAAAGAGCGCCGGGGTCTTCACAGGATACCAGAACCAGGCCGCCGCGCGTCCCGGACGCCGTCAAATGCAAAAGGAAGTCCGAAGCGACGTTGACGCCGTTTTGCTTCATCACGGCCATCGACCGCAGACCGGCAAAAGACGCGGCAGCCGCCACTTCCAGGGCAACCTTTTCATTGACCGACCATTCCACGTACAAGTTTCTTTCACCGGCGACGGCGGCCAGCGATTCAATGACTTCGGAAGAAGGTGTTCCCGGATACCCCGTGGCCACTTGAAGGCCCGCTTCCAGAGCACCCCGCGCAATCGCTTCATTGCCCAGAAATAAAACTCGCGAATTTGCCGGTGACAGTAATTTGGTCATGACTTAGATTCTTTCTTCCTGTAAATTCAGTTTGATCCCAGTGACCGCAATAAATTCGTCATTCCGGCGAAAGCCGGAATCCAGTAATATGGAACTGGTTCCCCGCCTACGCGGGGACGACGTCTGGACCCCGGCCTTCGCCGGGGTGACGGGATGGGTACTTTTCACGAGCTTATCTATATTCCTTCTATTTAGTTCGTTTCTTTTGAACTCCTAAATATTTCTTAACCACGGGGTCGTCGTCTTTAAGATATAATAATTTTTTTGCCGACCGGCTTTTCTCCACAATGGCGGCCAGGGCCTTTCTTTTCTTATCCGCAGCCGCTTTCTTCAATTCCGTAAGCGCTTCCGCCGGTGCTTCGCGGACTTCCAGAGTTCCCTTTTTCAGCGCCAGATCCAGCAAATTCCGGCCCCGAACACTGCGCACGATGATTTGATTCCAGCCGCGCATTTCGCCTGCGTCCGCGCCGAAGCGCGCCGCTCCGACGGAAAGATCGGCAAATTCGGCCGTACTGTCCACGCAGTACCGGCAGGCTGTCCGCACGCAGGCATCCACTTCCGTCATCGGCACGGGTGTTACAGCCGAATCCGCCGTGTGCAGCTCCAGGATATTCTTCCCGGCGGGAATGTCCATTCGGCCGAGCGCCTCGACAGGTACATGATACCGGTTAAGGAGGGCCTGAAATTTTTCCGCCGCGAGCGTCCAGCCGCAAAAAAGACCGATGACCAGACCAAGCGACTCGATCTTGGCGTAGCCGGAAATTTTCGCCGTCCTCATCTTGGCCAGAGCCAGC
Organism: Deltaproteobacteria bacterium; assembly: GCA_009668925.1. The sequence goes on from SBEK01000008.1 coordinate 15,101, forward strand.
GCCTGACACGGCGTTGCCACAACACCCACTTTGCCGGCATGTCCGTCCGGCAGACGATTGAAAGCGGCGACGGTCGGTGATACAGTAAATCGACTTTTGGCCCGGTCGCGCAGGTAAGCCGGATTTTCGACGAGCCGGCCCTCCTGCTCCAGGGCGCCGCTTAATTCCGCCACAATAGCCGAATTTATTAATCCTTCAGCCATTGCCGTTTCCAGAAGGGCCGTAACCGTTCCACCGTGCTGGGTCCTGGCCCGCAGTTGAGGATCCGCGGCCCGGGATAAATAGTACCCCTTGACGGCGCCGATTTCCGGCGTCACCTCACGGATGTTAAAAAGATTTCCCCTGATTTCTTTATAGTCGGCGGACGTCCGGGGACAAAACGCGTAACATTTACCGTCCGTGAGATCGCATTCAAAAAGCTGCACCGTCCGGTCTGCGTGGATGACCTGATAAGGGCACAGACTGACGCAGGCTCCGCAACCCGTGCAAAGGTTTTGTTCCAATACGTTTTTTTTCAGTTTTTGCTGGCTGCTGGAGCGTTTTTTCATTCGCCGTCCCATATGCGTGATGGGCGTTTATATCGCATCCCGGAATTTGAGGCAAGATAATGATGAGCAGCAGGTCATCTATTTGTTTTGGATGCTCTTTTCCCAAACGTTCTGCTTTCCGAAAAACGTCCGGCACACGAATATTAAATATTTAATTGAAGTTGTTGACATCCATCAAGACTTGTATTATGTAGCCGCTGAATTTTTTCTCGATGTGTTCAAAGGGAAAAGATTCAAAACGTTACCGAATAGATACGCATTCCTCAGTAGCTCAGTCGGTAGAGCAGATGGCTGTTAACCATCGGGTCCGTGGTTCGAGTCCGCGCTGGGGAGCCAGATTAGAAAAAGGGTTTAAGCGTTGGCCGCTTAAACCCTTTTTTGTCATGATATGTTTTGCCGCTGCATGACCGCGCCTTTTTTCCCTCATCTTTCTCTAAAATTACATTTATCGATCTCCGCTTACCCCACCCGACCAATCCAGCATGCTTCACATGAGCCGTGAGAGACACCTATTCTTTCTTGAACTGTTCGCTTTCGGGAAGAAATGGTCAAATGCGACTCTCGAAGAAAAGCGTGCATCTCTGCCCTTTACTTCATTGATCATCATTTTCACCCTTTACCGTGCGATTAAGAAGCCGGAGCATTTTTGTGTTTGGAGAGTCTGGTCAACGCAATAAAGGCAACGGCATAAGAAAGCAGGAAAACGATAAAAAGTTTTCGATAATCGTCGAAGCTGAAACTCCCTGAACGGGCTGAAACGGAATGACTGAGTACGTAGCCCGTGAAAGGCATGTAAATGACGCTTCCCAAAAAGCCGGCTGTGTTCATCATGCCCGTTGCTGTGCCCATCAGCCAGGAAGGAAAAAGGTCGCGGGTGATCGCGAAGGATATCGGCAGCGATCCTCCCCCTGCCAATCCGAAGAAGAAAAAAAGAGGCAACACGATCGTCAGATGTGTTTTTTCCTTTAAAAAAATTAAGACCAGCCACAGGATAATGCCCAGAACCAAAGCCCCCAGAAAAGACTTCTTCCGATCCAGGTTGAGTCGGTCGATCAGGAAGCCGGCGGTTGACCCTCCAATGGCGAAGCCCAGCGGCAGCGCCATGAGAATCCCTCCCGCGCGCACACGATCCAGGCCGAAGACGTCCATCAGATAGGGAACGGCCCAAAGCCCCTGGAAAGACAGGGAAGATCCGTAGATGAGAAACGTTGCAGAAAAGAGCAAACAGAAATCCAAATTGGAGAAGACCGTAGCCAGCCTCCTGGAAAGAGGGTGTTTTTCGCCTGCGGCGGGTACGGAGATATATTCGGCGTTGCAGGCCGGCCATCCTTTGTCTTCCGGGGTGTCGCGCACGATAATCCAGGTGAGCACGGCGAGGAACGCCGATAGCAAACCCATGGCAATAAAAGATCCTCTCCACCCTAAGAGCACGATCAGATAGGTGAGCGGAAGGGCGGCGGCAAGACCGGCGAGGCCGCCGATGGTGATCATCAGGCCCGTCAGAGAAGCGAACTGGTTTAAAGGGTACCAGTGCGAAAATATTTTGAGAGCCGGGATGAAAACCCCGGCCAGACCCGCGCCGATGAGTAATCGCCCCAGGAAAGCAACAGGCGCGTTGGGCGCCAAGCCAAAGATGACGGCGCCGACGGCGGAGATGAAAAAAAGGAGGGCCATCACCTTTCTCGGCCCGGTGGTGTCGGAAAGGTAGCCCACGACCGGCTGCATGGCCGAGTAAAGATAGAAGTAGGCAGAGGCGATGAAGCCCAGGGTAACCGCATCAGTGGAAAGCGATATCATGAGATCGCGGGCAATGACGGTGGGCGACATCCGATGCAGGCAGACGAAGAAATAAAGAACGGCAATGATGCTCAATATGGCCAGGCGATATATTTTAAAAGTTTTCATGGTCATTTATCCATCAGGATCGTAGGCGGTAAGGTGGCCTTCCATCCGTAATAATCCGTTGCCGTCATCTGCTCATTGGTCAGGCGACCCCGGCCATTTGCCTTTGGCGAAACGGCTGTCCGGAAATTCAATCCTTCAGCCTTTTCCCCCGTCAATGATCCATGTATTTCATAATTTCGTCCCGGGTTCCGGCCATCTCAGGAATTTTTACTTCCATGGTGATCGTCGAGGCATAAGCCTTTTTCTGAAGACGGGTCAATATGCCGGGATAGTCCACGATGCCCTCTCCCAGGGGCAGGTGCAGGTCATCCTTGACGGATGTGCCGCCGCGATTATCGTGAACGTGGAGGTGGGCGATGCGACTGAAACAGTCGCTGATAAATCCGAACGATGTGTTCACTTTGGTCAAAAGCTCGGCATGGCCGATGTCCAGCGTCATCATGAGATCGGGAACACGTTCAAAAGCCGGCAAAAAATCATTGCAGGTCTCACTTAAATTCTCCAGACACAAGACGATCCCGAGGCGTTTGGCGGATGCGGTCAGATCCGCGATCAATTCAATTTTTTGACGAACCACGTCCGCCGCGATCCGCCGGCCGTCAATCCAGAAATGGAAAGTCCCTTTCGCAATCCCGAGTCCGGCGGACAATTGAAAGAGCCTGTTCATCTTCGGGAGAAAATTTCCCGTGAGGTTAGCCAAATTGAGGGGATTGCCTTCGTTCGGGAAATGGGCAAGGTAAGTGATGCCGTATTCTTCTTTCAGTCCCAGCAATTGGCCAAGGTCAGCCTCCACCTGTTCTGGCTCGTCCAGAGAAATTTCCGCATAGGAATATCCGAGTTGACCGATTGCCTGAATTTCCGCCAGGTTGTGGGCTCTGCCGCCGATGATCGGCACAATAAGATCCTCCCCGAAAAGCGCGTTCAATGATCATCTTGATTAAAACGCCTGGGACGATGAACAACTTTTGGCCGGGGGCTCCGGATCATAGTTAAGCCATCCGGTGCCCCCGGCGGTGAAGTCTTGTTCCCCGATGCGACGTTGGCCAGCGATTAATCCGGCAGGCGCACCAGCGTCCTCCCCTTGTGCTTTCCCTGTAGAATCATCTGGATTCTATCGTCCACTCCTTCCAGAGAAATTTCCGTTGTCAACGCGTCGAGATTATCCAGTTTCCAATCCGTGGAGATCTTCTCCCAGACCTTCTGACGTGTCGGCATCGGGCAATTCTGGGAATCAATGCCGATCAGGGTTACGCCCCTCAGGATGAAAGGATAAACGTTTGTGGGCAGATCGGGTGAACCGGCATTCCCGCAGCAGGTCACCGTGGCGCCGTACAGCATGGATTTGAGCGTCGTCGCCAGAATCGGACCACCCAGAGTATCAATAGCCCCTGCCCAAAGTCCCTTCAGAAGCGGCCTGTTGCTCGTGTCGGTTGCGTCCTGGATGCTGACCACGGTCTTCGCTCCGAGTTTGAGGAGGTAATCCTTCTCGTCCACGATGCCATTCACCGCCGCCACCTCATATTTTAGTTTGGCAAGGATGGAAACGGCAATGCTGCCGACCCCGCCCGTCGCCCCCGAGACCAGCACCGGCCCGTCGCCGGGCTTTATGCCTGAACCAAAGAGCTTGTATAGCGAAAGGGCCGCCGTAAATCCCGCCGTGCCGAAAATCATGCTCTCGCGCAGGGAAAGGTTCGCGGGTTTCTTCACCACCCAGTCAGCCGGAACGCGGATATACTGGCCCAAGCCCCCGCTGGTATTCATCCCCAGGTCATAACTGGTGACAATGACTTCTTCGCCTGCCGCGAAGTCGCTGCTTGAACTTTCCTCTACGATGCCCGCGGCGTCGATTCCCGGCGTATGCGGATACTTCTTCGTGACGCCCCGATTTCCGGTGGAGGAAAGAGCGTCCTTATAGTTGATCGATGAATACTTGACTTTGACGAGGACGTCACCCTGCGGAAGTTCATCAAGGCTCCGCTCTTTAATTTCTCTCACAAACGTGTTGTCTTTACCTTCTGCAGCGACAAATGCTTTAAACATCTTTTGACTCATGATTTATTTCCTCCTAATAATAGTTTGTTTCAATATCGTGTGCGGCATCAAAACCGAAAACGCGAACAGGTGATAAATCCCGAAATGCTCTAGATTCCCCGTAAGTCCGGATTGGTCTGTAATCAACGGCCTCTTGATCCTTCCGCCGCAGACAACTGGGGATCAATAAACCCTTTCATCGCCCTTGAACTCGGAAAATTTCCTTTAGCGCTTATTCCAAAAGATCGCAATAAATTGATTCACTTCATGAACGGCACTATGTCTATTAACAAAGTTTCCGCCGGGCGAGCCATGATTGGCTCAACCCGAAGTTCCTGCGGGCAATATCGGTCCTGGCAAAACCGCCCTCCCCGGGCCCGGCCGCCGAATGGGCGCCAAGTCCGAACATCAGGCAAAAACTGGCATAGGCGGCCTCGATTTCGGCGCTGAATCCCATGGTATCCTGCATGTGATTGATGGACGATTTGATCGTTTCCGTCCATGCCGGCGCCGTGAGGTGATTTTCGGCCACGCGCCCGGCGTAGGCCAGGGTTTCTTTTTCCAGATCGTCCGGCGGATAGATCCGATTGACGAACCCGCAGGCCAGGGCCTCCGCCGCCGTAATGAACCGGTGCTCCAGTAGGATTTCCTTGGCTTTGCGCGGACCCATATCCCAGGGGATGGAGAAGTATTCAACCATGCCCGGGAGAAACAAGGTGTCCTCCGCGGCAAAAATGACATCCATCGCCGCCGCCAGCATCCACCCGCCGTAGATGCAATACCCGTGAACCATCGCCACGGTCGGCTTCGGACAGTTGCGCCAGGCTAATGTTTTTTTCACAAACCATTCATGCATATCCGCCACCTTCTTGGGCAGGTTTCCATCATTGGGCACCGTCAGGCCGTGCTCCCGGCAATACTGAATTTCTTCCTTCGTTCCCAGATCGTGGCCCGCGGAAAAGGCCCGGCCGGCGCCGGCGAGGACGATCGCGCCGCAGTCCTGATCGGCGGCGGCCGCCTGGAAGGCCTGGTCGACCTCGGCAAGCATCTGATAACTCTGGGCGTTAAGGTATTCCGGGCGGTTGAAAATGATTTGCGACACTTTACCGGGCTTATATTGAATTTGTTTATAGTCCACGAGATTCTCCCTTCATTCTCCAATGTATTCCTTGCCGAGCCGACCTGCGCCTATGTCCCTATATATCATGCTTTTCGATCCTGTTCTTTAATAAAGAAGCCGCCCCGGTCGTTAATTTCCCGCTTGTATCAAAGTTAAAACATAACTTAACAAAATTGGAATGTTTTTAGAATACTTCTTGACAACCCTCTCCACTCTCATTACAAAAAGGCAGCTCGTTTTTGGGGTTTACGGATCAAACCGATTCATTTGCCATTTTCAGGGCCAAATGCGTGAGGTCCTTTGGATCGGCGCCAGGACGTTCCCCCCATTTCAATTAAAAAGGAGATTATGCGATGAAAGATGTAGTCATTGTTTCGGCGTGCAGGACCGCTATAGGAACATTTGGAGGAACATTAAAGGACATGATCGGCGCCCGCATTGCCGCGGTAGTGATGAAAGAAGCCATTAAGCGCGCCGGTATAGATCCGGTGATCATTGATGATGTCCGGTTCGGCAACTGCATTGAATCCTGCAACACACTGAACACCGCCCGCGTCGGAGCCCTGATGGCGGGTATTCCGGAGACCGTGACCGCGGTGACGCTCAACCGCGTCTGTATTTCGGGGATGGAGGCGGTCCTGAGCGGCGCCGCCATGATCAAAGCCGGCATGGCCGAAGTCATATTGGCCGGAGGCGTTGAGCATATGTCCGGCACCCCCTATGTGAGCTTCGACGCCCGCTGGGGCTGCCGCCTTCAGGACACCGTTTTCATCGACTCGATGATCCGCGCCCTGCATTGCGGTTCTTATATCATGCCGCTTGGCGACGATGGCCCCGTCAAATCCGGCCAGCCTTTCGAAAGCTTAAAAGGCAAACCTTACATTATGGGCCACACCACGGAACTGATCGCTCAGCTTCTCAACATCAGCCGCCAGGAAATGGATGAAGTGGCCCTCAGGAGCCATAACAACGTCGAACGCGCCACCAAGAACGGCGATTTCAAAGAAGAGATCGTCCCGATCGAACTCCCCCAGAAAAAAGGCAAGCCGCCGATCATCTTTGACAAGGATGAGCATTTCCGTCCCGGCCTCACGATGGAGCAGCTGCAGGCTCTGCCTCCGGCCTTCATTCCCAAAGTCGGCAAGGTGACCGCCGGCAATTCGTCGGGGCTCAATGACGGCGCTTCCGCCATGATTCTCATGTCGGCCGAAAAAGCCAAAGAACTGGGTTTGAAGCCGATTGCGAGGATTCGCTCCTCATCGCGCGGCGGCTGCCATCCTTCCGTCATGGGTTTGAGCCCGGTTCCGGCCGTGAAAAACCTGCTCAAAAACGACCCGAAGCTTTCGCTTGGCGCTTTTGAGCTGATGGAAATCAACGAAGCCTTCGCCGGGCAGTATCTGGGATGCGAGAAAGAACTGGGCATCAACCGGGAAATCACCAACATCAACGGCTCGGGCATCGGCCTCGGACATCCGGTCGGCTCTACGGGATGCCGCATCATGGTCACGTTGATTCATGCGATGAAAAAACACGGCAAGACCCTGGGTCTGGCCACGCTGTGCGGCGGCGGCGGGGTTTCGATGGCCACGGCGATAGAAATGCTTTAGAAAAAAAGGCTGTAGCCGATTAGGCTGTAGGCTGTTAGTAAAAAAAGGCGTTGGTTACCAACGCCTTTTTTATCCATCTACCTAACAGTCTAATAGCCTACAGTCTAATAGCCTTTTTTTTCAAGCTTCCGCGGCGCGCCGCGATATCTTCTTCAGACGGCTGATTTGATGCCGCAGCAAGACCGCTTTTTTGGTTTCGCTTTCTTCAAGCGCCTGTCCGCGCAGGACTTTGAGTTCCCGGATTCTGGCCTTGAGCTCCGGCCTGGTCAGCTTGATTTTGCCTTTGTGCTTGTGTTTGTGCGCGGGCGCATCATCCTTGATGCCCTTGGCTTCTTTAATGAAGGCGATCAACTCCTCCTTCTTCATGTCGTGGATGGCCCGTTCATGCGGAAATTCAACGGCCATCTCCCGCAACTCCTTGACCGTCAACTTGTCCAGATGTTTTTCGTCGTGTTCTTTTTTGTGGTGGGTTTCTTCCGACATCGCGTATAGACCTCCTTTTTTATAATTAGGCAATCAACAAGCAATGCAAAAAGTAAATGATGGTTATTTTATACCACAACCCGGCACCTCAGTTCAACCGGCAGGATATTTTAAGAAAAGGTATCCATGAGCTTTCGCGTGATCTTGCCGCCCAGGCTTTCTTTGGCGCGCAAGGCCCCGCCGGGGCAGACCTCGACGCAGCAAAAGCAGCGGATGCACTTTGTGTAATCGAAGGCGATTTTGCCGGTCGACTCGTAAATCGCGGCTGCGGGGCAGATTTTCCGGCATTTGCCGCACAGATCACACGAAGGCGGGTCGCAGACCGGCAGCGCCACCGTATGGCGGCGCAGGAAGTTCTGGAAGACGGCCGGGCCGAAAACCAGCGGCCCTCCCGCCGGCAGGCGAAATTTGCTGACCGGGCGTATTTCTCCGTCGACGTCAAACGAGGGAATCAATCCCAGAGCGAAGGCGGCTTTCAAAGTCGGTACATTTTCGTAGTATACGCGGACCATTTCACAAACCACCATATCCAGGGCAAAGGCATCATCGGAGCCGACCAGAACCCCGATGCGCCGCGGGGTGCCTCCTTTCCCGGGTCCGTCGCCTTCGAGCGCAAGGATTCCGTCCAGAATGGATACTGCGGGTCTCACAGCCTGGTGAATGGCGACCAGCAGCCGTGCAAAAGCCTCCGTATCGACGCCGGCGCGTATGTGCCACTGGGATTTTTTGAAACCGACAATGCAGCCGAACATATTCTTTACCGCCAGGGTCAGCAGCATCTGGCTGTGCGTTTTGAGTTTCGGCAGATTGATGATGACGTCCGCCTCCAGGGCCTCGCGCGCCATCTCGATCCGGCCATAGGGTTTCCCGATATCCACGTCGAGGACGTCTTTGAACGGCGCGCATTTCACGTCAAGACCGGCGAGCGCCTCGGTTGTGCCGTTCCCTTTCAGAATCTTTTCAAAAGAGCCGATGGCCGGAGAATCGGAGACGAGGGGCTTCGCACCCTTCTGCAAAACATATTCGACGGCGGCCCGGATGATCAGCGGATGGGTCAATACGGCATCCTCAATCCGCGCCGCGGAAAGCATATTGGGTTTCACGAGCACGCGGGACCCGGGCGTAATCTTTTTGCCGGCGAGCTTTTCGATCATGTCGAAGACCAGCGGCTTGATCTGTTCATAGTGGTAGTCGGTTTGGCGAATGATGACCTTGGCCATGGTTGCTCCCTGGTCTTTAATCCCGCTTACGCTGTCGCTTGCTGCGATGCAAGGACGTTCATTTTGTGCCCCGCGAGCTTGCCCTGAGGTGGTCGATCGACGGCGGAATGCGATGGAACGACCTGGGCATTTTTATACCATTACCCGCATCCGCCGCACAAGGACTATCCGCCGGGGGAGCGAATGCCTCTTTTTGCTTTTCATTGACATGGTCTTGATTTCTCCTTATACTTCGTACCAAACGGATACCACGATTTGCCGTTCTACCGGCCCCGGCGGAGGAAAACGTGAAAGACGCGGCAAAATTGAACAGACGGGAAGTGATTCAGAAAGGCTTGTCGCTCGGCCTCATTGCAGGCGGCGCGGTCATCCTCGGCAGGCCCGGGTTTCTGATCGCCAGGGAAAAGCCCTCGGGCATTCCTGATCTGGTTGCCGTCAAGAACGGCGAGCCGGATGCGATGTTCAAAAAAGCCATCGAACTCGCGGGCGGCATGGGCCAGTTTGTCAAAAAAGGACAGACGGTGGTGGTCAAGCCGAATATCGGCTTTCCGCGCGTTCCGGAAGTCGGCGCGACCACCAACCCGCTGCTGGTTAAAACCATCATCGAATCGTGCTACGCGGCCGGCGCCAAGCGCGTTTATGTTTTCGACAATGTCGTATCACCCACCTCCGGCAACGCCCGCAACTGCTATAAGCTGAGCGGCATCGAAGACGCGGCTAAATCGGCCCGCGGCATCCTGGTGCCCGCGGATGATTTCAGCTACCGCGAGGTCAAAATCTCGGGTGGGAAAAAGCTCCACACGGCCGACGTGCACAGCCTCATTCTGGATAGCGACGTCTTCATCAATGTACCGGTCCTCAAGCACCACAGCTCGGCACACCTGTCCATGGCCATGAAGAATCTCATGGGCGTCGTCAAAAACCGCCTCGAGTATCACTTAAGCGGCCTCGATCAGTGCATCGCGGATTTTTGCCTGTACCGCAAACCCGATCTTAATGTGGTCGATGCCTACCGGGTCTTGATGAGTCAGGGCCCGGCGGGGCCGGTTAACCCGGCCGCAGCCAACGTGCAGATGAAAAGGACGCTGCTTTTGTCCAGAGACATTGTCGCCGTGGACGCGGCGGCCGCCAAAATTTTCGGCAAAGAGCCGGACGATATCGGCTACATCAGAATCGCCCACGCGCAAAAGACCGGCAACATGAATTTAAAAGAGCTGAAAATTGTCACGTATGCGATGTAGAGGACCGGCTTCTTGTCTCTGATTCGACTTCGTAAAACCATCTCTGTTGTCATTCTTATTGCCTTCGTTCTGCTTTTTTTGGGTCCCCCCATCGTGAACACGTTTTTGTCTGGGCTTCTTCTCCCCCTCCAATTGCTGCCGGCGATCCTGAGGATCATCGCCCAGCCGGAAGCTTTGTTCATTGCCGGAATATTATTCGTCGTCCTGATCACGCTAATCTTCGGCCGGGTATACTGTTCATTTCTCTGCCCGCTGGGTGCGCTTCAGGACTTGCTGATCGCACAATCCCGAACGTTTGGCGGTCGGCCCGGACATTCTTTTTCAAGGCCGCAAGACGGCCTGCGGTATTCGTTTCTGGGCTTGACGGTTCTGGCTCTCTCGGCCGGTTTCCTGTCCCTGGCCGGCCTTCTTGATCCTTACTCTCTTGCGGGAAGACTATTTGGACACTTTCTTCAGCCGCTCGTCGTGTGGACGTACAATCTGGCCATCCTGGCCTTAAAACCGTTTGATATTTACTTGTATCCCAAAGAGACGGCATTTATTCCCCTGTCCGTTGGGGCCGTAACGGCGGGCTTTTTCCTGTTGATCCTGTATCTGGCCGCAACCCGGGGCCGTATTTACTGCAATACGGTTTGTCCGGTGGGAACGCTGCTGGGTCTGTTGTCGCGCGCCTCGCGGATGCAATTCATTTTGGATCAAAAGGCCTGCTCGGCTTGCGTGCAGTGTGAAAAGGTCTGCAAGGCCGGCTGCATCGACTCGCAGTCTGCAACGCTGGATATGAGCCGGTGCATCGGCTGCTTTAATTGCGTCCACGCCTGCTCCAAAGGCGCCATCCGCTATCAGTGGAAACCCCGGCCAATGAATCCCGCAAGTTCCTGGATGCCCGCCCGCCGGGGATTTATCATCGGCGGCATCGCAGCGGCTGCCGGACTTCTGGCCTACATGGCCGACATCCGTGTGTTTGCGAATGCCGCCTCGGCCCAAGCCGATCCGCCCGTCACGCCGCCGGGAGCAATCAGTACAGCCCGTTTTACCGGGGCGTGCACCGCCTGTTCTCTGTGCGTCAGTGTCTGCCCGACGCAGGTCCTGACGCCCACCTTCCTGGACTACGGCGTCTCGGGTCTCCTGCAGCCGAAAATGAATTATGAAAAAAGTTTTTGCGACTATGAATGCAACCTGTGCGGCAACGTCTGCCCGACGGGCGCGATCAAGCCGCTCGGGCTCGATGATAAGAAGCTGACGCAGATCGGCGAGGCCGAACTGCTCGAAGACATTTGCGTGGTTTATGTGGACCATCAGAATTGCGGCGCCTGCGGAGAAGTCTGCCCGACGCACGCCATCCGCTTCGTCGAGAAGCGAAACATCCTGTACCCGGAAATTGACAAGCAATACTGCATCGGCTGCGGCGCCTGCCAGCTCGCCTGCCCGACCTCGCCCCGGTCCATCATCGTTCATGCCAAACCGGTTCATGAAAAAGCGGAGAAATACGTCGGGACGGAAACGCCGGTCGAAACCAGGAAGACACCCGACAAGGATTTTCCCTTTTAGCCGCTCAGTCCCTCAATAAACGCCCGGACGTTGTTGCCCAGAACGGCGTGATTGTAACCGCCTTCGAGAATCCCAAATGAACCGCCCTTATTGCGGCGGGCCGCCTCGGCAACCCATTGGCCCATGGCGGTGTAATCTTCCGTCTTGAGCAGTCCCCCCCAATCCGCTTCATGATTGTCAAAGCCCGCCGATACGGCGATCATATCGGCGTCTGTTTTTTCGAGCGCATTGTGAACGGTTTTCAGATATTCGTTGCGGTCCTGGCCGCCGGGATTGAGAATCGTCACATACCCTTTCGGGCCGAGGATGTTGATATTGCCGTCGCCGACATGGAGGTCGAAATCCAGAATAAACGCTTTTTTGATCTTATCCTTCTTTTTAAGCTTCGTGAGGGCGATGGCCATGTTGTTGAAATAGCAAAATCCCCAGGCGGTATCGGCGGAGGCATGATGACCGGGCGGCCGGATGACGGCAAAGCAGGGTTCGGAAAGTCCGATTTCGGCGGCCAGCGCGGCGCCGCCGGCGGCAAGTGCGGCAATATCATAGACCCCTTCGCGCCTGACTTCCGCGATGTGCCGCGGCGTATGCACGGCCGCGATGTCCTCCTCGGAAGCAGGCCTTGGCTCGATGTAATCCACCTTGCCCGAAAGCGCGAAGGCGATGGATTCAATTCTTCCGGGATTGGATGCGGGATCATACGAATAAACCTGCTGATACTCTTCGGAATAAACAACCTTCATAGCGACCTCCTGATTGAAAACGCTATCAACCGCCTCGCAGCAAGCTGCGGAGGCATGAAGTGAACCTGTTGTTTCTAAGCTCACTGCGGAGAACTGTCACTCGTCCCGCAAAGCGGGATTAAATCAGAAACCCCGTCGAATGCAGAATCTTCCGCGTGTTTTCCGATACCGGCAGATCGAAAAATTCCTCAGGCCCGAACCACCCGGCCTCTTCGGCATCATCCGCGCCTTTCGGTTCGCCTTTGACGTAGAGTCCGGCAAAATCAACGACGACAAATTGAAATTTAATCTTGCCGTCGGGGTCGCGCTCGATCAGATCAAAAACATAGATGCATTCGCCCACCGCGATCGTGACGCCGGTTTCTTCCAGAATTTCCCGGGCTGCGCCTTCGCGCATCGTCTCGCCGAGCTTCAGCGTTCCGCCCGGGATGGCCCAGAGCCCTTTATTCGGTTCCCCCGCCCGCTTTACCAGCAGGACTTTGTCGTCACGGATGACGACGGCGCCCACGCCCACACGCGGCCTCTCGGGATAAGCGTTGGTGTTTTCCGGGGGCATTTACCGGGACTCCTCCAGAAAAGAAAACCGGCTCACCATCCAGGGTTCCTTTTCTCCGTCATAGACTTTTTCCACAAACTTTATTCTTTTATTCCTGCCGATCAGCAGAATCGTCGATGAACGCGTTCCATAGACGGGGCTTGCGATAAACATCGGCGACAGCATCCTTTCCCATTCCAGATTCACGCCGGTTTCCGGCAATTGGCTATCCGGCGGGACCCGGCGATCGGCAAGCGCGGCAAACAGCGCCTCTTCCAGTTCGGCGCCCTTCTTGTCCAAAGCAGCCATGAGGAGCTTTTTGCCCCGGCGGACTTTCGGCCAGGGGGTGTCAAGCAGCCGATTGCTCAATCCATAAATCCCCGGCGTAAGTTTTTGCAGCGACCCGCGGTTGGAGTAGACAAAAATATCCCTCGTGTCACCGAGCAGCAGGTTGAACCCGTTGTACTCGGGAGCCCGTGCGGAAATCCGCTGTAGATACTTCTCAGCCGGGGATGAACCGGTCAGATACCGGCTCACCAGTCCGCCTCGGGACGGAGCATCCTCTTTCCAGGAGGCCGGATCACGGTAATTAGTGATGGCCGCGAATTTGCCGCCCTTCGTCACGCCCAGCCATGTGCCCTTCTCTTTCAGATCTATCCCCGCCAGCACCTGCGGATGTTTGGCCCAAAAATCAGCCGGAGCGGACGGTCGTTCATAAAACTCGTCACGGTTGGCCGCCAGAATCAGTCGATAGTTCGGATGAACATTGTATGCAAAAATGATTAAGCACATGAAAAGATAGCCTCATGGGCTGTAGGCTTTTAGACTGTTAGGATTAATGGATGGGCGCGGAGCGCCCTTCAAAATAAACCTAACAGCCTACAGTCTAAATAGCTACAGCCTTCTTCAGTCTTTCTAAAATTGTTGTCATCGTTTCGCCCGCGGAGGCGTCGATGCGCACATCGGCAAGATGATCCTGCTCCGTCGGTCCTTTATTGATGATCACCAGATCCGCGCCCGCCTGTTTCGCCTGGACCGGAACATAAGCAGCGGGATACACAACCAGCGAGGAGCCGATCACCAGCATCAGATCGCATTCCCCTGCTTCCCGCATGGCCCGCGCCAGGGTTTGCTGCGGCAGCGCCTCGCCGAAAAAAATGACATCGGGCTTGAGAATACCGCGGCAGTAATCGCAGGCCGGAACATTTTCGGAATCGGCGTATTGTTCCCTGATGAGCGAAATGGGATAACGCTGGTGACAATTCAGGCAAACCAGCATTTGCATATTGCCGTGCAGCTCCCGGATGAGTTCGGGGTTGCTTCCCGCTCTCTGGTGGAGATTATCCACGTTCTGAGTAACGAGCGCGGCGAGTTTGCCCATCTTTTCCAGCTCCACAATAGCGTAATGTGCGGCATTGGGCTGCGCCTCGTCCATGAATCCGCCTTCGCGCAGCCGCTCCCACATTTTCTTTCGCTGCGCGTGGGATCCCAGAAACTTGTCGATCGTAAAATCATCGGGATCATATTTTGTCCAGAGGCCGTTCGGGCCCCGAAAATCAGGAATGCCGGACTCCGTACTGATGCCGGCGCCCGTAAAGACGACAACCTTCCCGGCCTGTGCAATCATGCCGGCAACCTGATCTGTTTCTTTCTCCATAGGTCCGTTCCTGCTCCTCAAGGTTTGTGAACGTATTGCAAATTTTCATACACCATGTCCCTCAAAAATCAAAAAGAAAAAACCGTTGACTCCGGACGCCCGCCGTCGACGGAAAGTTCCGCTCCGGTTCATTCTCGCTCCGGCGAAAATCAGCATTTTTATTGAGGGAAAAATTCGAGACGGCGTCAAAACAACTTCTTGGCGGCGGCGGTGATGGCTTCCTTCAATTTCTCACCGTCGTTCGGAGATACCAGAGCCCGGATTTGCCGGATAACCCGCTCGTACGTTTGCAGGATCTCGTCCGCATCGGGATTTCCGGCAATGATGTCGGCGTAGAGTTCCGGGTTTTCGGTGAAGATCTTTTCAACAATAGCCATTTTGGTTCTAAAAATAGGCGTGGAAAAAAGATTGAGCTCAGCAAGCGGGATTCCCCTTTCGGCAATCGCCAGGCCCAGGGCGATGGTGTTCGCGTGATTGAGAACCTGAACAACGGACATCATCCGGTCGTGCTCCCGGGGCGTCCGCTCGAGAAGCCGGTAGCCGGCTTTCTCAAAGATCGCCTTAATCCACACATACCAGGCATCTCCGCGCCCCCGGCATAAGACGATATTGTGGCCGGCGGATTCGGTAACGGATGGTCCGAACAACGGGTGGCAGCCGACGACGCTGGCTTGGGAATGCGCGAGCATCAGCGCCACGGGCTCTTCTTTGAGCGATGTCAAATCCATGAATAACTGGTTTTCGTTCAAGAGCGGGGCAACGTCTTTAATCACGGAGGCGGTTGCGGCAATCGGCACGGATACCACGACCACATCGCAGATTTTCGCCGCCTGCTTTGCCGTCAGGGCTGTCTTCCTCCCGGTGACATGAACCGCACAGCCTGCATCGGCGAGGAGCCCGGCCAGCCAGCGGCCCATGCCATTTGTTCCACCGATAATTCCCGCCGTAATCCGTTTCATCAGCTCGAAGCCCTCTGGCGCAGCGCGTGGTCCGCCAGCACAAGACAGACCATGGCTTCACACACCGGTACAATTCTCGGAATAACACAGATATCATGCCGTCCCTGTATTTCGATGGAAAGCTCCCGGCCGTCCTTGTCCACGGTCTGCTGCGGCAGGGCGATCGATGGAATCGGTTTGCAGGTGACCCGCAAGACGATATCCTGGCCCGTTGTGATGCCGGCCAGAGAGCCGCCCGCGGAATTTTTGGCAAATCCCGCAGCACGCATCGGATCATTAACTTCGGAACCTCTTTTCCCGGCCACGGCGCAGCCGTCGCCGATCTCCACGGCCTTCACCGTGCCGATGCTCATGAGGGCTTTCGCCAGATCCGCATCCATCTTATCAAACACCGGTTCACCCAGGCCCGGCGGACACCCGTGCACGATAATTTCCACAACGCCGCCCAGCGTGTCGCCTTCTTTCCGGACGGCCGCAAGCCTGGCTTCCATCGCCGCCGCAGCCTTGTGGTCGGGGCAAAACAGGACATTGTGATGGACACGGGTTTTCAAATCCTGAAAAGACGCCGCCGCGGCCCGGTCGATTTCGATCCCGCCGATGTTTCTTGTGTACGCGACAACTTCCATCCCCCAAGCGGCAATGACCTTCCGGGCGACCGCTCCGGCGGCAACGCGGCCGACGGTTTCCCGGCCCGATGCACGCCCTCCACCGCGCCAGTCGCGGATGCCGTATTTCTTGAAGTAGGTAAAATCGCCGTGGCCCGGCCGGAAGATATCTTTGAAATCGCTGTAGCTCGCAGGTCGGGCGTCGGCGTTGCGGACGATGAGCGAAATCGGTGTGCCGGTCGTTTTGCCTTCAAAAACGCCGGACAGGATTTCTACCTGATCCTTTTCACTGCGCGGCGTTGAAGCGGCCGCTCCGGAAGGCTTGCGGCGGTCCAGCTCCCGCTGAATATCGGCCTCGGTCAATTCCAGACCCGCCGGGCAGCCATCGACTACAGCGCCCAGGGCCGGCCCATGCGACTCCCCCCAGGTCGTGACGCAGAATATTGATCCAAATGTATTACCGGCCATTCTTGCTCCCACCACTTTGCTTACGTCTCAGTTGCTTTCTTCTTTGGTCGATATCAGCGACAAGGCCCGCGTTAAGCAGCAGCTGATAAATCTCGTCTTTTACTTGTACAATACCTTTGCCGTTTGTGTCCACCGTGAAATCCGCCGCTGCTTCATAGACAGGGATGCGCAAAGCCAGCATGGCCCTCGTTTCGTCTTCAAGAGATCCGGCCGTAAATTGCGGCCGGACACCCGATCCCTGCGCATCGCGTTGCAGACGTTCGACAATCCGGTCCGACGGCGCCTTCAAATAAATCGCCGAACCCATTTCTTTGAGCATGATTCGGTTGGCCTCCGACAAGACGGCGCCGCCTCCGGTGGCCACGACGCCAAGACCCGCGCCGTGAAGCGAAGCAATCGCTTCCGTTTCTTTTTTTCGGAAGGCATCCCACCCCTCGCGGGCCACCAGGTCTTTAATGGGCATACCGGTTGCCGCTTCGACCATTTGATCCGTATCCGCAAAGGGGATCTTCAGTTTTCGCGACAAGAGGCGGCCGACGGCTGTTTTCCCCGCGGCCCGATAGCCGATGAGAAAGACTTTCATAGTTTCTTAAGCTCCGTCCAGAATCCGGGAAAGGATTTGTCCACGCATTTCTTATCGGCAATTTCAATGCCGGGTGTAACCAGCCCGGCAATGGCGAAGCTCATGGCGATCCGGTGATCGTTATACGTTTCAATAGGGGCATAATGCGGTCTTCCTCCCTCGACCAGCAGGCCGTCCGGGAGTTCCCGGGCCTGAATACCGATGCGGCTGAGTTCGGCCGCCATCGCCGCCAGCCGGTTGCTTTCTTTAATTCTTAAATGCGCGACATTGGTTATCAGAGTCCGGCCGTTGCGGAAAGCCGCCAGTACGCCGACCGTAGGAACCATATCCGGCATATCGCCCAGATCAAACGTCCTGTCTCCGGAAGCCAGATCCTTACTCATCGACACTTCCACCCAGGTTTCACCTTCTGTAACCAGACAGCCCAGGTCTTCGAGGATATCGAGCAGGCGGATATCCCCCTGGGCGCTTTTTCTCCGGACGCCGTAAACGCGAATCGGCCGCTTCATAAGCGCCGCCGCCAGGAAAAAATAGGAAGCGCTGGAGGCGTCCCCTTCCACCGTGTAGTCCCGGCCGGTGTAAATCGCTTCCGTGCCAACGCTGTACTCCCGATCCCCGGTTTGCAGAATGCCCGCTCCGAAGGCCTTCATGACGTCGATCGTCAAATCGATGTAGGGCGTGGAAACGACACTGCCTTCCAGCGTCAGCAAGATGCCCTGGGCCGTGTAAGGTCCGCACAAAAGAAGCGCTGATACATACTGCGAGCTCTCAATATCCGTGAGGGTAATGCGGCCGCCCCGGAGGCCGTCGGCCGTAACCGTAACCGGCGGGCAGTTATTGCGGCAGGTGATTGCCACACCCATTTCCTGAAGCGCTGAAACCAGCGGCCCGACGGGTCTTTCCTGCAATCGCTTTTCGCCCGTAAGCCGGTAACGTCCCCGCCCCAGACAGACCAGCGCCGTCAGAAACCTGAGCGCCGTTCCGTTGTTGCCCAGAAATATCCCGTCCGCCGGATGGGCAATGGCCCCGCCCGTGCCGATCACCGAAAATCCGTCCTCGACAGGTTCAATACGCGCGCCCAGCTTTTTCAATCCGGCGATTAAATGTACCGTATCCTCCGCGACCAGGGCGTGGCGGACCGATGACGGCCCCCGGGCCAAAGCCGCGGCGATCAAAGCCCGCTGCGTCAAACTCTTGGAGCCGGGAACTGCGACTGCGGCCGCTGAATTCTGCGGGCCCGGATTACATTTCATACGGCGCCAGCCTTTCCCGGACGGTTTCTCTCATGAGTGCAAGCGGCGCATCCTTTCCCGTCCATAATTTTAACTGCGCGGCGCCCTGGCGCACAAACATTTCCAGTCCGGAGATGGTTCGTCGTCGCTCAGCTGCGGCGTCCCGGAGCAGACGGGTCGCAAGCGGATTGTAGATCACGTCCACCACCGTCTCGTAATGGGCCAGGGCCGCTTGGGCAACCGGTGATTGATGGATGTTCGGGTACATCCCCACGGACGTCGTATTGATCAGAACATCGGCCTTGATCTTACCCACCGCGGTGAGCGGATAAAACGGGCCATCAAACTCCCGGGCCAGCGCTTTTCCTTTCGCCTCTGTCCGGTTGAGAATGATCACCGTGCCGCCCATTTTCCGGATGCCGAAGGCGGCAGCCCGCGCCGCACCCCCCGCCCCGATAATCACGAACGTCTTTCCGGCGACATCGATCTTGTCGCCAAGCGCCTGGATGAAACCGAGCCAGTCCGTATTGCAGCCGGTCAGCCTTCCCCGATCATTCACAATGGTGTTGACGGCGCCTACGGCCGCCGCATCCGCGTCGATTTCATCGAGATATTCCATCACCGCCGTCTTAAACGGAATCGTGACCGAAGCTCCACGGATATTCAGGCCCCGGATTCCGGCCACGGCCGCCGCCAGATCACTCACGCAAAATGCCGTGTAGCTTCCGGCGATCTGCATCGCCTGCAGAGCCTTGTTATGCATGAGCGGCGACAGGCTGTGACCGACGGGATTCCCCAGAAGGACAAAGTTCGCAGCTTGGGGAGGCGGCCCCGGCTGCGGATGTCGCTCCCGCCTCCTGAGCAGCTGCTCGATTTCTCTCATGGCGCCCACCGTCAACTGACCGGGCGCCGATTCTGTCCCGCCGGGCATAACGGCAAAGCTAAGGAAGCTCCCCCACAGCGGCGCCATCACCCGGCTCGTTTGACCCAGCTCCCCCATGCACATGGCGATAATTTCCCGACGGCGCTCTCTGGCGTAAAGAATCAGGCTCAGCACTTTTAAATTATCATTCAAATTCCGTGCATACGGAACAACCTTGACCACGTCGGCGCCGGCGTCCGCACAGTTGTGGAAGATTTCCTTCAGTCTGGAAAGCGGAGGCGTCCTGGAGATATCGTGCCAGGAGACGATCAGCCGTGTGGCGCTTTTCCGCCGGCGGCAAAAAGCGTGCAGCTCGCGAATCGCCTTTTCTCCGCAGGCCAGTTCAATATCGATAAAATCCGCGCCCAGCGCGGCGGCCCGCTTGAGCAATTCCATCTTGTCTTTTGCCGGACGGGGAGACGTCCGCCCGGGTACCGCGCCGTCTTTGGGCGGAAAAGATTCTTCGGGGCTGCGGCAGGTCACAATAATTTTAATGCGGTCGGAGGCGCGGCGGGCGGCGGCGATTAATTGGTCCAGATCCGCATCGGCAATCAGATCCATCCGCAGTTCGACGGCATCCGCCGCCGGCGCGCTTTCGCCGATGGAACGGAGCGCCTCCTGATGCGTGCGGTCCGTAATGGGTATACAAATCATAGTCCGTCCTTCGCCCGCGGATAAGAGCCCAGTATTTTCATAAATACGGTTTTGTCCCCGAGTTCCCGCAGGGAATCCTGCACGGGTTTATCGCGCCTGTGCCCAATCATATCCACAAAGAAAAGATACTCCCACATTTTTCCTTTTGCCGGATGCGATTCGATTTTGGCCAGATTGATTTTGCGTTTGGCAAAAGCAGTCAACGCCCGATGCAGCGAGCCCGGCACATCCGGCGTCGCAAAGATAATCGACGTCTTGTCGTCGCCTGTAGCGTCTGATTCTTCCGACGCACCTCCGATGACCAGAAAACGGGTGGTGTTGGACGGATTATCTTCAATGCCCCGGGCCAGCACATTCATCCCGTAAGTCGCTGCTGCCAGATCGCTCCCGATCGCCGCGGCGGCTTTTTTCCCCCGCACCATCTGCACGGCCGCCGCCGTACTTTCCATCTCTCCCAGTACGGCATTGGGCAGATGGGCTCTGAGCCAGGCCTGGCACTGGGCCAGCGCCTGCGGATGAGAATAAACATTTTTGATGCCCTTCATGCTCTTGGCCTGCGCGATCAGACACTGGCTGATGCGCAGATACGTCTCCGCCTGAATTTTCAGGGGGGTCAGCACCAGCCGGTCCAGTGTGACGTTTACCGATCCTTCCAGTGAATTTTCCACGGGGACGACGCCCCACTCGACGGAGCCTTTCTCCACTTCGTCGAAAACACGGGCAATCCCCGGCTGAGGCCAAAAGCGGGCGGATGCGCCGAAATGCAGACGGGCGGCCTGATGGGTGAAAGACGCTTCCGGCCCCAGGCAGGCAACGTTCATGGGCTTTTGCAGGTCACGCGACGCGGAGATGACCTCTCGGTAAATCGATGTGATCTGGCGGTCCGAGAGCGGTCCCTCGTTGAGATCATGCAGATAATCGAGGACACGCGCTTCCTGAGCCGGATCATAAACCTCCCGTCCCGTCCGGCCCTTCACCTGACCGATTTTAACGGAAATCCGGGAGCGATCGTTCAGCAGCTTGATAAGCTCGCGGTCTTTTTTTCTCATGTCTTCTCGCAGCTTGTCCAGAGACGGCTTCATGCTTTCATTTCCTCCAGAACCCCGGCAATCATTCCGTCGCTGATGCCGCCGTTGATGAACGGCAGGCCTATCTTCTTGACCAGAACAAAATGGACAACATCGTCCTTTTTCTTTTTATCCATTTTCAGGCGATCGATAACGGTTGGCAAATCCGGAGCAGCGCCGATCCGCGTCGGCAGTCCCGCCGCGGCGATAACCTTCTCCAAACGGTCCAGGTCCTTGTCGGGAAGATAATGCATCTTCGCCGAAAGACGCGCCGCGCCGATCATGCCCAGCGCCACGCCTTCGCCGTGCGAGAGCGTGTAATCCGATGCGGCTTCCAGGGCATGCCCCAGCGTATGGCCGAAATTGAGAATGCGCCTCAGTCCCTGTTCCCGTTCGTCGATTTCCACAATCGATTTTTTGATCCGAAGACAGGTTTCGACAATCTTCGCGAGGTGGCCGGCATCGCGATTTTTGATCTCTTCCATATTTTCTTCCAGAAACTTGAACAGCTTGTCGTCTTCGATCATGCCGTATTTGATGATTTCAGCCAGGCCGTTCTGGTACTCTTTCGGAGGCAGCGTCGTGAGATAATCCAAATCAACAAACACCGCCCGCGGCTGGTAAAATGTTCCGAGCAGGTTCTTCCCCTGGGGCAGGTCTACGGCCGTTTTCCCGCCGACGGCGCTGTCTACCTGACCGATGAGGGTGGTCGGTATCTGAATATAGGGAACTCCGCGCATATACACCGACGCGATAAAACCCGTCAAGTCGCCCACGACGCCGCCGCCCAGAGCAACAAGCAGGGTTTCCCGGTCGGCGCCGAGAGCCAGGAGTCGGCCGGTGATTTCCAGGACCGTGGACATCGTCTTGGACGCCTCTCCGGCGGGAATTTCCAGGACTGCCGCCGGCAAACCCGCCTGCCTCATAGCTCCGAGAAGCGCCTGTCCGTATATCGGGTTCACATTGCTGTCGGTCACAATCACGTAGCGCGCCGCTTTGTGGTTTTTGGCAACCAGAAGAATCATCCGGTCCAGGATATTCCGGCCGATGCGGATATCATGCGACGACAGCGTCTTCTTATCCAGATTGACTTTCAGTGTTCTCATAAAAACTCCGTCGTTTCAAGCGCGCATCGCGCCGGCCAGCGCCCGCACGTCGTCCATCATCTGATAATATTTTTCCGGTTTCAAAGACTGAGCGCCGTCGGACACTGCTTTCGCCGGGTCCGGATGCACTTCCACGATAATCCCGTCCGCACCCACGGCCACAGCAGCCCGGGCGAGCGGAATGACATATTTCCAGTTGCCC
Organism: Deltaproteobacteria bacterium; assembly: GCA_009668925.1. The sequence goes on from SBEK01000008.1 coordinate 37,534, forward strand.
GCCGCATGGCTCGGGTCGACCACCACCGGCAGATGCGTCAGTTCCTTCAGCACGGGTACGGCGCTGATGTCCAGCGTATTGCGGGTGGCGGTTTCGAACGTCCGGATGCCGCGTTCGCAGAGAATAACGTTGGGATTGCCCGACGACAGAATATATTCGGCCGACATCAGCAATTCTTCAATGGTGGTCATCATGCCGCGTTTGAGCAGCACCGGCTTGCGCGCCTGACCGACTTTTTTCAAAAGCGCGAAATTCTGAACGTTGCGCGCGCCGATTTGCAGCATGTCGGCATACGATTCGACCAAATCGACATCCGCCGGATTAACCACTTCTGTCACGGTCGGCAGACCGGTCTTCTTACTGACCTGATCCAGGACTTTAAGTCCTTCTTCTTCCATCCCCTGGAAGCTGTAGGGTGAAGTCCGCGGTTTGAAAGCGCCGCCCCGCAAAATCTGACCGCCGCCTTTCTTGACAACATACGCGCTCTCCAATAATTGCTCTTCGCTTTCAATGGCGCAGGGACCCGCCATCACAATGAACTCCGGCCCGCCGACGGCAATCGATCCGACGTTGATGACGGTGTCGCCTTCGTGGGATTCCCGGCTGGCCAGTTTGTAAGGTTTCAAAATCGGCATGGTTCTTTCGACCCCGGGAAGCGATTCCACATACTTCAGGACATTTTTATCCCGCTGGTCGCCGACCGCTCCGATAATGGTGCGTTCCACCCCGCTGGAGGGATGCGCTTTGTAGCCGACGGATTCAATCCATTGAATCACATCCCCGATTTGTTTTTCCGTTGCGTGGCTTTTCATGACAATAATCATAAGTTCCCCTTTCAATGAAAAAAGGCCATGGCTTGTGCCGCCATGGCCTTTTAAAACTGAAAAGCCATGGGCGGCTCGCTTTCGATCTACCCATGGCTGTTTTGGTTTTTTGTTACGTTACCAAGTCCTCCAAAGCGACAGGCAGACCGATGCGTCATAGTAATAAAACCAAAAGCCGAACGTATTACTGTTTGCATTCATCTGTCTGTTCATTGAAAATACCTGTCTTTACAATTGCGGCTCTGTATAAACGAGAGAACGCCGCTTGTCAAGAGATTATTTTCAGAGCACCGACAAACTCCTTGACTTCTTATCTTCGCATCTTTTATGATCGTTCTGACGATAATGGTATCCTTAAATTGACGAGGCCTCTCCCGGGCCCGATGACGAGGGTTCAGCACCGAGGAATCGATAACGATGGGAGAAAGCCGGGGAGCACGGATGGAGGATAAAGACGTCCCTACCAAGGCACTTGATGTCCTGGCCCTGCTGAATACGGCCATTAAGAATGTGCGGCTTTATCCGCGAGCCAGCGCATCCGTTTTGTCAGTTGTCGAAAAGCTTCACGTAGCCCTCACGGCCCTGCTTACCCAAAATGCACAGATCGTCTTTGCCGAATCGGAAAAAGCCCTGCTCATCGACGGCCAATCGCTCGTTCAGAAGGATCAGGAAAAACCGCACACCGTTTCGTTCATCAATATCCTGCTTGACTTCGGCCTGAGCAGCTTAACCTTATGCCGGGGGCTGGAAAAAGACGAATTGGAGCGCTTCGTCTTTCTTTTGTCCCGTGGATCCGAGAGCGTCCTCGCGGACGGCGGCCTTGCCGCCCAACTCGGCCTGCAAAAAATCCCGCATGTTCTGTTGGATCAGAAAATATACGTGGCGATCGACAAGGATCGTCAAATCCCGGCGGGCGTGGGCGCCGCCGGTGATCAGATCACGAATCTTTTTGCCGCAGCCCGTCCCGGTATGGATCCGGCGTCTCCCGAGTTCAGGGAAATGGCCGCAAACCCGGAGGCGCTGGCCGAAGCCTTCAAGGCCGGTTTGGCAAAAATGATGGCCCAAAAGGATGCGATGACCGGCACGCAGCTCTCGGAGGGCCTGAACAGCATGCTCTCCCTCGTCGATAAGATTGCCGTCGGGCTTGACGACGAGAGCCGCACCCTCCTTTCCGAGCGCGTCGGTCAGGCCATGCTGGCGGCCGATCCGGCCCTGACCGGGCAAATGACGACCAAGCACATGGAATCCCTGCTCGGCGGTTTGCTTCTTCAGTACCTCATGGCCGAGTTGACGCGGGGGAAGACGGGCCTTGCCGGTTCGGACGGGAATAAGGCTTCGGCCGGCAACATGCAAAACGGCTCCAAAGACAAACTCCTGCAGGTTGCTGAGAAATTCAGCCTCCGCCTGCAGGATACGCGCACCCTGCTGGATGATGAGTTGATGTCCGTTCTGCCGAAGATCATCGAGCAGCTCGTCGCGCAAAAAGAGCAGGAGGTCGTGGATAACCTCCTGGAACGCATGGCCGTTAATCTGATGAACGATAACGCGGACGTCCGCTTAAGCGCCGCCCGAAGTCTGATCAGCATCCTGGAGCGCCTCCCGGCCGAACGAAATAATGAAGTCATTCAAAAACTTTCTTTGCCGCTTGTCGCCTGGATACGCTATGAGACTGTTTTTTCTCCAGAGTATCAGAAAATCTGTCTAGGAATGAAGAAGGCGGCCGAGGACCTCTTGTCGCAAAGAAAGGTTTCCGAAGCCGTGAAATATGGCGTCGCATTCCGCGCCGTTGCCGATGATCCGGAAAAAACAAAAGCCATCATCGAAATGGCGCGCGCCGCAATCTCGGAGATGGCAACTCCTGCCAACATCGACATCCTGCTTGGTGAAATCGATTCGCCGGACAGTCAGATACGGGAAGATACCGGGCGATTGTTCACGGCGTTCGGCGATACGGCTGTCGAAGATCTCCTGGACGAACTCAAGACGAACACCGACAGCGCCTCACGCATCCGAATCCTGCACCTGATCGGGTCCGCGCGGGAAAGGGCCCTGCCCCTTGTCGTCAAACGGATTCCCAAAGAAGCGCCCTGGTTTTATTTGAGAAACCTCGCTTATCTGCTGGGACAAATCGGCAATGAAGACAGCGCCCGGATGCTGGCGCCGCTCTTGACGCACAAGAACGACAAACTGCGCCAGGAAGCGCTTAAAAGCATTTACAAGACCGGCGGCAGTCAAAGGAGCCGCCTCCTGCTTGACGCATTGTCTCTCGCCGACGACGACATCAAAGCAAGCATTGTTGACGCCCTGGGTCAGGCCAAAAGCATCGATGCCGTCGGGGCTCTCATTGAACTGCTCAAAAACAGGCCGCTCATCATCACCGTGGCCAGAATGACCCTGGAAGAAAAAATCTGTCTGGCTCTGGGAACCATCGGATCGGCCGATGCCATTGCCCTGCTTTCGGAAATTGCCCAATCAAAGACATTTCTCAAACTGAACCCTTACTCCGAAAAAGTGAAGACCGCCGCCAGCCGGTCGCTGGCGATCCTCGAAAGAAGGATCTCCTCGGCCGGCCGCGCCGCAGTCTGAGCCCATTCATCACTGCTGCCGCCCATATGAAGCGCGTTTCATACCACAGCGCCTCCGGACATTCGTGTGTCCGGAGGAAGGCCGCACTCCGGAAGGGTCCTTACCGGATATCGATATTCAATCTGGCCGTCTGCGTTTTACCTGCGCGGGTAATCTTGATACTGACATACCAGGGTCCGGCCATCGAGAAATTGAGCGTGGCGAGGTATTTATCCCCTTTCGGCGCGGTCGTCGTCTTGTAACTCATCGCGCCCATTCCGGGCATGGCCGGCATTCCGTAGTCGACGGCAACCGAAGCATCCGTTACCGGTTTCCCCGCCGCATCCTTGATCGCTACGGTGATCTTGTTGTCGCCGGTCACGGGCGGGTTCTTGTCAATGGCCACGAAGACGGCAAGGTCTCCAACATTTTTCGTAACTTCATAGTCTTTGGCAAAACTCAGATTGCAGGTCATTGCAAAAATCATCACCGCCACGAACAAAAGTGTCTTCTTCATTGCTTGTTCCTCCATTTCAAAATATTAACTTTGCCTCTTTAATATAATCCGTCGGTCAGGTCGTGAAAAGCCGCCTCCGAAAAACCGTTCCTGTTTTTAATTCACTAGTTGTTAGTAATTATATTTGGGAGATTGTCAAGGTGCCTTTCAGGCTGCAGCAATTTATGGAACATTAATAATATCCGGTTAATAACAAAGC